>AEPI01000001.1 GCA_000193795.2 Neisseria lactamica NS19 | reverse complement strand
TCGGTGCTTTGGCCGTATTCGGTCTGTTGCACCAGTTGTCCGGCGGCATCGTAGCCGTAGGCGGTGATTTTGCCGTCCCAGCCGGTTTCTTGGATCAGGTTGTCGGTTCGGTCGTAATCGAGACGGTAGGTTTCGCCGTTTTCGTTGGTGAGGACGGTCAGACGGCGGGCTTTGTCGTAGGCGTAGGCGAAGGTATGGCCCAGTGCGTTGGTGCGTTTGAGCGGCAGTCCGTCCGCCGCGAGTTCGTAGGCGGTTTTGGCACCGAGTCCGTCGATGTGGGCGGTCAGACGGTTGAGGCGGTCGTATTCGAAGGTTTCGTGACTGCCGTCGGGATAGTCGGTACGGACGGGGTTGCCTGCTGCGTCGTAGTGGTGGCGGGTGGTATGGCCCAGCGCATCGGTAACGGTTTCGAGATCGCCGTATTCGGTATAACCGAAACGGGTGGTTTCGCCGGTACAGTCGGTAAAGCAGACGAGCCGGTCGAGGGTGTCGTGATT
>AEPI01000002.1 GCA_000193795.2 Neisseria lactamica NS19 | reverse complement strand
AAGGCAACGTCATCGCCATCACCGCGCCGGACGGCAGCAGCACCCAAATCGACTACCACGAAACCCTCAACCTGCCGGTTGCCGTCAACGATCCCGCAGGCAGGATTACCGCCTATACCTACGACGGACGCGGCAACCTCGTCAGCATCACCGATCCCGCCGGTTACACCACCAGCTACGGCTACAACGCCCGATGGCTGCAAATTGAATTAAGAAGGCGGATTTGGGCAGGAAATGTCCCGCAGGTTACTACATGCAATAGTCAGAAAAATAGAATGAATTAATTTTGGTTATTATGTAATAAAGATTTAAAGGAGTCATTTCTTATGGATAATTTTTATGCAATGCTAGTAGATTATGAAAGTAAAAGTTGCTCGGGAAAGATGCTTGGTTTGTTTTCTACTGACATGATAAATCCTAAAAGTGAATCATTTCATTCAGTAGATATGAGCAAAGAGATTTTTCAAATTAATCAAGAAAAAATATATCTGAACTTATGGAAAAAACGAAAATTAAATTTTGATTATTACTTTGAATCGGCTCATCTTTTTTCACAAGAATGTTGGAGTCTACTCAATAAATACAGAATTGCTCCTCATATTTCCATTCCTGTAATTGTTGCAATTTCTAGTCAAAGCGTAGCTGAAGAAAAAGCTTATAAGCTTGTTGCATTCAAAAACAAGCAATTTTTTGATAACCGAACTTCTGTTTTCCAAATAGGAGAGATGGGAACCATTTTACCCTCTAAAATAAATTTCACTGATATGGGATATGATTTATTTCAGTTAAATGACACTATATTGCATAATATATTAATAGTAAGCGCCAGTCTCATGAATGTTTTAAAAACTGCTAACCACGATGGTTACAAATTCGTCTCTTTGGATGATTTATTAGATACATTCATGAATGACCATAATTTAAGTATAAATGACTTTATTAAGCCCAAACGAGGGAAGCTACCATAGCAAAGCTTATTTCACAGGTGAGATGTTTATCTTCGGGTATGCACACGTTTTTTTAATTTAGTCAAAGTTTACTTAGAAAACTTTAGTCCGCATGAAACCTCCAATCCCGACGTAGTGTGTGTGCAGAAAGTATGTACGCGGTTTCCGCTTTTCAAACGACCTCCATCCGTTCTTTGAGGCCGTCTGAAACATTTGCTCTTTAAAAACATTTGCTCTTTAACAATCTCATTAGCAGTT
>AEPI01000003.1 GCA_000193795.2 Neisseria lactamica NS19 | reverse complement strand
GACCGACCCGAGACTTGGCACATCCATCGGTTCAAACGCAACAACCTCGGCCAACTGATCGAAAAACAAAGCCGCAAAGTCTCCGGCCGCAACGGACAAAGCAAAGACGAAGGCATCAGCCGCACCCGTTTCGACTACGACCCCGTTACCGGCAATCTGACCAAAGCCCGCAACCGACACGGCAGCGTCGAACTTGCCTACGACGAACTCGACCGACTCATCGGCGAAACCACCGTCCACAACGGCCAAAGCGCCATCGTAGGCTATCAATACGACCCATTGGGCAACCGCATCCGCACCATCCTGCCCGACGGCCGCCATATCGATTACCTGTACTACGGCAGCGGACACCTGCACCAAATCAGCCTTGACGGCGAAGTCGTCAGCGACATCGGACGCGACAAACTGCACCGAGAAATCCAAAGGACACAGGGCAGCATCAGCAGCCTGTACGACTACGACCCCATGGGTCGTCTGAAAAGCCAGCGTACCGTCCGCAGCGGCACACAAACGCATCACGGCAAACAAAACCCGTTGGCCGGCGGCGCCGTCAACCGCCGCTACGCCTACGACAAAGCCGGCAACCTGATCCAAAGCGCCGACCAAAGAAGCGGCGTCCTTCATTACGTTTACGACAAAATCGGACGGATTCAGGAAGCCCGCAACAGCCAAAGCGGCCGCAGCGAAACCTTCGCCTTCGATCCCGCCCACAACATCCTCGACATCCCGACATCTACTCCCTCTCCCGTGGGAGAGGGCAAAACGACCGCTCCGATTTCAGACACCCCCCAAAC
>AEPI01000004.1 GCA_000193795.2 Neisseria lactamica NS19 | reverse complement strand
AGCGGCCGACGCCGTCAAAAACCAAACCGGACAGCAGGGCGCCGTCCTCTTGTCCGTTGAAGCCGGCTTCGGCTTTAAAACCGCCGGCAAAGAGCAAAACCAAAACTACCGCCAAAGCCGGCAAAGCAGCCTGAAAGCCGGCGGCGACATCAATATCCGCAGCCGCGAGGGCGACATTACCGTCCAAGGCAGCAACATTACTGCGGGCGACACCATCCGCCTCGATTCCGCACGCGACATCCGGCTGCAGTCGGTCCAAGACAACCAACATCAGGACGGCAAAAACCGCAATGCCGGCGTACAGGTCGGCGTCGGGGTTTCCGTCGGTGCCCAAACCGGCGTCTATATCTACGCCGAAGCCGCCTACGGCAAAGGCAAAAACCGTTCGGACAGCCAAACCCATCAAAACACCCTGCTGCAATCAGACAAACTGCAGCTCAGCAGCAAGGGCAATACCGTGCTGAACGGTGCCCAAGCCCATGCCAAACGCATCGACGCCGAAGTCGGCGGCACACTGCACATCGAAAGCCCGCAGGACACTGTCGAACAGGAGAGCAAACAAAGCGGCGGCGGCATCCACGCCCAAGTCGCGCTCGGTACCGCATGGAGCGTATCCGGCAACTATAACCAAAGCAAAGCCAGCGGCCACAGCCGCAGCGTCGGCAGCCAGAGCGGCCTCTTTGCCGGCGAAGGCGGCTACCACATCACAGCCGACAGTGTCCGGCTCAAAGGCGGCGCCATCGCTTCTGCCGCAGATAAAGACCACAACGAACTCACCGCCCGCAGTTTCAGCTTTGAAGACATCCGCAACGAAAGCAGCTACAGCTCCGGCAGCATGGGTATCGGTGCCGGTTATGGCGGCAGCCTGAAAGGCAGCGACGGCTTCAATCAAAGCGCCTTCGGCCGTGCGTCCCAAACCGCCGGCCAGAACATGAATAAAGGCCTCAACTACAGCCCCACCCTGCCGCAGCATGAAAGCGGCGGCAGCCAAGGTTATACCCGCTCGCTGCTCAGCGAAGGCAACATCACCATCGGCGGCCAAGCCACCAGCGCCCGCGCACTCGGCATCCATACCGATTCGGCCACTGCCCATCACGGTGCCGACAGCGTTCCCGATCTGCAAAACCTACTCGACAAACAGCAAACCGTCGCCCAATCGACTGCCGCCATCCACAGTGCCGTCGGCACCTATAGGGGCAACCGTGCCAAAGCGGCAGCCGAAGAGCTGGAAAAACAACAGGCCGCCCACGAAGGCAGCCTGAAAGAGCGAAACGACGGCAGCTACGAACACTATCTCAGCCTGAGCGACGCACAACGGCAGCAGGAGATGCTGGCCCATTCCCCCGCCTACGCCCAAGCCTACCGGGAAGCCCGAAGCTGGGGCATAGGCGGCAGCAAAAGCCGTGCGCTTAGCGCCGCCGAAACCCTGATTACCGGCGCCCTGGGCGGCCAGGGTGATTTACAGCTGGCCGCCAATACGTTGGCGCCGTATGCCGCAGCCGCCATCGGCAAGCGCTTCGGCCACGGTGAAAACAAAAACGAAGCCGCGCAAGCAATCGGCCACTTTATGCTCGGCGCGGCCTTGGCCTACGCCAACGGCGCCGACCCGCTTGCCGGCGGCAGCGCCGCCGTTGCTGCCGAACGTGCGGCCGGGTA
>AEPI01000005.1 GCA_000193795.2 Neisseria lactamica NS19 | reverse complement strand
AAAAGTATGTTGTGGGAACAGGCCTATGCACTACGTATATACTTACTTACAATAACTTAGAGCTTGTTTTGCTCCTTGTCCAATTTCCGAGTAGTTTCTGTCAACGGGTATGATTATATCTTTTCCATCAATGCCTTCCCACGCATCCGATCTGATATGTTTATTGGGGGAAATTACGATTTCCTTGCTATCCATTTTAATGCTGCACATCATCATCTTTCTAAAAAAAGCTAATTTGGTTTTATACCCCAGTGTTTCTCGTATATGATCAACCCATTGGTTATAGCGTTGAACTCTTTGTACCGGATCGAAAAAATTTTTATATTCTTTACTCCCATATTCAAAAGTTCGACTATTTTTTAATGCCTGGAAAACAGCTTGACCAAGCAGATTGTTATCGACATCCGGAAACAAAATATGAGGTGGGAATAAGGTGTCTAACATTAACAACCTAAATCCGGATTCTGTTTGCACAATGAACGCTTTTTCATTTGCATACAAACTTGCAAAATATTTATTTTCGCACTTATCTTCCATTATTTAATCTCCGTTACTTTAACATTAATACCATGAGTCTTTCCATATTCTATCGCTTTGTTGATTTGCTGCCATTGTTCTTTAGTGGTTTGGGCTGGAATAGCTAAATGTATCTCTCTCCGAGTAATTGTATTAGCATTTAACTTAACACTAGAAAGAGAGTAAGTTTTAAAATTGGCAGCTTTGTCAATATAATTTTTTAAAGTACTATAAATTTGTCTTGGTTTGAGCATCCTTGATGCTGTTTGTGTATCCAATGTCTTAGCACTAATGGCTAAGCCATCACGGGAGTCATAATAATCAAAAGTTTTAAAATTCTTTGGTAGTCGAGCATCCGAGGGAAGGCTTTTACCAACATAATTCTCCCATGGCATACCTTGCTTTCCAATACCATTATTCCATTGGATACCTACTTTTGAATTAGAAACGGTTTTACTTGGTTTGGCAAATAAGATATTTAAATCCGTAACTTTCTGATGTGCAGTTGAAAATTGATTAGCCATACGCCCAGCATTAACATCCAAGCTGGTCGGCGGTCGGTTATATCCGGCCGGAATCGGTTCGCGGATTGCCAACGGAGATTTCTTAACCGAAGCCCTACCAAGACTGACACTACCCAACATTGTTCCGGCACCTAAAAAGAAATTGGCTTTCCCGTGCTCAAGGTTTCCCTGTGTGATTTGATAAGTTCCGTAACTGGCTTGTGCTCCACCAATAGCCATCATCAGATAACGTCCTCGAGTGGTAAATTCCAAACCTAAAGCAATGCCTTGTGCGGTGGAGGCTGCTGCTCTGCCTTCAAAACTATCGGCATAAGCTTTATCCCTTTCAAGGATATTCCAAGCTTTCTCGTATTTCCCTATCGGACGACCTTCCGATAAAAAGAAATGCTTAACAGCAGCCAAACCGGTTTTATACTTTCCTCGGGCATCCTGGATTTCTTTCCAAGAGTTATTCCAATGTTCTCTGACTTTTCTATCTCTTTTGGCTAGCCAAAACGGATAATAAGGTTCTCCATTTCTCAAGATTTCTTTACCTTGATAGAGATCATTCTTAATTTTTCTATCAAGAATTTTCTGATCATCATAGATGATGTCTAGATAGGATCGCAAACTAGCTGCTTCTTGGGTTGTCAGGTCTTTTTTTCCATCTTTTCGATGAAGGTCTGAATAATATTTTCTATATAACTCATTGCTTACTTGGTCTTTAGCAGCCAGCCGCTCAAATTCGGCCTTTTCCTTATTACTTGCTGTATGGTTGAGAATTTTCTCTGTTAAAAGATCGTATTTTTTTCTGTCTTCGTTGTTAAGCAGATTATTCTCCACCGCATTCTGCCCCAACACGCCCCCTACCTGCGCATTGAACAGGGCATTGCCGTTGCCGTTGGTGCTGCCGCTGCCGTTCAGGCTGCCGCCCGCCGCACCCACCACTGAAGCAACCGCCCCGGTCTGCGCTTTGATCTCTTCTTTAATGTGCTCGGGTAACAGGTTGGGATTGAATTTTCCCGTTGTCGGGTCAATCGCGGTATGGTCGTCGTCGTATTGTCCGGCCAGA
>AEPI01000006.1 GCA_000193795.2 Neisseria lactamica NS19 | reverse complement strand
GGGAATTTAGGGGATTTTGGGGGGGGGGGATTTTGCAAAGGTCTCAGCCTGCACCATTCAAGGCTACCTGAAAATTCATTTCTAAAATAAAAGCTCATTGGTTCAATGCCGCCAATCTCGCCCGAACTTTTGCAGCCGCATCTTCCGTGCTGTTACCAACGATAACGTTTTGCTTGTCGTCGAAATACTGCACGGCAGGCAGGTCACGCAGGAAGCTGTCAATATCTTGTACGGTCAGAAAACGGCCGTGCATATCCCAGCCGACATTGAGGGCACGCCCTTTGACGGCGGCCATGCGGTCGTGCAGATGGCCGTAGAGGTGGTATAGGCCGTGGTGGATGCCGTCCCATTCGTATAAGGGATAGTGGCACAAAATCGCGGTATTGCCGATTTCGGGCAGTTTGAGCCGCAGGTAATGGCTGGCGGACGAAAGCAACGGATGGCTGTCAGCTTTGCGCGTGTTGAGGAAATGTGCTTCGTTTTGCCGAATCAGGTAGTCGTGGTTGCCGTAGATTAAATGGTGTTGCCCGTTAAGCCGTTGCAGCACGGCTTCGATGTGTGCGGGCTTTTTTGCAAAGCAGACATCGCCGAGGTTGTACACAGTGTCTTGCGGGGTAACGACGCGGTTCCAGCAGTCGATCAGGTATTCGTTCAGCTCGTCGGCGTTATCGCTTTGCAAGCGGAATTGCGGGCAGTATCGGGCGATGCTGGGATGGGAGAAGTGCCAGTCGGCGGTGAAATAGGTTTGAGGCATGGGATACTCGGTTTCTGGTTATCTGACAATGAAAAATAAGGTGCAGGCTGCTTTAGAGGCCGTCTGAAACAGGGTTGGGGCGATAAAAAGCAGCCTGCACTTTTTTGCCCACCTATCTGCCGGTCAATACCAACCGTTGGCAGAAGGCTTCCCAATCGGCAAGGGACACAACGCGTGTGCCGTCTGCTAACCGGTGCACATTGGAAGCGCAGGCGATGTGCCAATAGGTGTAAAACGGTAGTTTGGCGATGTCGGCTTCCGATATGGCAGGAGCATTATCCTGTTCTGACGTATGCATAATCGGCAGGCCGAAATAGCTGTATTGGTCGTCTGCGGATTTGTCACCTGTGTGGCCGGTTTGGCCGCGGTGTTTACCAGTACGGATAAACAGACGGCAGAATGCGTTCCAATCGTGCAGAAACACGGCGGCTTGCCCGTCTATCAGGCTTTGGGCGGAACCGATGCTGCTGTCCCGCCAAAACGGGTAGAACGACAATTCGGCGATGTGGCGCTCCATGACGACCGGACTGCTGCCCTGTCCTGCCGGCCGCATCACCAGAACGCCGAAACAGGCGGTTTCAGGCAAGGTATGTGCAGGCTGCATGAAAGCGTTTTGCAGGATAACGGCCGCTTCGGCAGGATCGATACCCAAACAGTCGATGGCAGGCTGCAAGGTTGCGGGCAGGTCGCAAAAGCAGCCTGCACCTTCCGGCAGGCAATACACCGAGTTGTGCGTATGAGCCAGCGGTGCCGCCCATAGGGTAACGGGCGAGGTGCGGATTCGGCTGCCTGCGGTAAAACGTCCTGAACCATCTTGGACGACTGTGCCGTACACCACGGCATACTCGGATTTACCGGGCGTGTGGTAGCACGTGAATGTCCAGTCGGTGAGCATGCAGGGGGATAGGGTGCTGTCGTGGGGATGTTCGGATGAGATGGGGGGTGTCGGGGGGGG
>AEPI01000007.1 GCA_000193795.2 Neisseria lactamica NS19 | reverse complement strand
AACAGGAATCCATCGGAAAAACCGAAACCCCAAAACCATCATTCCCGCAAAAGCGGGCATCCGGTAACCGAAAAACCACAGGAATTTATCGGAAAGAACAGAAACCGAACGGACTAGATTCCCGCCTGCGCGGGAATGACGCGGGAGCGGGGTCGTCATTCCCACGAAAGTGTGAATCCAGCCCCAACGCAACAGGAATCTATCGGAAAAAACAGAAACCCCCTAAACCGTCATTCCCGCGTAGGCGGGAATCCAGCCCCCAATGCAACAGGAATTTATCGAGAAAACCCCCAACCCCCAAAAAAACCGGGCGGATACCGCACCATCTGCCCAAACCCCGATTTATAGCGGATGAACAAAAATCAGGACAAGGCGGCGAAGCCGCAGACGGTACGGCAAGGCGAGGCAACGTTTTGTTCATCCACTATACAAAAAACAAGGAAACACAAATGGCGCAATATATGTGCGGCCCCTGCGGCTGGATTTACGATGAAGAACACGGCGACCCCGAACACGGCATCGCCCCCGGAACAAAGTTTGAAGACATCCCCGACGACTGGAAATGCCCCGAATGCGGCGTGGGCAAAGAAGATTTCTACCTGTTGGATTTCGTGATATAGCCGCAGCCGTACCCCTCGGAAAATCCCAGCGTTCCGCCTGCGGCGGCAGGGAACGCCGTTTTATCCATTTACGCCCGCCAAGCCGTGTTGCACAGATGCGACAGGGATTTTTCCTTTCCGCTGCCCGAATGTAAAATTTCAGAACCCCGCCGCATCATACGCGCCCCACCGCGTCATTCCCGCGAAAGCGGGAATCCGGTAACCGAAAAATC
>AEPI01000008.1 GCA_000193795.2 Neisseria lactamica NS19 | reverse complement strand
TTGTTTCTGCCAAATGCTGCGCCGCCTCCGACAATCCCTTCCTCCGACTGATGCGCCTTTGTGAATATGCCGTCTGAAACTCGGGGCTTCAGACGGCATTTTGTTTGCCGCTATCAGTCAGCAAACTGTTTTTTCATTCTCTCCCGGCGTTCTTGCGCCTCTACGGACAAAGTGGCGGTCGGGCGCGCCAGCAGCCGTTTCAGACCGATAGGTTCTCCCATATCGGCACAGAATCCATAATCGCCCCCGTCAATATTGCGGATGGTCGCCTGTATTTTGCCAAGGAGTTTGCGCTCGCGATCTCGGGTGCGGAGTTCCAATGCATACTCCTCTTCCTGGGTGGCGCGGTCGGCCGGATCGGGGGCTGATTCGTGTTCTTGGAGATGCCCTGTCGTAGCGGAAGCATTTTCGATGAGTTCATCTTGCATTTTTACCAGCAATTCGCGGAAAAAAGCCAGATGATCGTCATTCATATAATCGTCTTCCGGCCCGTTCCAATTTAAAATATCTTGTTCCGTCAGCTTTGCCATAATGTATGTCCTCTCGGTTCACCGAAAAAAACAAAGCACCACAAAGTGGCTTTATTCCTTTGATTTTTATAAGGCTTATTGCCTAAGGCGTTTTTATAAAACGCGCATAATAACACGTTTTGGATTGTTTTTTTATTTTCTTTACATTATTGATATTGCCGTTCCATTTCCTGCGAACGGCGCACGCAGGCACAAACGCCTTCATTTATAGCTTCGGCGACACGATGCCGTCTGAAGGCTTCCAGAGCCTCATAGGTCGTCCCTCCTTTGGATGTAACATTTTTTTGAAGCTGTCCGAAATCTTCACCCGTCTGCTCGGCAAGAGAAACTGCGCCTTTGAATGTTGCCAAACTGAGCGCGCGGGCTTCTTCTTCGTTAAAACCCTGACCAATGGCGGCATTCTGCAATGCGTCCAGCAGATAAAACACATAAGCCGGCCCGCTGCCGCTGATGCCGGTAATGCTGTGCATTTTTTCCTCGTCATCCGACCAAACAGTCAAACCGACAGATTTCATCATTTGATCGGCAATTTTGCGGTCTGTTTCCGATACTTCCGCTTCGGCAAACATACCGGATACGCCCAGCCCGATTTTTCCGGGCGTATTCGGCATAACCCGGACAATGCGGCGTGTTCCCCCGAGGTAACGGCTGAGCGTATCGACTGACAATCCGGCTGCGACAGAAAGCACCAATGCGCCGTTGGTGCGGATATTCTTACACGCAATTTCCATATCCTGAGGTTTGACGGCGAGGATTAAAACATCATCGGAATGAAGCTCCGGCAAGGTTTCAGAAGTTTCGACGCCCAACTCTTTTTTCAAACGTTCGCGCTTTTCCACGCCACGGTTGGCTATATGGATACGGTATCCCCCTTGTTTGACCAATCCGCCTGCGATGGCCGCCGCCATATTGCCGCCGCCGAGAAAATAAACATTCATTATTTCTACCCTATTCAAAATTACCTTACTAAATTAATTCCCAATTTTTTACCATCGGACGCGCTCGGACAGACCGTTGCGCCTCAACCCCTGCTTTTCCAAACAATCAAAACCTTCCTGTTTGAACGTCTCGATCAAAGGTTTGCCGTCACGCGTCTGCCAATCCAGCCCGCAGGCTTTAAATTTCCTTATTTTCCTGTAAAAGTAAGAGTTTTGCGCGGATTCATATTCGTTTGCCCTGACGGAACGATTGCCGTCTGAAAGCGGTATCTCGTAATCCTCTAAAGACGGCGGACTCTCGCCGCCAATATCCCAAAAATCGATGGCGGCCGGTTTTCTCGGCTTACACCAGCCGGACAGGGACGAACACTTATACCAACCTGCCAACTGACAGCCTGCAACCGTAAATGCCAGTACCGCAACCGTTGCCGTATATTTTATTGCCCGAATTTCCATCATCCCCTTTTCCCGAAAATCGCGCTGCCGATACGGACGTGTGTCGCACCGCACTCAATGGCGGCAGACATATCGTCCGACATCCCCATAGACAGCACGTCCGCCTTAACGCCCGCCGCATTAAGGTCGGCAAGCAGTTTGCACATCGTTTGAAATTGCGCCTTCAACTCCGCTTCGCTGCTGCCGGCTTTGGCGACGCACATCAGGCCGCGTACGACGATATTCGGCAACTTCGCCACTTCCACGGCAAGCGCGACCGCTTCTTCGGGCGCGACACCGTGCTTCGCCGCCTCGCCCGCAATATTCACCTCGATACACACCTGTAAAGGCGGCATTGGGGAAGGACGCTGTTCGCTCAGCCGGACGGCGGTTTTCAGACGGCATACGGTATGCACCCAATGCGCGCGTTCGGCGACAAATTTGGTTTTATTGGACTGCACATCGCCGATGACGTGCCAGACGATGTCGGGCAAATCCGCCAATTCTTCCGTTTTACCGTACCACTCCTGGATATAGTTCTCGCCGAAATCACGCTGCCCGGCGGCGTAAACTTCGCGGATGCCGTCTGAAGGGAAAGTCTTACTGACGGCAATCAGGCTGACGGAATGCGGCTTCCTGCCCGCCCGCAGCGCCAACGTCCCGATACGCCCGCACACCTCCCGATAACGCTCCTGCAAAACCGTCATAAATTATCCCCCAGTAAAAATGCTTAAATGGTTGAATCCCAAGAATCAGGGCAGTAAAATTCAGAAGTAGGAAACACCTCCGAACAACTAAAACATTATACTGGACAATATCCCATTATGCAGATTACCGACTTACTCGCCTTCGGCGTTAAAAACAAAGCATCCGACCTTCACCTGAGTTCGGGCATATCCCCTATGATTCGGGTTCACGGCGATATGCGGCGCATCAACCTTCCCGAAATGAGCGCTGAGGAAGTCGGCAATATGGTAACTTCGGTGATGAACGACCACCAGCGGAAAATCTACCAGCAAAACTTGGAAGTCGACTTCTCGTTCGAACTGCCCAACGTCGCCCGATTCCGCGTCAACGCCTTCAACACCGGCCGCGGTCCCGCCGCCGTATTCCGCACCATTCCCAGCACCGTCTTATCGCTGGAAGAATTGAAAGCCCCGCGCATTTTCCAAAAAATCGCAGAATCGCCGCGCGGTATGGTTTTGGTTACCGGCCCTACCGGTTCGGGCAAATCGACCACGCTTGCCGCGATGATCAACTACATCAACGAAACCCAGCCGGCACACATCCTGACCATCGAAGACCCGATCGAATTCGTCCACCAAAGCAAAAAATCCCTGATTAACCAGCGCGAGCTGCACCAGCACACCCTCAGCTTCGCCAATGCGCTGAGTTCCGCATTGCGCGAAGACCCCGACGTTATCCTTGTCGGCGAGATGCGCGACCCCGAAACCATCGGCTTGGCACTGACCGCCGCCGAAACCGGACACTTGGTTTTCGGTACGCTGCACACGACCGGCGCGGCAAAAACCGTCGACCGTATCGTGGACGTATTCCCGGCCGGGGAAAAAGAAATGGTGCGCTCTATGCTGTCCGAATCGCTGACCGCCGTCATTTCCCAAAACCTGCTGAAAACGCGCGACGGCAACGGCCGTGTCGCCTCGCACGAAATCCTGATTTCCAACCCCGCCGTCCGCAACCTCATCCGCGAAAACAAAATCACACAAATCAACTCCGTCCTGCAAACCGGACAGGCGAGCGGTATGCAGACGATGGACCAGTCGCTGCAATCGCTGGTGCGCCAAGGGCTGATCGCACCGGAAGTCGCACGCAAACGCGCGCAAAACAGCGAAAGTATGAGTTTCTGACACACGGTTGCTTAAACGGCATACCGTTCCGAACAGGAAGCGTCCGCCTTCCTGTTGAAAACTGCCGCCGCAAACTGCAAGGCTTAAACTGAAAAGAAGCTAACGATGAGTACCAATAACCTGCACGACATCTTGGACGAAATGGTTCAAGTGTATTCTCAAAAAAACAAAGCCGATCCGAAACCCCGGCCGAAATCGGCGCACACCTCCACCCTCTGCTCGACCGCCTGTGCGAAACCGCAGAAGCGCAAAGCGCGTCCGACATCCTTATCAGCAAAGGATTCCCGCCCTCGTTGAAAATCAACGGCACCCTGACCCCGCAGCCGCAAAAGGCTTTGACGGGCGAGGAAACCGCCGCCATCGCCGCATCGACGATGAACGCCGAACAATCGGAAATATTCCGGCGCGACGGCGAAATCAACTACTCCGTCCAATCGCGCAGCGGCACGCGCTACCGCGCCAACGCCTACCACAGCCAAGGCAGCGCGGGGCTGGTTTTGCGGCGTATCAACCACGTCATTCCCCAAATGCAGGAATTGGGCCTGCCCGAAAAACTCAAAGACCTCGCCGTCGCGCCGCGCGGCCTGCTGATTATCGTCGGGCCTACCGGTTCGGGCAAATCCACCACTATGGCGACTATGCTCGAACACCGCAACAAAACCCTGCCCGGCCACATCGTTACCATCGAAGACCCGATTGAGTTTATCTACAAACCGCGCCGCTGCATTTTTACCCAGCGCGAAATCGGCGTCGACACCATAAACTGGCAGACGGCGGTACAAAACGCTATGCGCCAGTCCCCCGACGTGGTCTGCATCGGCGAAGTCCGCAGCAGGGAAAATATGGAATACGCGATGCAGCTCGCCCAAACCGGCCACCTGTGCATTTTTACGCTCCACGCCAACACCGCGCCGCAGTCGCTCGAACGCATACTCAACTTCTACCCCAAAGAACAGCACAAACAAATACTGATCGACATCGCCCTCAACCTGTCCGGCATCGTCTGCCAACGCCTCGCCCTCAAAAAAGACAAAACGGGCAGGACGGCGGTTGTCGATTTGCTCATCAACACGCCCGCCATCCAAGACTTCATCCTGAAGGGCGACCTGATGAACATCAATAAAATTATGGAAACCGCCAAGACCGACGGAATGCAGACGATGGACCAAAACCTTTTCGAACTGTACCGCCACGGCATCATCAGTTACGAAGAAGCCCTGCGCCAGTCCGTTTCCGCCAACAACCTGCGGTTGCACATCCAACTGTACGAAGAAGGCAAAATGCCCGAACTCCTTTACGACAGGGTCAACGGCCTCAACCTCGTTTCCTGACCGCCTGCGGCACAATGCCGTCTGAAAACCCCGGCCGTTTTCAGACGGCATCGCTTCGCCCCTTCCGGACAACACCCGATCGGACAAACCATGAACACCCCGCCCCTCAAACCCCTGCTGCTTACCTCACTCCCCGTCTTTACCGCCGTTTCGGCCGCCGCCGCCATCGTATGGCAAACCGGCAGCCCCAAACTCGCTATGCCCTTCGTACTCGGCATTATCGCCGGCGGTCTGGTCGATTTGGACAACCGCCTGACAGGCCGTCTGAAAAACATCATCGTCACCGTCGCCCTATTTACCCTGTCCTCCCTCGCGGCGCAAACCACCCTCGGCACAGGATGGCCGTTTATCCTAGTCATGACCCTGATGACCTTCTGCTTCACGATGCTGGGCGCGTTCGGACTCAAATACCGCACCTTCGCATTCGGCACACTCGCCGTCGCCACCTACACCACCCTCACCTACACCCCCGAAACCTACTGGCTGACCAACCCCTTTATGATCCTGTGCGGCACCGTACTGTACAGCACCTGCATCCTCCTCTTCCAAATCATCCTGCCCCACCGCCCCATACAGGAAAGCGTCGCCGCCGCCTACGACGCGCTCGGCGGCTACCTCGAAGCCAAAGCCGACTTTTTCGATCCCGACGAAGCCGAATGGATAAGCAACCGCCACCTCGACCTCGCCATGATCAACACAAACGTCATCACCGCCTTCAACCAATGCCGTTCCGCCCTGTTTTACCGCCTTCGCGGCAAACACCGCCACCCGCGCACCGCAAAAATGCTGCGCTACTACTTTGCCGCCCAAGACATACACGAACGCATCAGCTCCGCCCACGTCGATTATCAGGAAATGTCCGAAAAATTCAAAAACACCGACATCATCTTCCGCATCCGCCGGCTGCTCGAAATGCAGGGACAGGCGTGCCGCAACACCGCCCAAGCCATCCGGTCGGGCAAGGACTACACATACAGCAAACGCCTCGGACGCGCCATCGAAGGCTGCCGCCAGTCGCTGCGCCTCCTTTCAGACGGCAACGGCAGCCCCGACATCCGCCACCTCGGCCGCCTGCTCGACAACCTCGGCAGCGTCGACCAACAATTCCGCCAACTCAAACACAGCGGCAGCACCGCCGAAAACGACCGTCCGGACGACACCCGCATTGCCGCCCTCGAAACCGACAACCTCAAAAACATCCGGAAAACCATCCTTCCGCACCTCACCCCCGAATCCGGCGTATTCCGCCACGCCATCCGCCTGTCCCTCGTCGTTGCCGCCGCCTGCACCATAGTCGAAGCCCTCCGCCTCAACCTCGGCTACTGGATACTGCTGACCGCCCTCTTCGTCTGCCAGCCCAACTACACCGCCACCAAAAGCCGCGTCCGCCAACGCATCGCCGGCACCATACTCGGCGTAATCGTCGGCTCGCTCGTCCCCTACTTCACCCCGTCTGTCGAAACCAAACTCTGGATTGTCGTCGCCGGCACCACCCTCTTCTTCATCACCCGCACCTACAAATACAGCTTTTCCACCTTCTTCATCACCATCCAGGCACTGACCGGCCTCTCGCTTGCCGGTTTTGACGTTTACGCGCTCCTGCCCGTCCGCATCATCGACACCATAGTCGGCGCATCCCTCGCCTGGGCCGCAGTCAGCTACCTGTGGCCCGACTGGAAATACCTCACACTCGAACGCACCGCCGACCTTACCGTCCGCAGCAGCGGCGCATACCTCCAAAAAATCGCCGAACGCCTCAAAACCGGCGAAACCGGCGACGACATCGAATACCGCATCACCCGCCGGCGCGCCCACGAACACACCGCCGCCCTCAGCAGCACCCTGTCCGATATGAGCAGCGAACCCGAAAAATTCGCCGGCAGCCTGCAACCCGGCTTCACCCTCCTCAAAACCGGCTACGCCCTGACCGGCTACATTTCCGCACTCGGCGCATACCGCAGCGAAATGCACGAAGGGTGCAGCCCCGAATTCAACGCACAGTTTTACCGGGCCGCGGAACACACCGCCCGGATATTCCGACACCTGCCCGATATGGAAGCCGCAAACTTTCAAACAGAATTAGACAGCCTGCGCGGCGAACTCGACACACTCGGCACACAAAGCGGCAGCACGCAAAGCCACATCCTCCACCGGCAGCTCCAACTCATCGCCCGCCAACTCGAACCCTACTACCGAGCCTACCGCCAAATCCCGCACAGGCAGCCCCAAAACGCCGCCTGAAACAGATTCAGACGGCATCGGCATTTGCACGGTTTCGCCATTTTCACCAAAAATCAAAAACAGAAATCCCGCCATTCCCACTGCTTTCGTCATTCCCACGAAAGTGGGAATCTAGAAATTCAAACGCGGCAGGAATTTATCGGAAAAACCGAAACCGAACGGACTGGATTCCCGCCTGCGCGGGAATGACGCGGGTTTGGCGGGAATGACGGATTTGTCCGCGCGGAAACCCGCATCCTGTCATTCCCACGACCGCCGTCATTCCCACGAAAGTGGGAATCTAGAAACTCAAACGCGGCAGGAATTTATCGGAAAAACCGAAACCGAACGGACTGGATTCCCGCCTGCGTGGGAATGACGCGGAAAAGTTGCCGTGCCGGTTTAAACCGTTGAGGGTGCGGCCGCCGTATTCGGCAGGCAGGTGCAAGGCGGGGAAAAGGGAAATCAGGCGGTTTTGTTTTTAAGGGGGAGTTTGATGTGGGGTTTGGCGGGTTTCGGGGCTTCTTTCAAGCCCAGCTCGATTTGCTGCTCCTCGCTCAAGAGGTTGCTCCAGTCGCCTTTTTTATACCAGTCGCGCCCGTCCAGCTCGATGGGGTGTTGGATGCGCTCGCAGCCGTTACCGCACTGCAAATCGTCTTCGCGGCAATATTTGTCGCAACCCCAGCAGATGCGCTCGGGGTTTTTGGGGAATATGGGGAATTTTTTTGCCATGATATGTGCCTCGTTTTTTATTGGATGAAATTATAGGGGATGCGGCGGAGGCGGTTTCGGGTTTATACGGTTTTTACGCGCGGGTGTTAAGGTTTGTGAAATACCGTATGAGGCGGTTTCGGTATTTTATACGGCAAATGTGTCAGGCGCGGCGGATGGTGCGTTTGCATTTCTGGGAATGGGGCGGGAGTGGGTGAGTTGGCGGGGTTGGTATGGATTGGCGGGCTGAAGCCCGCCGACACCACCAATTTCCGCTGCCGATTCCACCACCTCCCTAAAACACCGGCCTGCCATGTTCAGACGGCATTTCGACTCAATCCAGCAGTGCGTCGATAAACGCGCGCGCGTCAAACGGGCGCAAATCGTCTATGCCTTCGCCCACGCCGATGTAGCGGACGGGGATAGGGCGGTCGGAGGCAAGCGCGGCGAGGATGCCGCCTTTTGCCGTGCCGTCGAGTTTGGTAACGATTAAGCCGGTCAGCCCCAATGCGTCGTCAAAGGCTTTGACTTGGTTGACGGCGTTTTGCCCGATATTGGCATCGAGCACGACGATGATTTCGTGCGGCGCGTCGGGCATGGCTTTTTGCAATACGCGTTTCACTTTTTTGATTTCTTCCATCAAATGAAGCTGCGTGGGCAGGCGGCCGGCGGTGTCGGCAAGCACGATGTCGATGCCGCGCGCTTTGGCGGCTTGGACGGCATCGAAGCAGACGGCGGCGGAATCGCCCGTGGTTTGCGAAATCACGGTTACGTTGTTGCGTTCGCCCCAAGCCTGAAGCTGCTCACGCGCGGCGGCGCGGAAAGTATCGCCTGCCGCCAGCAACACGGATTTGCCCTGCGCTTGGAAATATTTGGCGAGTTTGCCGATAGACGTGGTTTTGCCCGCGCCGTTGATGCCGGCAAGCATAATCACGAACGGCTCTTTGGTTTCGGGCAAGACCAATGGTTTTTCCAAGGGCTTAATCAGGTCGTACAAGGCTTCTTTCAACGCGCCGCGCAATTCGTTGCCGTCTTTCAGCCCCTTGAGGCTGACGCGGTCGCGCACGTCTTTCATCAGGTATTCGGTGGCTTCCATGCCCATATCGCCGGTAATCAGCACGGTTTCCAGCTCTTCGTACAAATCCTCGTCGATTTGTCCGCCGCCGAACACGCCCGCCAGCGATTTCGCCATTTTGTCGCGCGATTTGGTCAGACCTTGTTTCAAACGCGCCGCCCAACCGAGCTTGTGTTCTTCAGTTGTCGCAACGGCTTCCGCAACGGTTTCTTGAACCTGCTCGGCAGCCTCACCGACGGTTTCAACAACGGCTTCTTTTGCGGATTCAAGGTGTTCCGCTGCTTTTTCAGCCGCTTCCTCAGCTTCAGACGGCATTTCGGCAACGGTTTCTTTTACCTGTTTAAGAACCTCGCTGGCGGTTTCAACAACCGCTTCTTTTACGGATTCAAGGTGTTCCGCTGCTTTTTCAGCCGCTTCAGACGGCATCGCATCTGCCGCCGTCAGCTCTTCCGCTTTTTCGGCGGTGTTTTCCCAAACTGTTTCAAGCGTTTGCGAAACAGCGGTTTCGGCGCGTCCTGCGGCTTCGGCGGCGGTTTCCTGAATGCGGGTTTCTCCTTGGGCGGGCGTTTCCTGTTTTTTCTTACGACGGAAGAAGCTGAACATTGAATTTTCCTTTTAATTTTAGAAACTTGAAATAGACCGTATTGTAGCGTATTTTGCGCGGCAAGGTTGTCTGAAAATCCGGACTGTAAGGTTTCGGCATCTCAAACGTCTAATCATACAAACCGTCCACACAGGAAACATCAAAATGAAACACCGTACCTTCTTTTCCCTTTGTGCCAAGTTCGGCTGCCTGTTTGCGCTGGGCGCGTGTTCGCCCAAAACCGCAGATGCCGAAGCCGCGACCGTGCCGCATACTTTGTCCAGTCTAAAAACCGCAGACAACCGCCCCGCCGGCGTTTACTTGAAAAAAGACAAACCGACCCTGATTAAATTCTGGGCGAGCTGGTGTCCTTTGTGTTTGTCCGAACTGGGGCAGACCGAAAAATGGGCGCAGGATGCAAAATTCGGTTCTGCCAACCTGATTACCGTCGCGTCCCCCGGCTTTCTGCACGAGAAAAAAGACGGCGACTTCCAAAAATGGTATGCCGGTTTGAACTATCCCAAGCTGCCCGTCGTTACCGACAACGGCGGCACCATCGCCCAAAGCCTGAATATCAGCGTTTACCCCTCGTGGGCGTTAATCGGTAAAGACGGCGACGTGCAGCGCATCGTCAAAGGCAGCATCAACGAAGCGCAGGCTTTGGCATTAATCCGCGACCCGAATGCCGATTTGGGCAGTTTGAAACATTCGTTCTACAAACCCGACACACAGAAAAAGGATTCAAAAATCATGAACACGCGCACCATCTACCTCGCCGGCGGCTGCTTCTGGGGCTTGGAAGCCTATTTCCAACGCATAAACGGCGTGGTTGACGCGGTATCCGGCTACGCCAACGGCAACACGAAAAATCCGAGCTACGAAGACGTGTCCTACCGCCATACGGGGCACGCCGAGACCGTCAAAGTTACCTACGATGCCGACAAACTCAGCCTCGACGACATCCTGCAATATTATTTCCGCGTCGTCGATCCGACCAGCCTCAACAAACAGGGCAACGACACCGGCACGCAATACCGCAGCGGCGTGTACTACACCGACCCCGCCGAAAAAGCCGTTATCGCCGCCGCCCTCAAACGCGAACAGCAAAAATACAAACTTCCCCTCGTCGTTGAAAACGAGCCGTTGAAAAACTTCTACGACGCCGAGGAATACCATCAGGACTACCTGATTAAAAACCCCAACGGCTACTGCCACATCGACATCCGCAAAGCCGACGAACCGCTGCCGGGCAAAAGCAAAGCCGCCCCGCAAGGCAAAGGCTTCGACGCGGCAACGTATAAAAAACCCAGTGATGCCGAACTCAAACGCATCCTGACCGAAGAGCAATACCAAGTTACCCAACACAGCGCGACCGAATACGCCTTCAGCCACGAATACGACCACTTATTCAAACCCGGCATTTATGTGGACGTTGTCAGCGGCGAACCTTTGTTCAGCTCCGCCGACAAATACGATTCCGGCTGCGGCTGGCCGAGCTTCACGCGACCGATTGATGCAAAATCCGTTACCGAACACGACGATTTCAGCTTCAATATGCGCCGCACCGAAGTCAGAAGCCACGCCGCCGATTCGCACTTGGGACACGTCTTCCCCGACGGCCCGCGCGACAAAGGCGGACTGCGCTACTGCATCAACGGCGCAAGTTTGAAATTCATCCCGCTGGAACAAATGGACGCGGCAGGCTACGGCGCGTTGAAAGGTAAAGTGAAATAAACGGCTGACAGACGGTCGAGCAGGGTGTCGGCGGTTTCGCCCTGCCTGAAACCGAAACACGCTAAAAACGCAAATTTGGCGTATTTGTTTTTATTAGCCCCGAAGTAAAAGACAGGCACTATCGTGTTTGTATAGCTGCCGCCGCATTGAATTGGCGGTCGGCTTTAGAGATGGAGCTTATGGGAATCTGATAGCTTATGCTGGAAAAAATCATCGACTTTCTGTTCTTTCTCGACCAACGCCTTCCCTTTGCCAAAAACAGATGGGCGGCATTATTGGGGTCATTGCCGTTTACGCTCCTGCTGCTGATTACCGACGGTAAAACCATCCGTATGCTGTTGTCGGAAACATCTTGGGGTATATGGGCTGTATGCTTTGTATTGGCAATGATGTGGTTTGACTGTAGAACAGACCGCCGCTTGAGGTTTTTACCGTATATCTGTATCGCTAAAATTGCTGTTTCATTCTTGTAAACGACCGCCCGCCTCAGGGCGGTTTTTTACTGCCTCCGGCAAACATATGCCGAAATAAGTTTTAAACTCGATTAAAAGCCGTTTCAGACGGCATCGCCGCCGCTTTCAATCAGCCCCGCCAACCTTTCCAATGCGAAGGCGACGGCCTGCGCGCGGACAGATTCGCGGTTGCCGTCAAAACGGCGCATTTCTTCGCAACTTCCGCCTGGAAAGGCAAACCCGAACCAAACCGTACCGACGGGTTTGCTTTCGCTGCCGCCGCCCGGACCGGCAATGCCGGAAATACCGACGGCGTAATCCGCCCGCGCCGCCGCTTTTGCACCGCGCGCCATTTCGCGGACGGTTTGGCGGCTGACCGCGCCGTATTCGAGCAGGGTTGCCGGCGATACGCCCAAACGTTCTTCTTTGGCCCGGTTGCTGTATGTTACGAAACTTTGTTCAAACCATTGCGAACTGCCTGCAACGCTTGTGAATGCGGCGGCAAGCATTCCGCCCGTACAGGATTCGGCACAGCTTACGGTTTGACGGTTTTTCGTCAGGCTTCGGGCGATGGCGTGCAGCGCGTCCATTTTTCCACTCCCCTTTCAGACGGCATTTAAGAATTGATGATGTGTATGTCGCGTTGCGGGAACGGGATGTTGATATTGACTTTGCGGAGGTTTTCGACCACTTGTTCGTTCAAATCGCATTGCAGCGTCCAGCGGTCTGCTTCGTTTGCCCAAGCCCATAATGTGATTTCGATGGCATTGTCGCCCAAGGCGGTGATGTAGGCGGCTGCCTGCCGCTCTTCGTTTTGAACGCACAAGGGGTGTTCGGTGGCGGCTTTCAACACCGCCTCTTTCGCCACTTTCAAATCGCAGTTGTAATCAACGCCGACTATCACTTGGGCGCGGCAAAGCGGCAGAGTGGAACGGTTGACGATGCTGTTGCCCATCACCACGCTGTTGGGCAGCACGACTTCTTCGTTGTCGGTCGTCCGCAAAGAAGTCTGCACCATCTTGATTTCCCGGACATGTCCTTCAAAACCGCCGACGCGGATAAAGTCGCCGACTTTGAACGGGCGGAACAGGATAATCAGCGCGCCGGCGGCAAAATTGGACAGTTGGTCTTTCAGGGACAACGCCACCGCCAAACCCGCGCCGCCGATTAAGGCGGTTACAGAGGTCGTGGAAACGCCCAATCTGCCCAATGCGGCAATAATCACCAAAATCAATAAGCCGATATTGGCAACATTACACAAAAAACTAATCAGCGTGGCATCGACCTGCGCGCGCGTCATCGCCGCCCTCATCACGGCGACAATGCGTTTCGCCGCCCATTTCCCAATCAGGAAAATAAGCAGCGCGGCGGCAAGGTTCAGCCCGAACGCCCACGCCTTTTCAGCCAGATGCTCCCAGCCGGAAGCTCTCATCAGGTGTAAAAAATCAAATTGTTTGAAGTCCATTGTTTTTCCTCTTGATTAAAATTGACGGCAAAACGGAACAAAAAAGCCGCAATGCCGTCTGAAACCGCACGGCAAAGCGGCGTATTTGCTTATTTTAAAACGGTACGGATCCAACGGGAAACCCATCCGCGCTGCTTCGCATCAATATCGCGCTGCGCGGGGGCGGTGGTGTGCGTCGGAGCTTGGGCGAAGCGGAACACGTCGGGCAGGCGCGTGTTTTTGACGGCGGGATAAACCCACATTTCGGACGGAACCGCCTGCTGCACTTCCCGACTTTGCAGCCATTGCACCAGTTTTGCCGCCAATGCCGGCTGCTTCGCGCCCTTCAAGACCGCCGCGCCTTCAACCTGACGGAATACGCCGCCTTTTAAAAACAGGTTGCCCGTCGGCGGCTCGCTGTATTTGCCTTTGGAAAAATACACTTCCGCCGCCGGGCTGGCGGCATAACCGACCACCAGCGGATACGCGCCGCCGTTGTGCGAAAAGTCGGTGTAATACGCCTCGCTCCAGCCTTTGGCGACCTTCACGCCGTTCTGCCGCATTTTTTCCCACCATTTGAACGCGCCTTCTTCGCCCAGGCCGCTGATGTTCGCCATCAGGAAGCCCAAGCCCGGGGACGACGTGGCGGGGGAAGGCACGACCAATAGGTTTTTATATTCAGGGCGGGTCAAATCCTGCAGGGTTTGCGGCAGGGGCAGCTTTTTGCCTTCAAACCATTTTTTGTCGTAATTGACGGACACATAGCCGTAATCGACCGCCAAAGCCGAAGGCAGCCCGACCGCGACGGGGGCGGATCCGGGTTGCGCCGCCGCCAAAATACCCATTTCCCGCGCCTTGCCGATATTGGCGTTGTCCAAGCCGTACACCGCGTCGGCAATCGGGTTGGCACGGCTTAAAATCAGTTTGTTGAGCATTTCGTTCGCGCCGCCCGCCTGAATAATCGACACCTTCGCATCGTTTGCCCGCTCGAAACGCGCAATCAGCCCTTTGGGCAGGCTGAACGACTTATGCACCGCCAGCCTGACTTCCGTCTGCGCCTGCAGGTATGCCGAAACCGCCAGCAGCGGCAGCAGCCAAATTTTCCGTTTCATTCCGAGTCCTCCTCTATTCGCTGTAAAATAACATTCTAACAAATTTTCACGGTTTGAAATGCAAGAAAATCCGGTCTTGCGGCTATCCGATACCGACAACGCGCCGCACAATGCCGGCGCGGTATGCAGAAACTTTGTCAGAACGCCGCCAAAATCATTACAATACCCGCACAAACCCCGAAAATACGAAAGAAAGCTATGCGTAAAACCTTCCTTATCCTAACGGCCGCCGCCGCCCTTTTGTCGGGCTGCGCGTGGGAAACTTATCAAGACGGCAGCGGCAAAACCGCCGTCCGTCAAAAATATCCCGCCGGAACGCCCGTTTATTACCAAGACGGCAGCTACTCGAAAAATATGAACTACAACCAATACCGCCCCGAACGCCATGCCGTGTTGCCCGACCAAACAGACGGTTCTGAACAAGGCGTACGCGGACAGAACTGGCAAAAACCGAAGTTTCAAAACCGATAAACCCGCCCGATGCCGTCTGAAGCCCTTTCAGACGGCATCTCACAGGAAAACGCTATGCCGCACAACACTTTAAACATCGTCATCCTCGCCGCCGGCAAAGGCACGCGTATGTATTCGCAAAAGCCCAAGGTTTTGCACGAAATCGGCGGCGAAACAATGCTCGGGCGCGTTATCGACACCGCCGCCGCGCTGAATCCGCAAAACATCTGCGTCGTCATCGGACACGGCAAAGACCAAGTCTTGAACACCGTCAAACGCGATGTCGTTTGGGTTGAACAAACCGAACAGCTCGGCACCGGCCACGCCGTCAAAACCGCCCTGCCCCACCTTGCCGCCGCAGGCCGCACGCTGGTGCTGTACGGCGACGTTCCCCTGATTGACGTTGAAACCCTCGAAACCCTGCTCGAAGCCGCCGGCGGCGAAGTCGGCCTGTTGACCGACGTTCCCGCCGACCCGGCAGGCTTGGGTCGCATCATCCGCGACAGCCAAGGCAGCGTAACCGCCATTGTCGAAGAAAAAGACGCAAACGCCGCCCAAAAAGCCGTGAAAGAAATCAATACCGGCATTTTGGTTCTGCCCAATGCCAAACTCGAAACTTGGTTGAACAGCCTTTCCAGCAACAACGCCCAAGGCGAATACTATCTGACCGACCTCATCGCCAAAGCCGTTGCCGACGGCATTAAAGTCCATCCCGTCCAAGTCCGCGCCTCCCACCTCGCCGCCGGCGTGAACAACAAACGCCAGCTCGCCGAACTCGAACGCATCTTCCAAACCGGACAGGCGCAAGAATTGCTCAAAGCAGGAGTAACCCTGCGCGACCCGGCCCGCTTCGACTTAAGAGGCCGTCTGAAACACGGGCAAGATGTCGTCATTGATGCGAACTGTATCTTTGAAGGCGAAGTCGAACTCGGCGACAACGTCGAAATCGGCGCAAACTGCGTGATCAAAAACGCCAAAATCGGTGCCAACACCAAAATCGCCCCATTCTCCCATTTTGAAGGTTGCGAAATCGGCGAAAACAACCGAATCGGCCCATACGCCCGTTTGCGTCCGCAAGCCAAACTGGCTAATGACGTACACATCGGCAACTTCGTCGAAATCAAAAACGCCGCCATCGGCAAAGGCACCAAAGCCAACCACCTCACCTACATAGGCGACGCCGAAGTCGGCAGCAAAACCAACTTCGGCGCAGGTACGATTATTGCCAACTACGACGGCGTGCACAAACACAAAACCGTCATCGGCGACGAAGTCCGCATCGGTTCAAACTGCGTACTGGTCTCCCCCGTCAAAATCGGCAACAAAGTAACCACTGGAGCGGGCAGCACGATTACCCGCAACGTCGAAGACAACAAACTCGCCCTCGCCCGCTCCCGCCAAACCGTCATCGAAGGCTGGAAGCGTCCCGAAAAAACAAGCAATTTAGCGAAGTAACAGGTATTCCAAATATTTCTGATAAATATAAAGAACAAGGAGTAAAAAAATGAAAGTAATCACTATTACATTGTTTACTAGCTGCATACTATCTGGATGCTATGGGCTTGAATATGGAATGAGTGGCGGCATTCCTCATGATGACTGGGCAAGAGGTAGCCATGTTAGTCAAGCCAAAGCAGATGCTGCGTGGAAAGAATGTTCTGACAAATATATGTGGAATGGTGGTTCAATATTAGTAGAACAATGTATGAATGATAAAGGACTAATACGTTTATCTGAAATACGTCGTAGGCAAAAGAGAGCAGAAACACAAAGAGCAGTAATTAAGTAACAATAATGAAATACTACTGTTCCCGAACAAAGACCGTGTTTTAAGATTGCGCCGATTTGCCCATACGTTTCAACACACAGGACGGCACATAAAGCGTCGCCCTATGAAATGCCGGACAGGCATTGTCCGATTATTTGGCGAGATGGTTTTATTCAACCCCATCCCTGTTCCGACACCGTTTTGAAACACAGGCAAAACCCGACAATGCCGTCTGAAGCCGGTTTCAGGTTTCAGACGGCATCCCGAAACAAACATCCGATAAGGACGGAAAACTATGTCATTACCCCCTTGCCCGCAATGCGCCTCCGAATACACCTATGAAGACGGCGGACAATACATCTGCCCCGAATGCGCCTACGAATGGAATGAAACCGAATCCGCCGCCGACCTTGCGGCTCAAGTGCTCGATGCCAACGGCGCGGTGCTGCAAAACGGTGACACCGTCATCCTCATCAAAGACCTCAAGGTAAAAGGCAGCTCGATGGTGATCAAACAAGGTACGAAGGTCAAAGGCATACGCCTGCAAGAAGGCGATCACAACATCGGCTGCAAAATCGACGGCAGCGCGATGAATTTAAAATCCGAATTCGTCAAAAAAGCCTGACCGTCCAAAACAAGAAACGCCGTCCGAACCCGTTTGGCAAGGTTCGGACGGCGTTTTTTATATGGCGGATTTATACGCCCAACAGCCCCTGCCCCAAGAAACTGCCTTTTTCGACACCCGGCAGCACGAAGAAATAACCGCCGCCGAAGGGGCTGATGTATTCTTCCAGCGGTTCGCCGTTAAGGAGGTTTTGCACGAAGATGAATCCGTCGGCAAGGTTTGCCTGATAGCAGACGAACACCAGCCCGACATCAAGCTGTCCGCTTGAGGCGAGTCCGCGCGAATAGCTGTAGGCGCGGCGGAAGAGGCGGTGTTTTTTGAGGAATTCGGGATCGCGCGGATTCGCTAGGCGTATATGGCTGTCTTTGGGCGTGGTATTCCCCTCGGGGTCTTTGGCGAAATCCGGCTGGTCGGCTTCTTTTTTGCCGTCCATCGGCGCGCCGCTGTATTTGCGCCGCCCGAAAATGTCGGTTTGCTCTTGAAGCGGCGTCCTGTCCCAAAACTCGACAAAGTGGCGGATAAGGCGGACTGCCTGATAGCTGCCGTTTTTCGCCCACTCCGGTTCGTCGAGGCTGTTGGCGGCCACACCCGTCCACAAAACCTCGTCGGCGGTTTTGGGGTCGGAAACTTTGGGGTTGCCCGTACCGTCACGGAAGCCCAACAGGTTGCGCGCCGCCATCGCGCCGGGTTCGGATTTGGGCTGCCACCCGTCGATACTCCAACGGATAACGGCGGTTTGGGCGGTATGTTTGATGATGTCGCGCAGGGCGGCTTGGCAGGTTTCGGGGGTGAAGGCGCAGATTTGCAGGCTCAAATCGCCGTCGCACCAGCTTTTTTGCAGCTTGTCGTTGGGGAAGTCGCGCATTTCCTGCAAATGAACCGGTTTTTTGTCTTTGAGTCCGAACCGTCCGTCAAACAGGCTGCCGCCCACCCCCACGGTAACGGTCAATCCGTCGGGGTTGAAGGCTTTGCCCAAAATGCCGCTGCCGGCCGGCGGAAGTTTGTCGTCGCCGTCCTGGTATTCGCCGCCTTGGGTGAGAAACTCGATACGGGCGGTCAGCGTGCGGAACAGGTTTTCCAGCTGCTTGGCGTTTTGCGCGGTAACGTCAAAGGCGCACATAATGGAAAATGCCTGCTGCGGCGTAACGATACCTGCCTGATGTTCGCCGTAGCAGGGATAGGATTGGGGCGAATGTTGGTTTTCGGCGGCGCGTTCGGCGGTTTCGCCCTGTTTTTTGCCGCCGAGATAACCTCCGATTGCGCCGACTGCTCCGGCTGCGATCGCAGTTTTAAAGAGGGTGCGCCTGGCCGGTTGTGTCGGGTTGTTCGTACTCATGTTTTTATCCTTTGTTTAAACTCGGTATCCGATACGGCGGAACGCGGGAAACGGAAACCTCCGCCTTTTTCAATACCTTTCCGGTTTTGCAGATAAAATTTCAGACGGCATCTGCCGCCAAATGCCGTCTGAACGCCCAAGGCTTATTTCAAGCCGAGTATGCCGCGAAGTTGGGCAAGGTCTTCGGCAAGCGCGTTAACGGGGGCTTGTAACGCTTTGCGGTCGGCCTCGCTCAGCTTGTCGTAGGTTTCAAAACCGTCTTTGGTACGGTATTTCGCCAGAATTTCGTTGACCTGTTTGAAGTTGGTATCGGTTTTTTCCAACAGGGCTTTGTTTTTGGCCTCAATCAGCGGACGGAACAAATCGACGATTTTTTTAGATCCGTCCACATTGGCTTGGAAGTCGCTCAAATCGGTGTGGCTGTACCGGTCTTCTTCGCCGCTGATTTTACTGCCCGCCACTTCTTCAATCAGTTCGGACGCGCCGCCGACCACTTTGCCCGGAGGGAATGCCAATGCGTCGATTTCTTTTTGCAGGGCTTCGACATCGGTCATCAGTTTGGCTGCGGTTTCCTTCACGCCGGACACGTCTTTTTCCACCCAAAGGGCGTGTTCGATACGGTGGAACCCGGTAAACCCGGCATCTTTCGCGCCGTCTTTGAAGTCGTCTTCACGCGCATCGATGACGGGGTCGAGTTCGCTGAAAAGCTCGGCAATCGGTTCGATGCGTTCGTAGTGGACGCGGGTGGCGGCAAACAGGGATTTCGCCTTTTCAATGTCGCCTGCTTTGACGGCTTCGGTAAAGGTTTTGGTTTTCGCCACCAGCTCTTTGACTTCACCTTGGACATAGGCTTTATAGTCGGCGAGCGGCTGGGACAGTTTTTCCAAATCCGCTTCGTTGGCAGTGTCTTTAAAGCCGCTGTCGGTAACCACCAGCTTGCCGCGCGGATTGGTCAAAAGGCCGCAGGTCATTTCGTATTCGCCCGGCAGCAGGGTTACAGTCATTTTGTCGGAAAGTCCGGGGGCGATGTTTTCGCGCTCGTCCACCACCATCACGCCTTTCAGAATTTCCCATTCGAGCTTGCGGCCGCTGTTGTTTTTAATATTGAACACAACCTGTCCGCTCGGCACGGTCAGCTCCATCGGTTCGCAGGCATTGTCGTTGACGGCGATACTGACCGAACCGCCTTCGTTGGCGGATTGGGTCTCACCGGACGCAGCTGGTGCGGCTTTCTCCGCTTCCGGCGGCTGGCAAGCAGTCAAACCTAAGGTAAGCATCACGGACAATGCAGTCAAATTGAGTTTTCTCATTTCAGCTCCTCTTTACGGGTTAAAGTTTCAGACGGCCTACTGCCGCGCAAAAACCAAGTCATGACGGGAATAAGGTACAACAGCCAAACCAAGGCCTCGCCCTGCGTCGGATGGTCGGTATAGCCGAAAAATCCGCCGAGCAGCACACCTAACGGACTGTCTTCGTGCAAATATTTTGATGAGTCGAACACAATGTCCTGAAGCGCGTTCCAAATGCCTGCTTCGTGCAGCGCGCGCAGCGAGCCGGCAAGCAGGCCGGCGGCAACGACAATCAGAAACGCCCCCGTCCAACGGAAAAACTTCGCCAGATTCAGGCGCATCCCACCCTGATAAATCAACGCGCCAATCACGGCGGCAGCCAAAACCCCCGCTACCGCACCGGCCGGCATCTGCCAAGTCGGGCTCTGTTTGAATACGGCAAGCAGAAAAAAAACGCTCTCCAAACCTTCGCGCGCCACGGCAAGAAACGCCATACCGACCAAGGCCCATCCTTGTCCGCTGCCCCGGTTCAAAGCCGCCTGCACAGAATCCTGAAGCTGCTGCTTCATCGAACGCGCCGCCTTTTTCATCCATAAAACCATATAAGTCAGCATCGCGACGGCAACCAGGCCGATAATGCCGACGACAAACTCCTGCTGCTTCTGGGGAATCTCGCCCGTTGCCGAATGGATTCCGTACCCCAGCCCCAAACACATCAAAGAAGCAAGGACGACCCCGAACCAGACCTTAGGCATCAGTTTCGAATGACCGGACTGCTTCAGAAAACCTGCAACGATACCGACGATGAGCGCAGCTTCGATACCCTCGCGCAACATAATTAAAAAAGCGACCAGCATAAACGCGAATGAACAAGGATGATGAACAATATATTATCGGAATATTTTCATTGCTTGTAAATACAAATACAAGTTATTTTTATCCGCATTGCCGCGCGACGGAAAGTTCCGCAGGCTGCGGCTGCACCCTGTGTTAAAATCCCCCCCCCTCCACGGTTACCGCAACGCCGCCCGAAACCATCTTTCTTATTACTGTCGGCAACATTGTCCATTATGAAAAAATACCTGTTCCGCGCCGCCCTGTACGGCATCGCCGCCGCCATCCTCGCCGCCTGCCAAAGCAGGAGCATCCAAACCTTCCCGCAGCCCGACACATCCGTCATCAACGGCCCGGACCGGCCGGCCGGCATCCCTGACCTCGCCGGAACGACGGTCGGCGGCGGAGGGGCCGTCTATACCGTTGTACCGCACCTGTCCCTACCCCACTGGGCGGCGCAGGATTTCGCCAAAAGCCTGCAGTCTTTCAGGCTTGGCTGCGCCAATTTGAAAAACCGCCAAGGCTGGCAGGATGTGTGTGCCCAAGCCTTTCAAACCCCCGTCCATTCCTTTCAGGCAAAACAGTTTTTTGAACGCTATTTCACGCCGTGGCAGGTTGCAGGCAACGGAAGCCTTGCCGGTACGGTTACCGGCTATTACGAACCGGTGCTGAAAGGCGACGACAGGCGGACGGAACAGGCCCGCTTCCCGATTTACGGCATTCCCGACGATTTTATCTCCGTCCCCCTGCCTGCCGGTTTGCGGGACGGAAAAGTCTTTGTCCGCATCAGGCAGACGGGAAAAAACAGCGGCACAATCGACAATACCGGCGGCACGCATACCGCCGACCTCTCCCAATTCCCTATCACCGCGCGCACAACGGCAATCAAGGGCAGGTTTGAAGGAAGCCGCTTCCTCCCTTACCACACGCGAAACCAAATCAACGGCGGCGCGCTTGACGGCAAAGCCCCCATCCTCGGCTATGCCGAAGACCCCGTCGAACTTTTTTTCATGCACATACAAGGCTCGGGCCGTCTGAAAACCCCGTCCGGCAAATACATCCGCATCGGCTATGCCGACAAAAACGAGCATCCCTATGTTTCCATCGGACGCTATATGGCGGACAAAGGCTACCTCAAACTCGGGCAGACCTCGATGCAGGGCATCAAAGCCTATATGCGGCAAAATCCGCAACGCCTCGCCGAAGTTTTGGGGCAAAACCCCAGCTATGTCTTTTTCCGCGAGCTTGCCGGAAGCAGCAATGACGGCCCTGTCGGCGCACTGGGAACGCCGCTGATGGGGGAATACGCCGGCGCGGTCGACCGGCACTACATTACCTTGGGCGCACCCTTATTTGTCGCCACCGCCCACCCGGTTACCCGCAAAGCCCTCAACCGCCTGATTATGGCGCAGGATACCGGCAGCGCGATTAAAGGCGCGGTGCGCGTGGATTATTTCTGGGGGTACGGCGACGAAGCGGGTAAAACGGCAGGTAAAATGAAAGAACCGGGTTATGTCTGGCAGCTTCTGCCCAACGGCATGAAACCCGAATACCGGCCGTAAACCTGCCAAACAATGCCGTCTGAAGCCCATCCCCAGGCAATCGGGCGCATTAAGGCGGAGTGTTGATGCGCCGCCGGCACAAGCCGGCCGGGCAAAATGCTTTTTATTTAACGGAATTGATTTCCGCCCGAACGAAAATACCCCTTGCGAACGGACAGAATCGAACGGATATTCAAACGCGTCCGAACAAAAAAAGGCGGACATTCCCGTCCGCCCGTACCGGTAAGGAAACCGCGCATCCGATTCGGACGGCGGCATCCTCCCGGTTGTCCTCTGCTAAAGAAACAATGCCGGGCTTCTGCCGTTGCATTTGATTTCTTTTTCCAATTCGTCGAACTCGGCTTCAAACTGCTGTTTTAATTGCTTGAGTGCCGCCTGATGCTGCTGATACGTTTGGTTTGACGGCAACGCCTTTCGTGCGTCGAGGTATGCCTGTGCCGTTTGTCCGCACTTTTTCTGATGGGCGATGATTTTGTCCTTCATCGCCGCATCGGTTTTCACATACTGCCTGCGTTCGACATACAGCTCTTTCCCGTCGTCGGAAAGTTTGATCGGGATTTCCCCTATCCCCGTGTTTATCGAAAGCGCGCCGTCTTTTTCAGACAAAAGCAAAGACTCTTCCTCGCCTGTAACCACGTGGATTTTATTAAGGAAGTAATTGCCTTTTTCTTTTTTTATGGCAATCATACCCTCTTTTTTGTCCGACTTTTCACGCCAATAACCCTCGTAACCGCCCGCATCCTTGCCGCAGCCCGCCAATACCGCCGCCACGCCGGCAGCCAAAAGTATTTGTTTCATCGTATTTCCTTTTCGGTTGAAACCCCGCCACTCGGACATCCGTCCTTCGGGGCGGTAACATCAGACTTTATTTGGGAGAGGTGCAACCCCTTCCAAATCAGGGCAACACATAGGGCAGTGCTTTATGTGCCACCCTGTGTGTTGAAACATTTTCATACTCCGTTAACATTAAGACCGGGTGAGTATATTGTTTTTTTTTTTCAGCTTGTCAATATTGATTTGCAAAAACT
>AEPI01000009.1 GCA_000193795.2 Neisseria lactamica NS19 | reverse complement strand
GCCGCTTGCTTTTTAGAGTTTGACCGAATGTTCGCGCGTTTCGTGGAACACGATGTCCGGCCAACGTTCTTGCGTCAGCCCCAAATTCACGCGGTTGGGGGCGAGGTAGGCGAGGTTGCCGCCTGCGTCTATCGCCAGATTGCCCGCGTTGGCTTTTTCAAACTCCGCCAGTTTTTTCTTATCTTCGCACGATACCCAGCGCGCCGACCAGATGGATGCGCTGTCGAACACGGCTTCCACGCCGTATTCGTTGGCGAGGCGCGAGGTAACGACTTCAAACTGCAACACGCCGACCGCACCCAAAATCAAATCCGCGCCGCTCATCGGTTTGAAAACCTGTACCGCACCTTCTTCGCCGAGCTGTTGCAAACCTTTTTGCAGTTGCTTGATTTTCAGAGGGTTTTTGATGCGGACACTGCGGAACAGTTCGGGCGCGAAGAAGGGGATGCCGGTAAACGCCAGTTGTTCACCTTCGGAAAAGCTGTCGCCGATTTGGATGTTGCCGTGGTTCGGGATGCCGATGATGTCGCCGGCGTAGGCTTCTTCCACCAGCTCGCGGTCGTGCGACATAAAGGTTACCACGCTGGAGGCGGCGATTTCGCGGTTGATGCGAAGGTGTTTCATCTTCATACCGCGCTCGAATCTGCCGGAGCAGACGCGCAGGAAGGCGATGCGGTCGCGGTGTTTCGGATCCATATTGGCTTGGATTTTAAAGATAAATCCGGAGAATTTCGGCTCGTCCGGCTCGACCATACGTACGGTCGCGTCGCGCGGTTTCGGCGCGGGCGCCCAGTCAATCAATGAATTGAGGATTTCCTGAATACCGAAGTTGTTAATCGCAGAGCCGAAGAATACGGGCGTGAGTTCGCCGGCGAGGAATTCGTCGAGATTAAACTCGTTGGAAGCCGCCTGCACCAATTCGATTTCGTCGCGCAACTGTTGGATTTCCAACGGAAAGCGTTGTTCCAATTCGGGATTGTCGATGCCTTTGATGATGTCGAACTCGTGCGGCAGACGTTCGCCGCCCGCTTCAAAGAGATAGATTTCGTCGTTCAGGATGTGGTACACGCCCTTGAAGTTTTTGCCCATACCGATCGGCCAGGTTACAGGCGCGCAGCGGATTTTTAAAATGTTTTCCACTTCGTCCAAGAGTTCCAGCGAATCGCGCACTTCGCGGTCGTATTTGTTCATAAACGTAACAATCGGCGTATCGCGCAGGCGGCAGACGTTTAAGAGCTTGATGGTTTGCGCTTCCACGCCTTTTGCCGCGTCAATAACCATCAACGCGCTGTCCACGGCGGTCAGAACGCGGTAGGTGTCTTCGGAGAAGTCTTGGTGTCCCGGCGTGTCCAAGAGGTTGACGGTGTGGTCTTTGTAGTCGAACTGCATCACGCTTGATGCCACGGAAATGCCGCGCTGCTTCTCGATTTCCATCCAGTCGGAGGTGGCGAATTTGCCGGTTTTCTTGCCTTTTACCGTACCCGCGCTTTGAATCGCACCTGAAAACAGCAGCAGTTTTTCGGTCAACGTGGTTTTACCCGCGTCAGGGTGGGAGATGATGGCAAACGTGCGGCGGCGGTGCACTTGGTCGAGGATTTCTTGGGACATGGTTTTCTTTGCAAAAAGGTTCAGGCCGCTTTTCAGACGGCCCGGACAGTGTTTGAGACGGCAAAATTGTACAAAAAAATGCCTGATAATTCAATGTTGGAGGCGGTCAGTGCGTGCTGCCGTAAATCTCTTTTTCGTCTTTCAGGACGGCATCGGCGGTTTCCCACGCGCCGCCGCGCCAGACTTTGTAAAAGCAGCTTTCGCGCCCGGTGTGGCAGGCGATGCCGCCGTTTTGGGCGATGAGCATCACAATGGCGTCGCCGTCGCAGTCGAGGTGCAGTTCGCAGACTTTTTGCGTGTGTCCCGACTCTTCGCCCTTCATCCATTGTTTTTGGCGCGAACGGCTGTAATAGTGGGCAAAGCCGGTTTCGACGGTTTTTTGCAGGGCTTCGGCGTTCATCCACGCCACCATTAAAACACGTTTGGTTTCGGCATCTTGGGCGATGGCGCAAACCAAACCCTTTTCGTCAAATTTGACGGCTTCAAGCAGGTTTTTATCCATATTTCCTTTCAGACGGCATAGTCGGGGCGGTCAGAGGCGCACTTCGATGCCGGCTTCGCGCATAGCGCGTTTGGCTTCGCGGATGGCGATTTCCCCGAAATGGAAAATGCCGGCGGCAAGTACGGCATCGGCCTTGCCTTCGGTTATGCCTTCAATCAGGTGCCGGACATTGCCGACCCCGCCGGAGGCGATGACGGGGATGTCGACGGCTTCGGCAACGGCGCGGGTCAGCGGCAGGTTGAAACCCTGTTTCGTACCGTCCCTGTCCATACCGGTAAGCAGGATTTCGCCCGCGCCGCGTTTTTGCATTTCGACCGCCCATTCCACCGCATCCAAACCGGTCGGATTGCGCCCGCCGTGGGTAAAGATTTCCCAGCGTGTGTTTTCGGGGTTGGCGGCTTTGGCATCGACGGCGGCGACGATGGCTTGCGAACCGAAAAATCCGGCGGCTTCGTTAATTAAATCGGGACGGGTAACGGCGGCGGTGTTGATGCTGACTTTGTCCGCGCCGGCATTGAGCAGGCGGCGGATGTCGGCAACGGTGCGTACGCCGCCGCCGACGGTCAGGGGGATGAAGACTTGTCCGGCAACCTCTTCGATGATGTGCAGGATGGTGTCGCGGTTATCGGATGAGGCGGTGATGTCGAGGAAGGTCAATTCGTCCGCGCCTTCGCCGTTGTAGCGTTTGGCGGCTTCGACGGGGTCGCCCGCGTCGCGCAAACCGATGAAGTTCACGCCTTTGACGACGCGCCCGTCTTTTACGTCGAGACAGGGGATGATGCGTTTTGCCAGTGCCATAATCGGATGCCTTTAGTCGAGGGAATCTGCCAGTTGCTGCGCTTGGGCAAAATCGATGCTGCCCTCGTAAATCGCGCGGCCGGTAATCGCGCCTGCTACGCCATGTTTTTCGGCGGCACACAGGGCGCGGATGTCGTCCAAGCCGGTCAGTCCGCCGGAGGCGATGACGGGAATGCGGACGGCTTGGGCGAGTTTGACCGTCGCGTCGATGTTCACGCCGCTCATCATACCGTCGCGCCCGATGTCGGTGTAGATGATGCTGTTGACACCGTCGTCTTCAAAGCGTTTTGCCAAATCAATTACATGATGCCCGGTTACGGTTGCCCAGCCGTCGATGGCGGCCATACCGTCTTTGGCATCCAGTCCGACGATAATCCTGCCGGGGAAGGCTTTGCACGCCTCGCGTACGAAGTCGGGGTTTTTGACTGCCGCCGTGCCGATAATCACGTCGTTCAGACCCAAATCCAAATATTGTCCGATGGTTTTCAAATCGCGTATGCCGCCGCCGAGCTGTACGGGGATGTCTCGGGCGACGGCGGCGAGGATGTCTTTGATGGCGGGCAGGTTTTGCGGAACGCCGGCAAACGCGCCGTTCAAATCTACCAGATGCAGGCGGCGCGCGCCTTGTTCGAACCAGTGCAGCGCGGTTTCGGCGGGCGAATCGGAAAAGACGGTCGCCTCTTCCATCAGCCCTTGTTTCAGGCGGACGCAGCGTCCTTCTTTCAAATCGATGGCGGGTATCAGCAGCATAGTTTTTCTCCTTACGGGGGTCGTGTCCGGCTTACCAGTTTAAAAAGTTTTTCAACATCGTCAGCCCGGCATCGTGGCTTTTTTCGGTGTGAAATTGCGTGGCGAATACGTTGTCTTTGCCGACGATGCAGGCAAACGGGGACGGGTAGTCGCTTTCGCCCAATATGGTTTCGGGATTTTCGGGGGCGAAATAGTAGCTGTGGACGAAGTAAAAACGCGTGTCTTGGGGGATGCCTTGAAAAAGCGGGTGGTTTTGGGTTTGGCGCACGGTGTTCCAGCCCATATGCGGGACTTTCAGACGGCATCCCTGCGGGTCGCGGAGGTCGCGCTCAAAGCGTCTGACTTTGCCGCCGAACCAGCCCAAGCCGTCGGTGTTTCCTTCTTCGCTGTGGTCGAATAAAAGTTGCGCGCCGACGCAGATTCCGAAAAAGGGTTTGTTTTTTAAGGCATCTTTGACTGCCTCGTCCAAGCCGCCGCGTTTTAATGCCGCCATACAGTCGGGCATCGCGCCCTGCCCGGGAAAAATGACTTTGTCGGCGCGGGACACGCGGTCGGGGTCGCCGCTTAAAAAGATTTCGGTATTTTTTCCGGCAAGCTGCCCCGCCGTCCGGACGGATTTCAATACGGAATGCAGGTTGCCCATACCGTAATCGATAATGGCGATTTGCATGGCTTCCTCCTCTTTTTTTGCAATATGGCTGCGATTTTAACAAACAAATGTGCCGTGCTGATAAAAATGCCGTCTGAAAACGGGAATCTGTCTTCAGACGGCATAGGGTTCAAACCCGGAAAGCCGTTTGTCAGCCTTCCATTTGTTTTGCCTGAACGGCAGTCAGGGCGATGGTAAACACGATGTCTTCCACCAGTGCGCCGCGAGACAGGTCGTTGACCGGTTTGCGCAGGCCTTGCAGCAGCGGGCCGACGCTTAAGACGTTGGCGTTACGTTGGACGGCTTTATAGGTGCAGTTGCCGGTGTTCAGGTCGGGGAAGACCAAAACGGTTGCCTGTCCTGCGACCGGGCTGCCCGGGGCTTTCGATTTGCCCACGCCCGGTACGGTTGCCGCATCATATTGCAGCGGGCCGTCGATGGCGAGGTCGGGGCGTTTTTCCCGGGCAAGTTTGGTTGCTTCGATGACGGTATCGACATCGGGACCGCTGCCGGAGTTGACCGTAGAGTAGGAAATCATCGCCACTTTCGGGTCGATGTCGAAGGCTTTTGCGGAATCGGCAGATTGGATGGCGATGTCGGCAAGCTGTTGCGCAGTCGGGTTCGGATTAACCGCGCAGTCGCCGAAGACGAGGACTTGGTTGGGCAGCAGCATAAAGAATACGCTGGATACGAGGCTTGCACCCGGTGCGGTTTTAATCAGTTGCAAAGCGGGGCGGATGGTGTTGGCGGTCGTATGAACGGCACCGGATACCAGGCCGTCCACATCGTTTTGCGCCATCATCATCGTACCGAGTACCACGGTGTCTTGCAGTTGCTTGCGTGCGTCTTCGGGTGTCAGACCTTTGGATTTGCGCAGTTCGCACATCGGCTCGACGTATTGTTCGACCAATGAGGCGGGATCGACGATTTCCAAAGAGTCGGGCAGGCTGATGCTTCGTTCTTTGGCAACGGCTTCAACTTCTTCGCGTTTGGCAAGCAGGACGCAGCGGGCAATGCCTTTTTCGTGACAGATGGCGGCGGCTTGGACGGTGCGCGGCTCGGCACCTTCCGGCAGGACGATGCGTTTGCCGGCTTTACGGGCGAAGTCGATCAGATTGTAGCGGAATTGTGCGGGCGAAAGGCGTTTGGTTTGTCGGTTTGCCAGTACGGATACGTCTTTCAGCGCGTCGCTCGAACCGAAGAAGGTCAAACCGGTTTTTTCGGCAGCCGCTTCGGCAACGGAGGCTGCCGCACCGTCGACGATAAAACCTTCCAATACGCCCGGCGCGGCGGCGAAGAACTGTTTGGCAAGGTTTAGCCGGTGCGACAGTTCGTCTGCATCGGCGTTGTCGGAACGGACGGCAAATACGGCGGCGGCGTCAAGGGACAATGCCAGTTCGACGTTTTTGCCTGCAAGGTAGATTTTGTCGGCATCGGGAGCGATGCCTTCGATAATGAGGTTGTCGGCATCGAGTGCGGCAACTTTGCCGACCGTCGCGTCAAACCAGTCGTCGCTTTTGCCTTGCGCCAACAGGGCTTCTGCTTGTGCGTCAAAGGCTTGGAAAACTTGTGCGTTCAGGGCTTTTGCAAACGCCCGGGCGGCGGCGGATGCGTCAAGCCCGGCAGATACGGGTACGATGAGTACTTTTGCCATGATATATCCTTTCGTATGCCGCGGTGTGCGGCATATGTGGTTGGAAGGGCGGCATATAGGCAGAAACGGCTGCCTGCGTGCCGTGCGTGCCGTGTTTGGCTTGAGGCGCGCAGGTCGAATATAGCAAACAAATTCTGTTTCCAACAAGATATAGTGGATTAAATTTAAACCGGTACGGCGTTGCCTCGCCTTGCTCAAAGAGAACGATTCTCTAAGGTGCCGAAGCACCAAGTGAATCGGTTCCGTACTATCTGTACTGTCTGCGGCTCGCCGCCTTGTCCTGATTTTTGTTAATCCACTATAAATATCCGCAGGCTTGGGGATGCTGCCGCCTTTCAGGGAGTGTCTCCGGGGAAGAACAGGGCGGGGCCGTCCAAATGGAGGACGGCGGAAATGCCGTCTGACAGGGTAGGGGCTGCGGGGAGGTTGAGCGTGAGGACGGTTTGTCCGGCCCGGAGGCTGATTTCGGTGTGCCTTGCTTTGGGCGTGGTTTTGAGAACCACGGCGTGAATGGCGGCGGCGGGTGCGGAATGGGGGTAAAGGCTGAACTGTTCCGGACGGATGAGCAGTGTGCCGCGCGTGCCTGCGGGTGCGGCGCTTTGGACGGGCAGGCGGCCTAATCCGCAATCGGCGGTGCCGTCGGCGTTGAGCGCGGCGGGGAATACGATGCCTTCGCCGATAAACAGGGCGGCATCAAGGTTGGCGGGGCGGCGGTAAAGTTCGGCAGGCGAGGCGGCTTGGAGTAGTTTGCCTTGTTGGATGACGGCTATTTTGTCTGCGTATTGCAGGGCTTCTTCGCGGTCGTGGCTGACGAAAACGGCGGACTTGCCGTTTTGCCGCAAAACAGACATCATTTCTTCACGGATTTGGCGGCGCAACTGTTCGTCCAGCGCGCTGAAGGGTTCGTCCAACAAAATCAGTTCGGGATCGGGTGCGAGGGCGCGGGCGAGGGCGACGCGCTGTTGCTGTCCGCCTGAAAGTTCGTGCGGATAGCGTCCGGCAAGTTCGGAAATGCCGGTCAAGTCCAACATAGCTTCGATGCGCTGCCGCTCTTGCGCCGTCTTGCCTTTTCCGTTGCCCAGCCCGTAGGCGGTGTTGCGGTAAACGGTCAGGTGGGGAAACAGTACGCCTTCCTGTACGACGTAACCCAAACGGCGTTCGCGGACGGGGAGGTTGGTATTTTTTGAAAAGATGGTTCTGCCGGAAAGCGAAATTTCGCCGGAATCGGGTTGTTCAAAACCGGCGAGGCAGCGTAAAAGGGTGGTTTTGCCGCAGCCGGACGCGCCGACGATGAAGAGGATTTCGCCCGGGTCGAGGCTGAGCGAAATGTCGTTTAAAACCGGGGTGTTTTGAAAACTTTTGGACAGGTGTCCGATGCACAGGGCGGCGGTCATGGCGGTACTTCCTCAAGCTGTTATTTGAAGGCGTATTTCTTCAGCAGGAATACGGGGATGCCGGAAAATAATACCAGCATCAGCGCGTAAGGGGTGGCGGCGGCATATTGTGCGTCTGATGTGTATTCCCAAACGGCGGTGGAGAGTGTGTGGATGTCGTCGGCGGTCAGCAGCAGGGTGGCGGTCAACTCTTTCATCAGGTTGAGGAAGACGAGTGCGAATGCGGCGGTAATGCCGGGCAGGATGGACGGCAGCACCAAGGTTCTGAAAATAAAGAAGTGTCCGCGTCCCAGTGTTGCGCCGACCTGTTCCATCCCTTTGGGGAGTTGTTCCAAGGAAGTCCTCAGGGTGGTTTGCGCCATCGGCAGGTAAAGCATGAAATAGGCAAGGATGACAACAATAAAGGTTTGGTAAACGGCAGGGGTGTAGTTGATGCTGAAATAAACCAAGGATAGGGCGATAACCAAACCGGGGACGGCGTGCAGTAAAAACGGCAGCCTGTCTATCCAAACGGTTAAAAAATTGCGATAGCGGACCGATGCCCAAACAAGGGGTAAGGCACATAATATAGTCAAAACCGCACCCAAAGCCGATACGCTTAAAGAACGGACAAAGGCATCAAATACGGATACGAGCGCGAATGTGCCGGAAGTGCCGACCATCATCCAATGTACCAATACGCCAAAGGGGATAATAATGCCCAAAGCCAATAAGCTGCTTAAAAAAACAATTGCGCCGATCTGACCAGGCAGTTTGAGGGTTTTGACGGGATAAGGACGGGCAACGCCTTTGCCGCTGTGGTAAATCTTGGCTTTGCCGCGAAATATGCTTTCGCCGAATACGACGATGCCGCACACCGCCATTAAAACGGCAGACAGCAGGGCGGCGGTATTGTTGTTGTAGGACATTTCGTATTCTTGGAAAATGGCGGTGGTAAAAGTGGGGTAGTTCAAAATGGATACTGCGCCAAATTCGACCAGCATATGCAGGGCAATCAGTAACACGCTGCTGCCGATGGCGGGCTTGAGTTGGGGGAGTATGGCGGAGAAAAAGGTTTGCAGGCGGCTTTTGCCCAAGGACAGGCTGACTTCTTCGTAAGACAGGCTGATGCGTTTGAGCGCCGCCTCGACGGGCAGGTAGGCGAGCGGGAATGAGGACAGGCTCATAATCATCACCGTTCCCCAAAAGCCTTCGACACGGAAGGTCAGGCTGATCCAAGTGAAACAACTGACAAATGCGGGGATGCACAAGGGAAGGGTGATTGCCGTCTGAAAAAAGGTTTTGCCGAAAAAGCGGTAACGTTGGAACAAAAGGGCGCAGGTGATGCCTAAAACAATGGAAATCAGGGTAACGCCCGCCATCATCGTCAAGGTGTTGGAGAGCAAATCCCACATACGCGGGCGGAACAGCAGTTCGACGGCGCGGTTGATGCCGACTTGCCACGAACGCATAGCGACATATAAAAAAGGCAGGGTAAGCGGCAGGGCGATCAGTAGGATGAGGCCGGTAAGCCAAAGGGGTATTTTTTTAGGAGACATAGTGTTTTTCATCGGCAAAACGGGCGGACAGTATAAATGTCCGCCCGTTTGACAATCCGAAAACGGCTTATTTCATACCGGCTTGTTCAAGCAGCCGGGTGGCGTGTTCTTTTTCGGCAACAGTGGTGGCGGACACTTGGGGTGCTTCCAACTTGGCGATGGGTTCCAAATTGAAAGAGGATACCACGTGCGGATTCAAAGGATATTCTGCACGGACGGCGGTCAGGGCGCGCTGTCCTTCCTTGCCGGCGAGGAAGGCGACGAATTTTTTCGCCTCATCCTTGTTTTGGGAGGATTTTAACACGGCAGCACCGGAATAGGTAATGAGTGCGCCGGGATCTCTGTGGCGGACGAAATTCAGGCGGGTATGGATGTTTTGTACGCCTTTTTCACGCGCGAAAGCGTGCCAGTAGTAGTTGTTGATGAGGGCGGCATCGATTTCGCCGTTTTCAACCGCTTGAAGGGCGACGGAGTTTTTAGCGTAAGGCTTGCCGTATTCTTTCAGGCCTTTGAGCCATTTCAATGCGGCCGCTTCGCCTTTTAATTTGACGATGGCGACAACCTGTTCCAAGAACGCGCCGGAAGTGGGGGCGTAACCGATGCGGTTTTTCCATTTCGGCGTGGCGTAATTCAGGACGGATTTTTCCAAGTCTTTTTCAGACAGTTTGCGGGTGTCGTAAACGACGACGCGCGAACGGCCGCTCAGTGCCACCCAGTCTTTTTTGGCGGCAACCGGCACGCCTTTGCCGCGTGTTTCGTTGATGGTGGAGGCGGGCAGGGGCTCTAGGAGGTTGGCTGCGGAAAGGGTGGCGAGTGCCGGGATTTGTTCGGAATAGAATACGTCGGCGGGGCTTCGGCTGCCTTCTTCTTTGATTTGACCGGCAAGCTGGTCGCCTTTGGCGCTGTTGAGTTTGACTTTGATGCCGGTAGCCCGGGTAAAGGCATCTGCAACGGCTTGTGCTGCTTCTTTGTGTTGGCCGTTGTACACGGTAATGTCTGCCAGCGCGGGGGTTGCGGCGGTCAGGGCTGCGGCAAGCAGTGCGTATCGGATAGATGTTTTCATATCGATTTTCTCCTAATGAATGAGAGTGTACACCTTGTTAAAACATAACGGTGTGTAGTGTATTCCTTCTTCTTTATAAATGCAAATAATTATTTTTTAAATTTGTTATTATCCGATCCGGTTATTGCTTGTTCTGACTTGTATTTTTGTCCGTGCATCACGACCGTAAGGGGAAAGCAGCGGGCAATGCGTGGCGGAACAGGTAAAAATCGGGCTGTTTCATATTGCCGTATGGGCGGCGGAATGCGGGTAAAGGCGGCATTTTGATTTGCCGGAATGCTTGAGAACCCCTCCCTTTAAAACGCCGTCTGAACAGGGTTGCCGGAATAGTATTGCCATCCCAGCAGATACAGTTTGTCGGGGTCTTGCCAATATTGTTCATCCAGACTATTCAGCAGTGAGGCGGTTTTGTTGTCGAGATGTTGTGTTATATCCCACATTTCTTTCAGGTTTTTACCTTCCGATTGGAGGTGGCGGATTTCTTTGTCCAATGCGTCTGCCGCCCGATGGATCAGCATTGCGCTGTGTACCGCACCGATTTTTTTCAGAACGGAACAAGTCGTTTCGGCGGCGGGAAAACCCCAGTTGCAGACAAATTGCAGTATGCCGCCGTTGCCGATGTCGGCTTCCGCCCGCCAAATCAAAACCAGCTCCTGTTCCCGTCCGTCCATGCTTTCGAGTTTGCCGTCATGCTGTTCAAAAAGTTTGTCCACCGCCTGCCACATCATCTGTTCGAAGCGGTCGGCTTGGGTATCCGTATCGGTCATCGTGTTCTTGCCTTTTAAAAATGCCGTCTGAACATTTCTTCAGACGGCATCGGGGGTTAAGCCAACACTTCACGCCAGCGTTTGACTTGGAGGCGCACTTGTTCCGGCGCGGTGCCGCCCAAGTGGTTGCGGGCGTTTAAGCTGCCTTCGGGTGTCAGCACGCCGTACACGTCGTCTGAAATCAGCTTGCTGAAGCCTTGCAGGACTTCAAGCGGCAATTCGCTCAAATCAACGCCGGCTTCATCGGCGTGGCGCACGGCTTGGGCGACGACTTCGTGGGCATCGCGGAAGGGCATACCTTTTTTGACCAGATAATCCGCCAAGTCGGTGGCGGTGGCAAAACCCTGCATCACGGCGGCGCGCATATTGTCGGGTTTGACGGTTACGCCGCGCATCATATCGGCGTAAATCCGCAGTGTGTCGATGAGTGTGTCGGCAGTGTCAAACAGCGGTTCTTTGTCTTCCTGATTGTCTTTGTTGTACGCCAAGGGCTGGGATTTCATCAGGGTAATCAGGCCGATAAGGTGTCCGATGACGCGGCCGGATTTGCCGCGCACGAGTTCGGGTACGTCGGGATTTTTCTTCTGCGGCATGATGGACGAGCCGGTGCAGAAGCGGTCGGCGATGTCGATGAAGCCGAAACGCGGACTCATCCACAAAATCAATTCTTCGGACAGGCGGCTCAAGTGAACCATAATCAGCGAGGCGGCAGACGTGAACTCAATGGCGAAATCGCGGTCGGATACGGCATCGAGCGAGTTTTGGCAGATTTGCTCGAAACCCAGTAATTCGGCGGTGATTTCACGCCGAATCGGGTAGGTCGTCCCGGCAAGGGCGGCTGCGCCGAGCGGCATACGGTTGACGCGGCGGCGGCAGTCCGCCATCCGTTCGTTATCGCGTCCGAGCATTTCGACGTAGGCGAGCATATGGTGTCCGAAGCTGACCGGCTGGGCGACTTGCAGATGGGTAAAGCCGGGCATAACGGTTTCGGCGTTTTGTTCCGCTAAATCCAGTAATGCCGTCTGAAGGTTTTGAATCAGGTTTTGGATAACGGTAATCTGATCGCGCAGCCACAGGCGGATGTCAGTGGCGACTTGGTCGTTGCGGCTGCGGCCGGTGTGCAGGCGTTTGCCCGCGTCGCCGATTTTGTCGGTCAGGCGGCGTTCGATGTTCATATGGACATCTTCCAAATCGAGCGACCATTCGATTTTGCCGCTGCGGATTTCTTCGAGGATTTCCGCCATACCCCGGCGGATGTCCGCCAAATCGCCTTCGTCCAACACGCCGGTTTCTTTCAACATTTGCGCGTGTGCCAGCGAGCCTTGGATGTCCCATTCGGCAAGCCGTTGGTCGAAACCGATGGAGGCGGTGTATTGTTTGACGAGTTCGGAAACGGGTTCGTTAAAGCGTCCGGACCAGGTTTTGTCGTGCATAAGGATTCCTTGATGGGGTTATTCGGTGCGGTATTTTTCCAAAAGGCGGCGGAAGGGTTCGCCGGTTTCGGGGTGTTTCAGGCCGTAGGCGACGGTGGCTTCGAGGTAGCCCAGTTTGCTGCCGCAGTCGTAGCGCGTGCCTTCAAAGGGGTGCGCCAGGACAAATTCGTGATCGAGCAGCTTGGCGATGCCGTCTGTAAGCTGGATTTCGTTGCCCGCGCCGCGCGGCAGGCCGGTTAAGAGGTCGAAAATGCGCGGGGTGAGGATGTAGCGTCCGACGACGGCAAGGTTGGAGGGCGCGTCTTCGGGCTTGGGTTTTTCGACAATGCCGGTAATGCGTTGGAACGGTTTGAGCTGTTCGGTTTCGACGATGCCGTATGAGCCGGTTTGCGACGGTTCGACGGTTTCTACGCCCAAAATGCTGTTGCCGCTGCGTTCGTACACTTCGACCATTTGTTTGAGCGCGCCTTTTGGGGCATCGATTAAGTCGTCAGCCAAAATCACGGCGAAGGGTTCGTCGCCGATGGCGGCGCGGGCGCACAAGACGGCGTGTCCGAGCCCCAGTGCTTCGGCCTGGCGGATGTAGAGGCAGGTAATGTTCGGCGGCAGGATGTTGCGGACGTGTTCCAACAATTTGTCCTTATGGCGCATTTCCAACTCGGTTTCGAGTTCGTATGCCTTGTCGAAATGGTCTTCGATGCTGCGCTTGTTGCGCCCGGTAACAAACACCATTTCCGTGCAGCCGGCTTTTACGGCTTCTTCTACGGCGTATTGGATCAGCGGCTTATCGACGATGGGCAGCATTTCTTTCGGACTGGCCTTGGTGGCGGGCAGGAAGCGGGTTCCCATCCCTGCAACGGGGAAAACGGCTTTTTTTATCGGTTTCATTC
>AEPI01000010.1 GCA_000193795.2 Neisseria lactamica NS19 | reverse complement strand
TCTACTATATTTGGGAGGGGCGTAACCCATTCCAAATCAGGATGACACATAGGGCGGTCTTTATGTGTCGTCCTGTGTGTTGAACCATATCAATCATTTGAAAAACGGCTTCAGACGGCATATCGGCGGCGGCAGCCTTATCCGTTCGGGCAAGGCTGTCGGGCTGTTATATGCGGTCAATCGATTTTTACCCGTTTCAGGCGCAAGGCATTGCCTAACACGGAAACCGAGCTTGCCGCCATTGCCGCGCCCGCGATAACGGGGTTTAAAAAGCCGAGCGCAGCAAGCGGGATGCCCAAGATATTGTAGAAGAAAGCGAAAAACAGGTTTTGCTTGATGTTTTTCAAAGTGGCTTGCGATACCAGCAGGGCATCGGCGAGCTGGTTGACCGAATGCTGCATCAGCGTGGCGGAGGCGGTGTGTTCGGCAACGTCCGCGCCGCCTTTCATGGCGAAGCTGACGTTGGCGGCGGCGAGTGCGGGCGCGTCGTTGATGCCGTCGCCGACCATCGCCACGGTTTTGCCGGCGGCTTTGAGTTTTTGTACTTCGGCGGCTTTGTCGCGCGGACTCATATTGCCGAAAGCGTGGGCGATGCCCAGCTGTTGGGCGACGTATTCGACCGTGCCTTGGTTGTCGCCGCTCATAATATAGACATCGATATTGTGTTTTTTCAGACGGCCTACGGCTTCGGTGGTATCGGTTTTCAATGCGTCGGCAAGTGCGAATGCGCCGATGGGTTTGCCGTTGGCGGAAACGGCAACAATGCTTGCAATGTCCCAAACGCCGTCTGAAAACTTCGGCAAGGTCAGTTCGGCAAATTCGGCTTTGCCCGCTTTCACCAATCCCGCACCTTCCACTTCGGCGGCAATGCCTGCGCCGACAACGGTTTGCGCGTTTTGTGCGGCGGGAATCTCCAAACCGCGCGCTTGGGCGGCGGAGACGATGGCGCGGGCAAGCGGATGGGCGGCGTTTTGCTCGACGGCGGCGGCGATGCGGTACAAAGCGTCTTCGTCAAAGCCGCTGTCGGGAACGCAATAGACGGCGGCAACCTGCGGCCTGCCTTCGGTCAGCGTGCCGGTTTTGTCCAACACGACGGTATCGACGTGGGCAGCTTCTTCCATCGCCGCCGCGTCTTTGAACCAAATGCCGTGTTTCACCGCTTTGCCCATACCGACCATAATCGCGGCGGGCGTTGCCAGACCAAGCGCGCACGGGCAGGCAATCACCAAAACGGCAACGGCGTGCATCAACGCAACCGTCCAATCGCTTTTAATCAGCCAAGTAACAATAAAAGTCAACAGTGCGATACCTACGACAGTTGGCACAAACACCGCCGCCGCCTTGTCCGCCACGCGCGCAATCGGCGCTTTGCTGCCTTGCGCTTCGGATAGCGCATTCATCATATCGCCGAGCAGGGTTTGGCTGCCGAGCTGAGTGGCGCGGTAAACCACGCTGCCTTCAGTCATCAGCGCACCTGCCAACACTTTGCCGCCTGCCTTTTTCTCTTCAGGGTTGGATTCGCCGGTAAGATGGCTCTCATCAGCCCAACCGCTGCCGCTTTCAATGATGCCGTCGGCGGCAATGCGTTCGCCGTGGTTGGCGCGGATAAGGTCGCCGATTTGCACTTGGTCGATGGGAAGCTGTTTCCATTCGCCATCGCGCTGCACGTTCACTTGGGTCGGTGTAAGTTTCAAAAGCAAGCCCAAGCTGTTCAGGCTGGATTTTTTGGTGCGGTGTTCCAAAAATTTGCCCAGCGACACAAAACCAATCACCATCACGCCTGCTTCAAAATACACATGCGCCATGCCGTGTGCCGCGTGCGGGCTGAAAAACAACATATAAACGGAATACAGGTAAATCGACACCGTGCCGATGGTAACCAGCACGTCCATATTCGCCAGTCCGCCCTTAATGCTCGCCCACGCGCTTTTGTAAAACGGGATTGCCAGCCAAAGCTGCACTACGCTTGCCAGCGCAAACTGCCACAACGGCGGAATCATCCAATCGTGCCTACCGATCATCATCCCCGCCATACCGATAAGGAACGGAATATTGATGGCGAACAGCAGCCACAGCCTCCGGCCGATATGGTGTTCTGCTTCAGCTTGCGGCAATGTATCTTCCGTTTTTTCCTTTGCACCGTAACCGGTTTTCTCAATGATTTTGGCAATGTCGGCTGCGGAGGTTTTGCTGTCGTCAAACGTAACCTGAGCTTCCTCGCTGGCGAAGTTCACCCCCGCCGATTCGACAAAGTCTTTTTTGTTCAACACCTTTTCAATGCGCGAAGCGCAGGCCTGACAGGTCATACCTTCGATTTGGAAACGGACTTTCTGTTGCATAAGTTTGATTCCTGTTTTAATGTTCAGACGGCAGTCAAGGCTGCCGGATGCCGTCTGAACGCCCGTGTGGTCAAAATTTCTCAAACGCGCCGATAATTCGAGTAGAATCCGAAAACTCGACACAGCAAAGGAAAAACAATGTCCCAACACAGCAAACTGATTATTTTGGGTTCCGGCCCCGCTGGATACACCGCCGCCGTCTATGCCGCGCGCGCCAATTTAAAACCCGTCATTATTACAGGTATCGCGCAGGGCGGGCAACTGATGACCACCACCGAAGTGGACAACTGGCCTGCCGATGCCGACGGCGTGCAGGGACCCGAACTGATGGCGAGGTTTCTTGCCCACGCCGAACGTTTCGGAACAGAAATCATTTTTGACCAAATCAACGCCGTCGATCTGCAAAAACGCCCGTTCACACTCACAGGCGATATGGGCGAGTACACTTGCGATGCCCTGATTGTCGCAACAGGCGCGTCCGCCAAATATCTCGGTTTGCCGAGTGAGGAGGCGTTTGCCGGCAAAGGCGTTTCCGCCTGCGCCACCTGCGACGGTTTCTTCTACAAAAACCAAGATGTCGCCGTGGTCGGCGGGGGCAATACGGCGGTCGAAGAGGCACTTTACCTTGCCAATATCGCCAAAACCGTTACCCTGATCCACCGCCGCAGCGAGTTCCGTGCCGAAAAGATTATGATAGACAAGCTGATGCAGCGTGTTGGGGAAGGGAAAATCATCCTCAAATTGGAAAGTAACCTGCAAGAAGTATTGGGCGACGATCGGGGTGTAACCGGCGCATTATTAAAAAACAACGACGGTTCTGAGCAACAAATTGCCGTCAGCGGCATCTTTATCGCCATTGGACACAAACCGAATACTGATATTTTCAAAGGACAGCTGGAAATGGACGAAGCCGGCTATCTGAAGACCAAAGGCGGTACGGCGGACAATGTCGGTGCGACCAATATCGAAGGCGTATGGGCTGCCGGCGATGTGAAAGACCACACCTACCGTCAGGCGATTACCAGCGCGGCTTCCGGCTGTCAGGCGGCTTTGGACGCGGAACGCTGGCTGGGTAGCCGGTAATCCCGCCCGGTCAAATACGCCCGGGTTTGGCGGGGCGTGCCGGATGTGCGGCACTTCGCGCCGAAACATATCAAATACCTTGATTTGTTTTCCAAACGCCAATATAATGCCCATTCTTTAAACCTTGCCTTCTGCTTTCGCATGGCAGAAGGCTGTTTTTACCATCCATAAGGAGATAACATGCGTCATTACGAGATCGTGTTTATCGTTCATCCCGATCAAAGCGAGCAAGTGCCCGCTATGGTTGAACGTTACAAAACCATGATTACCGAGGCAAACGGTAAGATTCACCGTCTGGAAGACTGGGGTCGCCGCCAACTGGCTTACCCGATTAACAAAATCCATAAAGCACATTATGTTTTGATGAATATCGAAACCACTCCCGAAGTTGTTGAAGAGTTGGAAACCGCGTTCCGTTTCAATGATGCGGTATTGCGCCATCTGACTATCAAAACCAAACACGCCGTTACCGAAGCCTCCCCTATGCTGGGCGGCGAAAAGGCTAAGAACCTGTTGGCCGGCGCGGCTGAAGAAACGGCTGCCCAATAATTGGGATTCAATAATCTTGTTTCGCTTGCCGCGCTGATTGAAAAGGCTTTCCCTGTTCGGTATACGCCTGCCGGAATTCCTGTTTTAGATGTTGTTTTAAAGCACGAATCATGGCAGGAGGAAAATAGGCAGCAATGCCTTGTACAATTGGAAATTCCGGCACGGATTTTAGGCAGGCAGGCGGAAGAGTGGCAGTATCGGCAGGGTGTATATGTTCACGTCGAAGGTTTTTTAGCTCAAAAAAGCAGACGTTCCCTGATGCCGATGCTCAGGATACAAAATATTCAAGAATATAAAGGTTAAACGACAATGGCTCGTCAATCATTCAAACGTAGAAAATTCTGCCGTTTCACGGCTGAAAAAATCCAAGAAGTCGATTACAAACAAGTTGATTTGCTGAAAGACTTTATCTCTGAAAACGGTAAAATCATTCCTGCCCGCATTACAGGAACGAAGGCATTCTACCAACGCCAATTGGCTGTTGCCGTAAAACGTGCGCGCTTCTTGGCACTCCTGCCTTATACCGACCAACACAAATAATTTTGGAGTTTAAATCATGCAAATTATTCTGTTAGAAAAAATCGGCGGTTTGGGTAATTTGGGCGACATCGTTACTGTAAAAAACGGTTACGCCCGCAACTTCTTGATTCCTGCCGGCAAGGCAAAACGTGCCACTGAAGCGAACATGAAAGAGTTTGAAGCACGCCGCGCCGAGCTGGAAGCCAAACAGGCTGAAATTTTGGCAGATGCCCGAGCCCGTCAGGAAAAATTGGACGGTCAAACCGTTACCGTTGCACAAAAAGCCGGTGTGGACGGCCGCCTCTTCGGTTCTGTTACCAATGCCGATATTACAGCCGCAATCGTTGCTGCCGGTATCGAAACAGTCAAGGCAAACGTACGCCTGCCCAACGGCCCTCTGAAAGCCGTTGGCGAGTATGAAGTGGAAGTTGTTTTGCATACTGATGCTGTTGCTAAAATTACCGTTGCCGTCGTTGCCGCAGCCGAGTAATTGAAATTATCAGATGCCGTCTGAAGCCCTGCCGATTATCGGAATGTGGTTTCAGACGGCATTTGTTTTGTTCTTCATATATTCTGCAAAAATCGGGACGGTTG
>AEPI01000011.1 GCA_000193795.2 Neisseria lactamica NS19 | reverse complement strand
GAAGATATAGTGGATTAAATTTAAACCAGTACGGCGTTGCCTCGCCTTGCCGTACTATCTGTACTGTCTGCGGCTTCGTCGCCTTGTCCTGATTTAAATTGAATCCACTATAATACTGATATACTTTGCCCGATACAATCTGAAAGGAATGTTTATGACCGTCCTGATTACCGGCGGCACCGGCTTTATCGGTTCGCACACCGCCGTCTCGCTCGTCCAATCCGGTTACGATGCCGTGATTCTCGACAATCTGTGCAACTCGTCTGCCGCCGTCCTCCCGCGCCTTCGGCAGATTACCGGCAGAAACATACCGTTTTATCAGGGCGACATCCGCGACCGTCAGATTTTGAGGCAGATTTTTTCGGAACACGAAATCGAATCCGTCATCCATTTTGCCGGTTTGAAGGCAGTGGGCGAAAGCGTTGCCGAGCCGATGAAATATTACGGCAACAATGTTTGCGGCAGCTTGGTACTGGCGGAAGAAATGGCGCGTGCGGGCGTGTTGAAAATCGTATTCAGCTCGTCGGCAACCGTTTACGGCGATGTGGAAAAAGTCCCCTATACGGAAGATATGCGCCCGGGCGATACCTCTAATCCTTACGGTGCGTCCAAAGCAATGGTGGAACGGATGTTAACCGACATCCAAAAAGCCGATCCGCGTTGGAGCGTGATTTTGTTGCGCTATTTCAACCCGATCGGCGCGCACGAAAGCGGCTTGATCGGCGAACAGCCCAACGGCGTTCCCAACAACCTTTTGCCCTATATCTGCCAAGTGGCTTCGGGCAGGCTGCCGCAACTGTCGGTTTTCGGCGGCGATTATCCGACACCCGACGGTACGGGAATGCGCGACTATATTCATGTGATGGATTTGGCAGAAGGGCATATCGCGGCAATGAAGGCGAAAGGCGATGTTTCAGGCGTACATTTGTTCAACTTGGGTTCGGGGCGCGCCTATTCCGTTTTGGAAATCATCCGTGCTTTTGAGGCCGCTTCCGGCTTAAATATTCCCTATCAAATCCAACCCCGCCGCGCCGGCGACCTTGCCTGTTCCTTTGCCGACCCGTCCCATACCAAACAACAAACCGGCTGGGAAACCAAACGCAGCCTTGCACAAATGATGGAGGATTCGTGGCGTTGGGTCAGCCGCAACCCCGACGGATACGGGGATTAAATGCAAACCGCAAACAAAAAAACCATCCTCGTTACCGGCGGCGCGGGCTTTATCGGTTCTGCCGTTGTCCGTCATATTATCCGAAACACCCAAGACTCTGTCGTCAATGTCGATAAGCTGACTTATGCCGGCAATTTGGAATCTTTGACCGAGGTAGCCAATAATCCTCGCTATGCTTTTGAGCAAGTGGATATTTGCGACCGAGCCGAACTCGACCGCATATTCGCACAACACCGGCCTGATGCCGTGATGCACTTGGCAGCGGAAAGTCATGTCGACCGCTCTATCGATTCGGCAGGCGAATTTATCCAAACCAACATCGTCGGCACGTTCAATCTGCTTGAAGCCGCCCGTGCCTACCGGCGGCAAATGCCGTCTAAAAAGCGCGAAGGCTTCCATTTCCACCATATTTCCACCGATGAAGTCTATGGCGATTTAGGCGGCACGGACGATTTGTTTACCGAAACCGCGCCCTACGCGCCGTCCAGTCCTTATGCCGCGTCTAAAGCATCTTCCGATCATCTTGTCCGCGCGTGGCAACGGACTTACGGGCTGCCCGCCATTGTCAGCAACTGTTCCAATAATTACGGGCCCCGACAATTCCCCGAAAAACTCATCCCGCTGATGATTTTGAACGCGCTCGACGGCAAACCGCTGCCCGTGTACGGCGACGGTATGCAAATCCGCGACTGGCTGTTTGTCGAAGACCACGCGCGCGCACTGTATCAGCTTGTCAGCAAAGGCGTTGCCGGTGAAACCTACAATATCGGCGGACACAATGAAAAAACCAATCTCGAAGTGGTCAAAACCATCTGCGCCCTCTTGGAAGAACTCGCCCCCGACAAACCGGCGGGTGTGGCACGTTATGAAGATTTGATTACTTTCGTACAAGACCGCCCCGGCCACGATGCCCGCTACGCCGTCGATACGGCGAAAATCAGACGGGATTTGGGCTGGCAGCCTTTGGAAACCTTCGAGTCCGGCCTCCGCAAAACCGTGCAATGGTACTTGGACAACAAAACCCGGCGGCAAAACGCATAAAACGGCAGCTATCGTTTGGAACGTTTAGGCACCGGAAAATAAGTTTTCAGACGGCATCCCGACGCAATGCCGTCTGAAAACCCATCGCAAAGGAAGAAAGAAAAAATGAAAGGCATCATCCTTGCCGGCGGCAGCGGTACGCGCCTATATCCGATTACGCGCGGCGTGTCCAAACAGCTCCTGCCCGTGTACGACAAACCGATGATTTATTACCCCTTGTCGGTTTTAATGCTGGCGGGAATCCGCGATATTTTGGTGATTACCGCGCCCGAAGACAACGCCTCTTTCAAACGCCTGCTCGGCGATGGCAGCGATTTCGGCATTTCCATCAGTTATGCCGTGCAACCCGGCCCGGACGGCTTGGCACAGGCATTTATCATCGGCGAAGAATTTATCGGCAACGACAATGTCTGCTTGGTGTTGGGCGACAATATTTTTTACGGTCAGTCGTTTACGCAAACATTGCGGCAAGCGGCGGCAAAAAAACACGGCGCGACCGTGTTTGCTTATCAGGTCAAAAATCCCGAACGTTTCGGCGTGGTTGAATTTGACGCAAACTTCCGCGCCCTGTCTGTCGAAGAGAAACCGCAACAGCCCAAATCCGATTGGGCAGTAACCGGCTTGTACTTCTACGACAACCGCGCCGTCGAGTTCGCCAAACGGCTCAAACCGTCCGCCCGCGGCGAATTGGAAATTACCGACCTCAACCGGATGTATTTGGAAGACGGCTCGCTCTCCGTTCAAATATTGGGACGCGGTTTCGCGTGGCTGGATACCGGCACCCACGAGAGCCTGCACGAGGCGGCTTCATTCGTCCAAACCGTGCAAAACATCCAAAACCTGCACATCGCCTGCCTCGAAGAAATCGCCTGGCGCAACGGCTGGCTGACGGAAAAAGATGTGGAAACACGCGCAAAGCCTTTGGAAAAAACCGCCTACGGGCAATACCTGCTGCACCTGATCGGCAAATAAATGCCGTCTGAACCACTTTCTTCAGACGGCATACAGAGAAAATCATGAACATCATCGACACCGCCCTCCCCGACGTAAAACTTTTAAAACCGCAAGCCTTCAAAGACGGGCGCGGCTTTTTTATGGAAACCTTCCGCGACGGGTGGTTCAAAGAAAATATTGCCGATCGAACCTTCGTGCAGGAAAACCACTCCAAATCCGGCAAAGGCGTATTGCGCGGCCTGCACTACCAAACCGAAAACACACAAGGCAAACTCGTACGCGCAGTTGTCGGCGAAGTGTTCGACGTAGCCGTCGATATGCGCGAAGGTTCGCCGACTTTCGGCAAATGGACAGGTGCAACCCTGTCGGCACAAAACCAATACCAGCTTTGGATACCCGAAGGCTTCGCGCACGGGTTTTACGTTTTGGGAGACGCGGCGGAAGTCGTGTACAAATGCACGGACTATTACAAGCCTGAAGCCGAACAGGTTTTAATATGGAACGACCCGGCAACCGGCATAGGCTGGCCGCTTCAAACCGCACCGCTGCTGTCGCCCAAAGACCTTGCCGGCAAAACGTGGGAGGAAGCCGAAAAGTTCCGCCTTACGCTTTCCCGATAAAAAATGCCGTCTGAACATTTCAGACGGCATTTTTTCCGACAGCTTACCTGCCCGCCTTCAGTACGCGCCGTGCAAAAATAATCATTCCGGTCACGAAAAACGCCAAGCCCAACCAAGAAGCGGCGGCATCCCAGTTTTGCAGATTCAACGCGAGCGGCGCATCCGAACCGCCGTTGGTCACGGAAAAGGCGATAATAAACGCCATAATCACACCGATCAGGCTTTCGCCGACAATCAGACCGGCCGCGAAAAGTGTGCCGATACGGTCGGCGTTTTTCAGACGGCCTTCACGGTTTTCTGCTTTTTTGCCGATGATGTGTTTCAACACCGCCGCCAACACCGCACCTGCCACGATGGGCATATTGACGGACGGCGGCAGATAAATGCCCATACCGACCGCAAGGACGGGCAGGGCAAGTTTACCGCCTGATGATTTTTTCAACACCAAATCGACGACGATTAATACCGCGCCGATCACGATGCCGGTAAAGATATAGACCCATTCAAGGTTGTGGGCAAAAATGCCCGACGCGATGGTCGCCATCAAAGTCGCTTGAGGAGCTGCCAAAGCCTGCGCCGCGTCCATGCCTTCGCGCGGCATTGCACCGGTAAAACCGTAGGCTTCGTAAAGCAGTTCCAACACGGGTGAAATCACCAGCGCACCGACGATACAACCGATAATCAGGGCGATTTGCTGCCGCCAAGGCGTGGCTTTGAGCAGGTAGCCGGTTTTCAAGTCTTGCAGGTTGTCGTTGGAAATCGAAGCCACGCAGATTACTGCCGAGCCGCAGAAAAGCGTCAACGCCAGTAAGAATTTACGGTTTGCCTCATCCGCCATCAAGCCGCCGGATTCGCCCACCAGCAGCAAAACCAGTGAAATGACGACGATGGAAACGATGCCCACGCCGGAAATCGGGCTGGAAGACGAGCCGACCAAACCCGCCATATAACCGCAGGCGGCGGCAACCAAAAAGCCGATGACGGAAGCCAAAAGCGTGCAAACGACCACTAAAAGCCACGCCAAGCCGCCCGTAATGTGCGAATCGCCGATAAAGTGGTAAAACGACACGCCCAAAACAAACATCATCGCCAACACCCAAAAAATCATAGCCTTAGGCGATAAATCCTGTTCGGCGCGTTCCGCAGCGGGCGCACCGCCGCCAAAACTCTTGAACGACATCCTCATACCTTCCGCCATCGGCTTGAACAGCATCAAAAGCGTCCAAACCGCCGCGATACCGATGGTTCCCGCGCCGATAAAGCGTACTTTTTCCTTCCACAGCTTCATCGCAAACGCCGCCATTTCCATATCGGAAGGCTGGGGAATATGTGAGGAGAAATACGGCACGGCAATACTCCACGCAATCGAAATACCTAACAGGATGGCGATACCGCCCGTCAGTCCGACCAAATAACCCGCGCCCAACAATGCCAGTGAAAAACCCATCGGCAGTTGGAAAATCGCCGTGCCGCTTTTGAACCAATAACTCGCACTATCGGCAATCACGCGCAAACCATTGGAACAAAAGCTCATCAATCCCGCCAACGCGCCGCCTGCCGCCAGCTCTTTAATGCCGCTGCCGCCCTGACGGTCATCCCCTTCTTCATGACCGCCCACTTTCAAGATTTCAGCAGCCGCCACGCCTTCCGGGTAAGGCAGCTCGCTTTTTACCACCATCGCGTAACGCAGCGGAATGGTGAAAATCACCCCCAAAATCCCGCCGGCAATACATAAAAGCGTCGTCTGCCAGAACGGGAAACCGCTCCAGTAGCCCGCCATCAACAAACCGGGCAGGACAAAAATAATGGTCGAAAGCGTACCCGCCGCCGAAGCTTGGGTCTGCACCATATTGTTTTCCAAAATATTGCTGCCTTTGAAAAACTTTAAAACCGCCATCGAAATTACCGCCGCCGGAATTGACGAAGCAAAGGTCAATCCGACTTTCAAGCCGAGATAAACGTTAGACGCAGTAAAAATTACGGTAATCAATGCGCCGAGTATCATGCCTCGGAGCGTCAGTTCGCGGTATTCTTCCGCAGAACCGGATAAAGATTTGCTCATTACTCTTCCTTTAAAAACAGACTTTCACATATTGTTGGCATCACGTCATAATGTCAAGTTTTAAAAAGAACAGTTAAAAACAGTTATCCCGCCCTGTCTCATACTTCTTTGAAAATAAAAACTATTTTCAAGAAAACAAAAGCAGCCGTATCAGGGAGATTCCCCGATACGGCCGCCTGTTTCCAAGCCTCAAAATCAATCAAACAAATCGCGCAGCTTGTCTAAAAACGATTTCTTACGCGGCGTTTGGTTTTCCAAGCCGGTAGAAATCCGCTCAAATTCTTCTAAAAGCTCTTTTTGACGGTCGGTCAAATCAACAGGCGTTTCGACGATAATATGGCAGTACAAATCGCCGGTCGCGCTGCTGCGTAAAGATTTGACACCCTTACCCTTCACGCGCATCCTCCTGCCGGTTTGGGTTTCTTTGGGGACGGTGAGCTTGACTTTGCCGTCCAAGGTCGGCACTTCCAACTCTCCGCCCAGAGCCGCCGTGGCAAAACTGATCGGCAGTTCGCAATGCAAATCCAAGCCGTCGCGTTGGAAAATCTTATGCGCCCGAATGCGGACGGTCACATACAAATCGCCTGCGGGCGCGCCGTGCATACCCGGCCCGCCTTCGCCGCTCAAACGGATACGCTGCCCGTCATCGATACCGGCGGGAATATTGACTTCCACCGCCTTGACGGCCTTATTCCGCCCCGCACCACGGCATTTGACGCAAGGTTCTTTAATGTGTTTGCCGGCACCGTGGCAGGTCGGACAAGTCTGCTGCATACGGAAAATCGCCTGCTGGATGTGCACCGTTCCCGAACCTTTGCAAGTCGGGCAGGTTTCCGGGGATGTCCCCGGTTTCGCACCGCTGCTGTTGCAGACATCGCACGATTCATAAGTCGGAATGTTGATGCGTTTCTTCACGCCTTTTGCTGCTTCTTCAAGCGTGATTTCGATACCGACTTGAACGTCCTCGCCCTGATAATCAGGCTGGGCGCGCCCCGAACCGCCTCCAAACATTTGGCTGAAAATATCCCCAAAGTCAAAACCTTGAGCACCGCCGAATCCGCCAAACCCTCCGAAGCCCCCCTGTCCGCCGCCTTCAAACGCCGCATGGCCATACTGGTCGTACATAGCGCGCTTTTCCTTGTCGGATAAAGTTTCATACGCCTTTTGTACTTCTTTAAACTTCTCTTCCGCCTCTTTATTGTCAGGATTGCGGTCGGGATGGTATTTCATCGCCAATTTACGGTAGGCTTTTTTAATCTCATCATCGGTAGCTGTTCTTGCCACACCCAAGGTGGCATAAAAATCTTGATTGCTCATCTTTTCATCTAATTCAAAATAAAATTGTCAATAAAATAAGGGCAACAGGATAAAACACAAGGTTTCCCAAACAAAAACCGCCTTTCAGACGGCATTTCTTCTGTTGTTCCTTTAATAATGCGCCGGGTATCGGCGGCTTTACCCGTCCGGAAATTAAAAAATAGGGTTTCTATCCCATTCCGACCTGCCATTAAAAAGGAAGGTCATCTGTTTTTTATAACCCATTCAATAAGAAAAAATATTCATTTTGATGACGACATAAAAAAAGCACCGTTCACTTGGCTGTCGAAGGGAGTGGTTAAAAAAAGTAATGCGCCCTTTTGACGGGGTGAAATATATAAGACACCCCAACCGCCGGCTTTTCAAGCCCGCACCACCTGACCGCCGACAGTTATCTCCAAGAGCGGCGAGAACTCGCCCGATGGTACAGCCGCATCCGCCGCACCGTCCGGGAAGCCGCCACATCCCGCGTACCAAACCGCGACGAATAAAAAATGCCGTCTGAACGCTTCAGACGGCATCCCAGGCAAACTTGCCCATCGCACCTTACCCCGATCTTGCACAAACAAGCACGATACAGCCGATGTACCCGACCACGCGGTTTTAAAGCTTTCTGCAAAATAAAAGCAAACCCCACCGCAATCCGGCGTTCCCCTAAAAACACCTTGCCCCCTTTTTTCAGGTTAAAATCCACCACCAAACCCGCCGACGGCGAAACGCAGTAAGTAGAAAG
>AEPI01000012.1 GCA_000193795.2 Neisseria lactamica NS19 | reverse complement strand
TGCAAGTCGCCTGAAAAGTAAAAAGCAGCCTGCACAAGCTGTTTTCCTTGCAGCCCCTTTAACCCTAACAGCCGCACCGTCCTCTCTCCCTGTGGAAGAGAGTTAGAGAGAGGGCAGCAAACAGCAACCCGACAACAAAATGAGTACGCACGAGAAACTCTTGACCGCCGACAACCCCGTCCTGCGCCAACGCGCCAAAGCCATGCGCCAAGAAATGAGCGAGGCGGAAGCAAAATTGTGGCAGCACCTGCGGGCAAGCCGTCTGAACGGCTACAAATTCCGCCGCCAGCAGCCGATGGGAAACTATATTGTTGATTTTATGTGCGTAACGCCCAAGCTGATTGTCGAAGCAGACGGAGGGCAGCACACAGAACAAGCCGCATACGACCACGTGCGGACGGCATATCTCAACAGTTTTGGCTTTACCGTACTGCGGTTTTGGAATCACGAGATTTTGCAGCAGACAAACAACGTACTGGCGGAAATCCTGCGCGTGTTGCAAGAATTGGAAAAGCAGCCTGCACAGGCTGATTAGTTGATTAGTTTACAGAAACAGCCGCCCCATCCTCTCTCCCCGTGGGAGAGAGTTAGAGAGAGGGCAGCAAACCGCAAGGCTTATATTTTGAGCGGTTAGAGTGTTGGGAAAGATTGCCGAAATTCGGAGAATGCCCTCTCCCCGGCCCTCCTCCACGGGGGAGGGAGCAGATTGCAGCAGATTTTGCGGTTGCAGGCAGTTTGAAAAGCTACAACCGTTGATTACAGTTCGTCTGAAAAGTAAAAAACAGCCTGCACAACCTATTTTCCTTGCAATAAACCTCAATCCCAACAGCCGCCCCGTCCTCTCTCTCGTGGGAGAGAGTTAGAGAGAGGGCAGCAAGTCGCAAGGCTCATATTTGGACGGCTGAGGTGTTGGGAAAGGTTGCCGAAATTCGGAGAATGCCCTCTCCCCAGCCCTCCCCCACGGGGGAGGGAGCAGGTTGCAGCAGATTCAGACGTTGCAGGTCGTTTGAAAAAGAATGCCTGAAATATCAACGGCAGGAATTTTTCAGGTAGCCTTTATCGCAAGGCAAGTAGAACAAACGCCGCGAGCGTTTTTTCAGACGGTCTTTGAACCCATCGGTAGGGTATGTGCCTCAAGGCACGCACGCGGTGGGTTGGGGTTGTAGGGAAAATGGAAAACGCATGCGTGCGTACCGCACATACCCTACAGGCGTGCTGCGACTTACTTGGATCTGATTACGTTTGCGACTAGTTTTTAAATGTAGACGGTGCAGACGGCATTTGAATGGGGCAAGTATGTATGTAGTAAATTAAAGGTACAGAAAATAATCATGCAAGGTTATGTTTACATATTGATGAATCCTTCTTTAAAGGGATTGTTGAAAGTAGGAAAAACGACAAGGACACCACAAGAAAGAGCCGATGAACTTTCTGCAAATACCAATATGCCTACCCCATTTATGGTTGTGCATGAAGAATTTTGTTCAGACTGCGATACAGCAGAATATTTGATACATGAGGAATTGTCTGAAAGAGGATATAGGGTCAATGATTTAAGGGAATTTTTCTCTTCCACATTGAAAGAAACAATCGAAATATTTTCCAGTATAGTTCCTTACATAAATGCCAACTCTAAAGATATTGATGAAGAATCTTATGAAAATATCCCCGAGGCAATCAGTGACGGAACGGATTCGGACTTGGCATGGCATTATTATAAGCTTGGAGAAGCCGCATATCATGGGGAAGAATGTTTTCAAGACTATCAAACTGCATTAAGCTATTACGAGAAAGCTGGAAAATTAGGATGGGAAGTCGCATACTGCAACATCTCTGACATATATCGCTCTGGTGGGTATGGTGTCAAAAAATCCTTTCAAAAAGCGATTCAATATGCAAAATTAGCCGGTGAAACTGGATACGCATGGGGATATTACAAATTATTTGACCTATACATTGAATGTATGGACATTAAAAATGCCGAGTACGCATTTGGTCTGTATCTGAATAATACAAACTGGGAAAATTATGAAGAATTTTCACATGAAACTCTAGCACTATCTGATTATTTAGAATATGTCCAAGAATTTATTTATTCAGAAACTTTCAAGAAACTAGTCCCACAGAAATCAATAAGCCAAATACTAGGATTTAGTGAGATACATAAATCTCTTACTAAGATTATTGATATTTATGTAAATAATATATCTTATCATTTGGAGAATTATGTGACTCTCCGAAAGGATAATGTTAATATCTTAAATCTAGAATATGCCCTAAAAAGAACTGAGCATGCGGGAAGTCAACTTGCATCTCATCTGCTGGAATTTCAATATTTTTTGAGAAATTTTGTTTGGCAAGATTGCGAAACAATTTTCAATAAGGTTTTAAACAAATGTCATATCTCAATTTGTGAAGTTGACGATATCCTTTCATCGGCAGACGAAACAAAAGATTATTGGGAAGAAATAAAAGCATTTCTTCCAATTAGAAAAATGCGAAAAGAAGCTAAAAAATTAGAACAAAAAAACGACATTAAGGAATCTTCCAGTTTTCTTAATAAAATTAAAGAATTATTTAAATAGCCACTTTATTTCAAAGGTAACAAAATGCCCAAACGTACCGACCTAAAATCCATCCTTATCATCGGCGCCGGCCCTATCGTTATCGGTCAGGCCTGCGAATTTGACTATTCGGGCGCACAGGCCTGCAAAGCCTTGCGTGAAGAAGGCTATAAAGTCATTCTGGTGAATTCCAACCCCGCCACGATTATGACCGACCCTGAAATGGCGGATGTTACCTACATCGAGCCGATTATGTGGCAGACGGTGGAGAAGATTATCGCCAAGGAGCGGCCCGATGCGATTCTGCCTACCATGGGCGGCCAGACCGCTCTGAACTGTGCGCTGGATTTGGCGCGCAACGGCGTGTTGGCGAAATACAACGTCGAATTAATCGGCGCGACGGAAGACGCGATCGACAAGGCGGAAGACCGCGGCCGCTTTAAAGAGGCGATGGAAAAAATCGGTTTATCTTGCCCGAAATCTTTTGTCTGCCACACGATGAACGAAGCCTTGGCGGCGCAGGAGCAGGTCGGCTTCCCGACGCTGATTCGTCCGTCTTTCACGATGGGCGGTTCGGGCGGCGGCATTGCCTACAACAAAGACGAGTTTTTGGCGATTTGCGAACGCGGTTTCGATGCGTCGCCCACGCATGAGCTGCTGATTGAGCAGTCTGTTCTCGGCTGGAAAGAGTACGAGATGGAAGTCGTACGCGATAAAAACGACAACTGCATCATCATCTGCTCGATTGAAAACTTCGACCCGATGGGCGTGCATACGGGCGACTCGATTACGGTTGCGCCGGCGCAAACGTTGACGGACAAAGAATACCAAATCATGCGCAACGCCTCGTTGGCAGTATTGCGCGAAATCGGCGTGGATACGGGCGGCTCGAACGTGCAGTTTGCGGTGAACCCTGCAAACGGCGAGATGATTGTGATTGAGATGAACCCGCGTGTGAGCCGCTCGTCCGCGCTGGCTTCCAAAGCAACTGGCTTCCCGATTGCGAAGGTGGCGGCGAAACTGGCGGTCGGCTTTACGCTGGACGAGTTGCGCAACGACATCACCGGCGGCCGTACGCCCGCGTCATTCGAGCCTTCGATTGATTATGTTGTTACGAAAATCCCGCGTTTCGCGTTTGAAAAATTCCCCGCCGCAGACGACCGCCTGACCACGCAGATGAAATCGGTGGGCGAAGTGATGGCGATGGGCCGCACGATTCAGGAAAGTTTCCAAAAAGCTCTGCGCGGTTTGGAAACCGGCTTGTGCGGCTTCAATCCGAGAAGCTCCGACAAAGCGGAAATCCGCCGCGAACTAGCCAACCCGGGTCCTGAGCGCATGCTCTTTGTAGCCGATGCGTTCCGCGCAGGCTTTACTTTGGAAGAAATCCACGAAATCTGCGCCATCGACCCTTGGTTCTTGGCGCAAATCGAAGACTTGGTGAAAGAAGAAAAAGCGGTTTCAGACGGCATTTTGAGTGATTTGGATTTCGCCGCCCTACGCCGTCTGAAACGCAAAGGCTTCTCCGACAAACGTTTGGCACAATTGTTGAACGTAAGCGAAAAAGAAGTCCGCGAACACCGCTACGCGCTGAAGCTGCATCCTGTGTATAAACGCGTCGATACCTGCGCCGCCGAGTTCGCCACCGAAACCGCCTACCTCTATTCCACTTACGAAGAGGAATGCGAAGCGCGTCCTTCCGACCGTAAAAAAGTGATGATTCTCGGCGGTGGCCCGAACCGTATCGGTCAAGGCATCGAGTTTGACTACTGCTGCGTTCACGCCGCGCTCGCCCTGCGCGAATCGGGCTTTGAAACGATTATGGTCAACTGCAACCCCGAAACCGTGTCCACCGACTTCGACACCAGCGACCGCCTGTATTTCGAGCCGCTGACGCTGGAAGACGTGTTGGAAATCGTCCGCACCGAAAATCCGTGGGGCGTGATTGTGCATTACGGCGGTCAAACCCCGCTCAAACTCGCCAACGCGCTGGTTGAAAACGGCGTGAACATTATCGGCACGTCCGCCGACAGCATCGATGCCGCCGAAGACCGCGAACGCTTCCAAAAAGTGTTGAACGACTTAGGCCTGCGCCAACCGCCCAACCGCATCGCCCACAACGAAGAAGAAGCCCTCGTGAGAGCCGAAGAAATCGGCTATCCGCTGGTCGTGCGTCCGTCTTATGTTTTGGGCGGACGCGCGATGCAGATTGTCCACTCCGCCGAAGCCTTGCAAAAATACATGCGCGAAGCCGTGCAGGTTTCCGAAGACAGCCCCGTGTTGCTCGATTTCTTCCTGAACAACGCGATTGAAGTGGATGTGGACTGCGTTTCAGACGGCAAAGACGTGGTTATCGGCGGCATCATGCAGCACGTCGAACAGGCGGGCATCCACTCCGGCGACTCCGGCTGCTCGCTGCCGCCCTACTCGCTCAGCGAAGAAATCCAAGACGAAATCCGCCGCCAAACCAAAGCCATGGCGTACGCGCTGGGCGTGATCGGACTGATGAACGTGCAGTTTGCCGTACAAGACGGCGTGGTGTTCGTGTTGGAAGTGAACCCGCGCGCCAGCCGTACCGTGCCCTTCGTCTCCAAAGCTACCGGCGTGCCGCTCGCCAAAGTCGGCGCACGCTGCATGGCAGGCATTTCCCTGAAAGAGCAAGGTGTGGAAAAAGAAGTCGTCCCCGATTTCTATGCCGTTAAAGAAGCCGTGTTCCCCTTCATCAAATTCCCGGGCGTGGATACGATTTTGGGTCCGGAAATGCGCTCTACCGGCGAAGTGATGGGCGTAGGCGCAAGCTTCGGCGAAGCCTACTACAAAGCCCAACTCGGCGCGGGCGAACGCCTCAACCCGACCGGCAAAATCTTCCTCTCCGTGCGCGAAGAAGACAAAGAACGCGTTATCAAAACCGCTAAAAACTTCCAGGTTTTAGGCTACGGCATCTGCGCCACACGCGGCACGGCGCAATACCTGACCGAACAGGGACTGATTGTACAAACCATCAACAAAGTCCCCGAAGGCCGCCCGCACATCGGCGACGCACTGAAAAACGGTGAAATCGCACTGGTCGTGAATACCGTTTCCAGCGATCCGCAATCCGTGTCCGACAGCCACATCATCCGCCAAAGCGCATTGCAGCAACGTGTGCCGCAATACACCACCACTGCCGGCGGCGAAGCGATGAGCGAAGGCGCGAAAAGCCGGGACCATCTGGGCGTGTACAGCGTTCAAGAACTGCACGGTCGTTTGAAAAACCGCAGCTGATACCTGAATCAGCTTGAACAATGCCGTCTGAAACCTTTACGGTGTCAGACGGCATTTTGTTGCACATAGCCTTCACTTTCTTTTGACCTTTAAACACCCCGATTTGGAGCGGTGGATTATCCAACCGCCGGATATCCATAAAAATACCGCCCGAACCACGGTTCAGACGGCATCTGTCTTACAACGGACAGCAGCGGTTTAAAGCCCGCCTCCTTCATTCCGTCCCAAAATCATCGCATCGCCGTAGCTGAAGAAACGGTATTCGCGTTCAACCGCATGACGATATACGGCGCGGATATGCCCCATACCCGAAAACGCGCTGACCAACATCAGCAGCGTCGATTTCGGCAGATGAAAATTGGTAACCAGCCTGTCGACAACATTAAAACGGTAGCCCGGCGTGATGAAAATATCGGTGTCGCCCTGTCCGCCCTTCAAGTGTCCCGTCGCGCGCGCGGCAGACTCGAGGGCGCGCATGGAAGTCGTGCCGACCGCCCAGACTTTGTTCCCCCGGGCTTTTGCCGCCTCAACGGCGGCAACGGTTTCAGACGGCACTTCAAACCATTCGCTGTGCATTTTGTGTTCTTCGATTTTTTCCACACGCACGGGTTGGAATGTCCCCGCACCGACGTGCAAGGTTACTTCTGCGGTTTCTACACCTTTGTCTTTCAGACGGCGCAAAAGTTCTTCCGTAAAATGCAGGCCCGCCGTCGGTGCGGCGACAGCACCCTGATATTTGGCATAAACGGTTTGATACCGGCTGTCGTCATCCGCATCGGCGACACGTTCGATATAAGGCGGCAGAGGCAAATGGCCGTTCTGTTCCAAAAGTTCGTAAACAGTTTGTTTGCTGTTGAACCGCAAACAAAACAGTTCGCCGACACGTTCAAGCATTACCGCTTCGATGCCGCCCTCAAAAATCAACTTCGTATCCGGCTTGGGGGACTTGGACGAACGGATATGCGCCAGTGCGGTATGGCTGTCTAAAACACGCTCAATCAAAGCCTCGATTCTGCCCCCGCTGTCTTTCTGACCAAACAGCCGCGCCTTCATCACCTTCGTGTTATTGAATACCAAAACGTCGCCCTCGCCGACATAATCGGGTAAATCGCCGAATACCCGGTCTTGCAGCGGCATATCCGGCAACGCAACCAAAAGGCGGCTACTGCCGCGCACTTCGGGCGGATGCTGGGCAATCAGCTTTTCAGGCAGGGTAAAATCAAAATCTGAAATATCCATTGCTGCACTCTCGTTCGGACAAGCCGCCATTATACGCACTTTAGACCTTTTTCAGACGGCATCTTTGCCCGAAAAACCAACAGATTAGAATAAACACTCTTGACCCGGGGCATCTTGTGCGCAAAATCAAACTTCCTGCACATTTCCACCGAAAACCGCCGTTTTTTGATATTTTACTGGACATTTACCGACAACTTCGGGAAAATAAACAAATTCTCACGGTCGTTTTCCACCACAGGAAAACCGTATCCGAACACCATTCCGCCCGGTTTGCGCCGTTGCCGCAAGCCGGCTGTTTTCTGAAAAACCAACGCAACAGCCCGCCGGAACACCGGCAGCCTTTAAAGGAACAGAAATGGATTTGCGCAAATTAAAAAAACTGATTGATTTGGTTGAAGAATCAGGTATCGCCGAAATCGAAGTAACCGAAGGCGAGGAAAAAGTCCGCATTACCCGTACCATCGCCGCCGCACCCGTTTACGCCGCGCCCGTACCTGCCGCCGCGCCGGCCGTAACGCCGTCCTCCGCACCCGTTGCGGCATCCGCGCCCGCCGCCGTACCTGCCGCCCGCGATTTGTCCGACGCGCAAAAATCACCTATGGTTGGTACGTTCTACCGCGCGCCAGGCCCGAATGCCGCGCCTTTTGTCGAAGTCGGCCAACAAGTTAAAGCCGGCGATACCTTGTGCATCATCGAAGCGATGAAGCTGATGAACGAAATCGAAGCCGAAAAATCCGGCACGGTCAAAGAAATCCTGGTCGAAAACGGTACGCCCGTCGAATTCGGCGAACCGCTCTTCATTATCGGATAATCCTGTTTTCAGACGGCACAACTTTCCGATGCCATCTGAAATGCTTTCCCCTTCCGGCATTTTGGCAGCCCCCTTTTTTACGGACGGGTTGCCCGAACCACAGGAACAGTCATTATGCTGAAAAAAGTCCTTATCGCAAACCGGGGCGAAATCGCCTTGCGCGTGCTGCGGGCCTGCCGTGAAATGGGCATCGCCACCGTTGCCGTCCATTCCGAAGCCGACAAAGACAGCCTGCACGTCAAACTCGCCGACGAGTCCGTGTGCATCGGCCCTGCCGCCTCCGCGCAAAGCTACCTCAACGTCCCCGCCATTATCGCCGCCGCCGAGGTTACCGATGCAGATGCCATCCACCCCGGCTACGGCTTCCTTGCCGAAAACGCCGATTTTGCCGAACAAGTCGAGCAGTCCGGCTTTACCTTTATCGGCCCGAAACCCGACACCATCCGCCTGATGGGCGACAAAGTCTCCGCCAAACACGCGATGATAGCGGCAGGCGTGCCTTGCGTTCCCGGCTCTGACGGCGCATTGCCAGACGACGGCGAAGAAATCCTCAAAATCGCCGACAAAGTCGGTTATCCCGTCATTATCAAAGCCTCCGGCGGCGGCGGCGGCCGCGGTATGCGCGTCGTCGAGAAAAAAGAAGACCTCCTCCAGTCTGTCGAAATGACCAAAGCCGAAGCAGGCGCGGCGTTCGGCAACCCGATGGTTTATATGGAACGCTATCTGCAGCGTCCGCGCCACGTCGAAATCCAAGTGCTTGCCGACGAACACGGCAACGCCGTCTACCTTGCCGAACGCGACTGTTCGCTGCAACGCCGCCACCAAAAAGTCATCGAGGAAGCACCCGCCCCGTTCATCGATGAAGAGGCACGCAAAAAAATCGGCAAAGCCTGTGCCGATGCCTGCAAACGCATCGGCTATCGCGGCGCAGGTACATTTGAATTCCTGTACGAAGACGGCGAATTCTTCTTTATCGAGATGAACACGCGCGTTCAGGTCGAGCATCCGGTTACCGAACTCATCACCGGCGTGGACATCGTCCAAGAACAATTGCGTATCGCATCCGGCCTGCCGCTGCAATACAAACAGAAAGACATCAAAATCGAAGGCCACGCCTTCGAGTGCCGCATCAATGCCGAAGACCCGTACAACTTCATCCCAAGCCCGGGCCCGATTGAAAGCTGCCACCTGCCCGGCGGCTTCGGCATCCGCGTTGACAGCCATATTTACCAAGGCTACCGCATCCCGCCGTACTACGACAGCCTGATCGGCAAAATCTGCGTACACGGCAAAACCCGCGAACAGGCAATGGCGAAAATGCGCGTCGCACTCGCCGAGCTGGCGGTAACCGGCATCAAAACGAATACGCCGCTGCACCGCGACCTGTTCGCCGATGCGGGTTTCCAAGAAGGCGGCGTGAGCATCCATTATTTGGAACACTGGCTGGAAGATCGCAAAGCCAAACAGGACAAATAAACCGCCGCCGATATGCCGTCTGAAGCCGCCCGTCCGCGTTCAGACGGCATTTCCCTTGCCCCGCGCCGTCTGAAACCGATTTCGATATTTCCCAGAAAGCCCGCTATGCCCTATCAACAAATCACCGTCAACGTCAACGATGCCGTCGCCGAACGCCTCGCCGATGCGCTGATGGAACACGGCGCACTCTCCGCCGCCATCGAAGATGCCTACGCCGGCACGCAAAACGAACAGGCCATCTTTGGCGAACCCGGTATGCCCGCCGAACAAATCTGGCAGCAGAGCAAAGTCATCGCCCTGTTCGGCGAACACGACGAAGCCGCCGCCATCATCCAAATCGCCGCACAAGAATGCGGGTTAAAAGACTTGGCATACACCGGCGAAACCATCGAAGACCAAGACTGGGTGCGTCTCACGCAATCGCAATTCGACCCCATCCGGATTTCCGACCGCCTGTGGATTACCCCCTCTTGGCACGAAGTCCCCGAAGGCAGTGCCGTCAACCTCCGCCTCGATCCCGGACTCGCTTTCGGCACCGGCAGCCACCCGACCACGCGCCTCTGCCTCAAATGGTTGGATACGCAACTCAAAAACGGCGAAAGCGTCCTCGACTACGGCTGCGGTTCGGGCATCCTGACCATCGCCGCCCTCAAACTCGGTGCAGGTTTCGCCGTCGGCGTGGATATTGACGAACAAGCCGTCCGCGCCGGCAAGGACAACGCCGAACAGAACAACGTCGATGCACAATTCTTCCTGCCCGACGGTCTGCCTCAAGGGCAATTCGACGTAGTTGTCGCCAACATCCTCGCCAACCCTTTACGTATGCTCGGCGAAATGCTCGCCGCCCGCACCAAACAAGGCGGCCGCATCGTGTTATCCGGTTTGTTGGACGAACAAGCCGAAGAACTCGGCGGCATTTACAGCCAATGGTTCGATCTCGACCCGGCGGAAACCGAAGAAGGCTGGGCGCGCTTGAGCGGGACAAAACGCTGAAACGGAAAGGAAACACCGTGCAGGACAAAAACAACCTCTGCTGGCTCGATATGGAAATGACGGGGCTGAATCCCGAAACCGACCGCATTATCGAAGTCGCGATGATTATTACCGACTCGGATTTGAATGTATTGGCACAATCCGAAGTTTACGCCGTCCACCAAAGTGACGAGCTGCTCGACAATATGGACGAGTGGAACACCGCCACACACGGCAGGACGGGGCTGACACAGCGCGTACGCGAATCGTCGCATACCGAAGCCGAAGTCGAACAGAAACTGCTGGACTTTATGTCGGAATGGATACCCGGACGCGCCACGCCGATGTGCGGCAACTCCATCCACCAAGACCGGCGTTTTATGGTCAAATATATGCCGAAACTGGAAAACTACTTCCACTACCGCAACCTTGACGTTTCGACGCTGAAAGAGCTTGCCAAACGCTGGAATCCGCCCGTTGCCAAAAGCGTGGTCAAACGCGGTTCGCACAAAGCCTTGGACGACATTTTGGAGAGCATCGAAGAAATGCGCCACTACCGCGAACACTTCCTGATTTCCGCCTCGGAAGCCGAAGCGTAATAAGAAACAAACAATGCCGTCTGAAACGCTGTTTGCATTTCAGACGGCATTTTTACAGCAGATTGAAATCAAAAATGTACACGCCCGTCATTCCCGCGAAAGTGGGAATCCGAACACGTCCTTACGGAAATCTGCACTACGTCATTCCCACGAAAGTGGGAATCTAGAACGTCAAATCTCAAGAAACCGTTTTATCCGATAAGTTTCCGCACCGACAGACCCGGATTCCCGCCTGCGCGGGAATGACGGCGCATCAGTTTCCGCGTGGACAAATCCGGATTCCTGCCTGTGTGGGAATGACAAATCCATCCGCACAGAAACCTGCGCCGCGTCATTCCCGCGAAAGTGGGAATCTAGAACGTAAAATCTCAAGAAACCATTTTACCAGATAAGTTTCCGCACCGGCAGACCCGGATTCCCGCCTGCGCGGGAATGACGGCGGTGTGCATTCTTACTTCAATCTGCCAAACAAATCGAACAGGGAAATTCTGTCCGTCAAAACATCATGCAGCCATCGCTTCGAACACTTCGCCCGCCACGGCGACCGTTTCGTCGATCAAATCCGGCGTATGCGCGGCGGAAACGAAGCCGGCTTCATAAGCGGACGGGCCGAACGCGACATTGCGGTCGAGCATCCCGTGGAAGAAGCGTTTGAAAGCGTCGATATTGGAACGCGCCATATCGGCATAGTTTCGCGGCGCGTGTCCGGCAAAATACAGACCGAACATACCGCCCACGCTGTCGGCGGCAAACTCGATGCCCGCCGCATCCGCTGCCGTCTGAAAACCTTGAACCAACTGTTCGGTACGCGCCGTCAGGTTTTCATAAAACCCTTCGCGCTGAATGATTTCCAGCGTTTTCAAACCGGCCGCAACCGCAATCGGGTTGCCGGACAATGTACCTGCCTGATACACGCCGCCCAGCGGGGAAATACATTCCATAATGTCTTTGCGTCCGCCGAATGCGGCAAGCGGCATACCGCCGCCGATCACTTTGCCCATGGTGGTCAAATCAGGCTTGATGCCGTGCAAAGATTGCGCGCCGCCGAGCGCGACGCGGAAGCCGGTCATCACTTCGTCGTAAATCAACACCGCGCCGTGTTTCTCGGTCAATTCGCGCAAGGCTTTGACAAAGGCTTCGCTCGGTCGGACGAGGTTCATATTGCCGACAAAAGGCTCCAAAATCACGCAGGCAATGTCATTGCCGCTTTGTGCAAAGGCTTCTTCCAGTTGGGCGATGTTGTTGTATTCGAGGACTAAAGTATGTTTGGTAAAGTCGGCAGGCACGCCGGCGGAAGACGGGTTGCCAAACGTCAGCAGTCCGCTGCCGGCTTTGACGAGCAGGCTGTCGGAATGGCCGTGGTAGCAGCCTTCAAACTTGATGATTTTGTCGCGGCCGGTAAAACCGCGTGCCAGACGGATGGCGGTCATCGTTGCTTCCGTGCCAGAGCTGACGAGGCGCAGCCGTTCGACGGACGGCATGATTTTGGCAATTTCTTCGGCAATGGCGATTTCGCCTTCGGTGGGCGCGCCGAACGACAAACCGCCCAATGCCGCTTCGCGCACGGCCTCAATGACTTCGGGGTGTGCGTGTCCGACAATCGCAGGCCCCCACGAACCGACGTAATCGGTGTAGCGCGTGCCGTTTTCGTCCCAAACATACGCGCCTTCGGCTTTTTTGATAAAGCGCGGCACGCCGCCGACGCTGCCGAATGCGCGGACGGGGGAATTCACGCCGCCGGGAATGACGGCTTTGGCGCGGTCGAATAAAATTTCGTTACGGTTCATATATATCCTTAAATTCCATCCTAAAGGCAGGTTTTAGGTTCTGAAACAGAAAAGGCCATTTTATCATTTTTCAGGTTTCGCCAAGGATTTACCCGCTTCTTTGCGGATTACGTCAACCGCATCCCGGATGACGGAACGCTCGTCTTTTTCAACTTTATGTGTAAAGCGGTAGTCCCGGACGACTCCCTCCCCGTCGTAATCCACACACCACTCCCAATGCCGGCGTTCTGATTTCATATAAATGAAATTGGTCGGCAAAAAATTATAAATAGGCAGGCTGACTTCATGATAGGCATAACAGCCGAAAGGGTTGCGCTTCCCGAAACGTGCCTCTACCTCCGCCCGGGTCGTTTTGCCTTTAACAACCGTTTGTGCGATTTTTTCTTCCGTCTGATCACGCAGGAACTGATGCTCCCTGTCGCCGAAATTGCCGGTACACGCACACAGCAGCAATGCCGCCCATACAACCGGTTTCATACACACCTCCCATTAAAGCCAAACATTATACCGCCATCCAAACCGGATAAATTCATATTAAAAACAATATTCTGTTTACAAAACCCGCATCGTGCTATAATCCGCACCGATTTTCAGACGGCACCGTCATGCCGTCTGAAATTTTTTCATTCCGACAACAATCAGCCCCGCGATTACGGCTGCCTGAGAAAGACACAAACCATGAAAAAAGTATTTATCCGCACCTTCGGTTGCCAAATGAACGAGTACGACAGCGAAAAAATGCTTGCCGTCCTCGCCGAAGAACACGGCGGCATCGAGCAGGTTACCCAAGCCGACGAAGCCGACATCATCTTGTTCAACACCTGCTCCGTGCGTGAAAAAGCGCAGGAAAAAGTTTTCTCCGACTTGGGACGCGTGCGCCCGCTCAAAGAAAAAAATCCCGACCTCATCATCGGCGTGGCCGGCTGCGTCGCCTCGCAAGAAGGCGAAAACATCATCAAACGCGCGCCTTATGTGGACGTGGTTTTCGGCCCGCAAACGCTGCACCGCCTGCCCAAAATGATTGTCGATAAAGAAACCAGCGGGCTGTCGCAAGTCGATATTTCCTTTCCCGAAATCGAAAAATTCGACCATCTGCCGCCCGCCCGCGTCGAAGGCGGCGCGGCATTCGTGTCGATTATGGAAGGCTGTTCCAAATACTGTTCATTTTGCGTCGTCCCCTACACGCGCGGCGAAGAGTTTTCCCGCCCGCTCAACGACGTATTGACCGAGATTGCCGGCTTGGCGCAGCAAGGCGTGAAAGAAATCAACCTCTTAGGTCAAAACGTCAACGCCTATCGCGGCGAAATGGAAAACGGCGAAATCTGCGACTTTGCCACTTTGTTGCGTATCGTCCACGAAATCCCCGGCATCGAACGTATGCGCTTTACCACCAGCCATCCGCGCGAATTTACCGACGCGATTATCGAGTGCTACCGCGACCTGCCGAAGCTGGTTTCCCACCTGCACCTGCCGATTCAAAGCGGTTCCGACCGCGTATTGAGCGCGATGAAACGCGGCTACACCGCCTTGGAATACAAATCCATCATCCGCAAACTGCGCGCCATCCGTCCTGATTTGTGCCTCAGCTCCGACTTTATCGTCGGCTTCCCGGGCGAGACCGAACGCGAGTTCGAGCAAACCTTGAAACTGGTCAAAGACATCGCCTTCGACTTGAGCTTCGTCTTTATTTACAGTCCGCGCCCCGGCACGCCTGCCGCCAACCTGCCGGACGACACCCCGCACGAAGAAAAAGTGCGCCGCCTCGAAGCCTTGAACGAAGTCATCGAAGCCGAGACCGCCCGCATCAACCAAACCATGGTCGGCACGGTTCAACGCTGCCTGGTCGAAGGTATCTCCAAAAAAGACCCCGACCAACTGCAAGCCCGTACCGCCAACAACCGCGTCGTCAACTTTACCGGCACGCCCGATATGATCAACCAAATGATCGATTTGGAAATCACCGAGGCCTACACCTTCTCCCTGCGCGGCAAAACCATCAGCATTTGATTTTCCCCGCCGCAAAAATGCCGTCTGAAGCCGGAATCAGGTTTCAGACGGCATTTTTGCCTTGTATCGGGTCAGACGGCATCGCACCAAAAAAACCGCCGCCCGAACCGTTCCTGCCGGCGGCGGGGTTGCAATAGAAACCGACCGCAGAAACAAACGCCGTTTAAAAACGCAGCCCGATAACGGCGGCGCGGTCAGGCGGTTTAGTTTGCCGCGTCCCGATCCGACAGCCACGCGCGCACACGCCGTTCCACCGCTTCGGCACTCAAACCCAAATCGTCCAACAGTTTTTTCGGGTCGCCGTGTCCGGTTACGGTATCGGCAACGCCCAAAAGCAAAACGGGTTTGCAGATGCCGTGTTTCGCCAATACTTCCAGCACCGCGCCGCCGGCGCCGCCTTGTCCGGCGTTTTCTTCGGCGGTAACGATGTAGTCGTGGCTTCGGGCGAGGCGGACGATGAGTTCCTCGTCTATCGGTTTGACGAAGCGCATATCGGCGACGGTGGCGTTCAGTTTTTCGGCAACTTCCAATGCGGGGGCGACCATGCTGCCGAAGGCGATGAAGGCGGTTTTCCCACCTTCGCGGCGGATAATGCCTTTGCCGATTTCCACGGTTTCGAGGCCGTCTGAAACGGGCGCGCCCGTACCCGTGCCGCGCGGATAACGGACGGCGGCGGGCGCGTCTGCCTGATAGCAGGTTGAGAGCAACAGACGGCATTCGTTTTCATCGCTCGGCGCGGCGACAATCATGTTCGGCACGCAGCGCAAGAAGCTCAAATCGTACAGACCGGCGTGGGTCGGGCCATCCGCGCCGACGATGCCCGCACGGTCGACGGCAAACAAAACGGGCAGGTTTTGCAGGGCGATGTCGTGCACCAGTTGGTCGTAGGCGCGTTGTAAAAATGTGGAATAAATCGCCACGACGGGCTTCATGCCTTCGCAAGCCAAACCGCCGGCAAAGGTTACGGCGTGCTGCTCGGCAATACCGACATCGAAATAACGGCCGGGGAATCGTCGTTCAAACTCAACCAAGCCGCTGCCCTCGCGCATCGCGGGCGTGATGGCGACCAAACGCTCGTCCGCCGCCGCCCGGTCGCACAGCCATTTGCCGAACACCTGCGTATAAGTCGGCTTGGCGGCGGGCTTGTTTTCTTTTTCAGACGGCGTTGCGGTTTTGAGGCCGTCTGAAACGTCTTTGGGCAGCTTGGCGACGGCGTGGTATTTGACGGGATCGTTTTCGGCGAGTTTGTAGCCGTTGCCTTTTTTGGTGATGACGTGCAGCAGTTGCGGCCCTTTGCGTCCGCGCAAGTCTTCCAACACATCGACCAGGTTTTCGACATTATGACCGTCCACGGGGCCTGTGTAGCGGAAGCCGAAGTTTTCAAACAAAGACAGCGATTGTTTGGCGTGTTCGGCTTCTTCGGCAAGGGTTTTGATTTTGTGTTCGACTTTTTGGGCAAGCTCCATCGCGCCGGGTATTTTGTCTAATACCCTGCCCGTTTGCGCTTTGACGGTACTCAACAGCCCGTGCATATCGCGCACGACGTTGCTGGCGAGGTATTTCGGCAGCGCGCCGACGTTGGGGGAAATCGACATTTCGTTGTCGTTGAGGACGACCAGCAGATCCACATCCATATCGCCCGCGCAATTTAAGGCTTCAAACGCCTGTCCCGCCGTCATCGCGCCGTCGCCGATAATGGCGACGCTGCGGCGGTCGCTGCCCAAGAGTTTGTCTGCCGCCGCCATACCCAACGCCGCGCCGATGGAAGTGGACGAATGCCCCACGCCGAACGCGTCGTATTCCGACTCGCAACGTTTCGGAAAACCCGCCAAGCCGCCGTATTGGCGCATCGTGTGCATCTGGTTTTTGCGGCCGGTGAGGATTTTGTGCGGATAACTCTGATGCCCGACATCCCAAACCAATTTATCTTCGGGCGTGTTGTAAACATAGTGCAGGGCGATGGTCAGCTCGACCGCGCCCAGATTGCTGGCGAAATGACCGCCGGTCTGCCCGACGGAATCCAACAGGAATCCGCGCAATTCGGCGGCAAGCTGCGGTAATTGTTTTTTGCCGAGCAAACGCAAATCTTGCGGATTGTCAATTAAATCGAGTAAGGGGCTTGGGTTCATAATGTGTCTTTTTTATATCGTCCGGGTGCGACGGCTGATTATATATCAAGCACGCGGGGCTGACGGCTGATTTTGCCGGGGATTATTTTTCCTGCCGCTTGGCGCGCGGATGGGCTTCGTCATACAGGCGGGCGATGTGGTCGAAATCGAGTTTGGTGTAAATCTGCGTGGTCGAAAGGCTGCTGTGCCCGAGCAGCTCCTGCACCGCCCGGATGTCGCGCGAAGCCTGCAACAGGTGTCCGGCATAGCTGTGGCGCATCATATGCGGCGAAACGTGCCTGCCGTCGCCGTTTTGCATCGCCCATTGCGCCAAACGTTTTTGGATTTGGCGTTGGCTCAGCCGCGTGCCGTTCCTGCCGGTAAACAGGGCTTTGCCGTCCGATGCCGTCTGACGCAGCGGCAGATAGTTTTTTAAAGCTTCTACGCTTTTCCCGGTCAGCGGGACTTGGCGTTGTTTTCTTCCTTTGCCGGTAACGTGCACCCACGCCTCGTCCAAATATACATCATCCGCATTCAAGCCGTGTATTTCACTCACACGCAAACCGCTGCCGTACATCAGTTCGAACAGTGCGTGGTCGCGCACCGCCAACGCATCTTCGCCATTTACGGGCAAATCCAGCATCCGGTTCAGCCATTCCTGGGGCAGCGCCTTGGGGATGCGTTGCGGCTGCTTCGGCGGCCGGATGCCTGCGGCCGGGTCGGTGCTCATCAGCCCGCGTTTGACCAGCCAGGCGCAATACTGCCGCCAAGACGACAGCTTGCGCGCCAGCGTCCGCGCATTCAAACCGCGCTGCGACAGCCGCCGCAACGCCGCCGTAAAATCGCGGCGCGACAAATCCTGCGGCACGCCGCCTTCATCTTCAGACGGCATTTGTGCCAACAGCGCAAACAGTTCTTCCAAATCGCGCCGGTATGCCGCAACCGTGTGTGCCGACTTCCCCTCGCGCGCAATGTTTGCCAAATAATCTTCCCGATGCGCCGCAAACCCGTCCGGATTCATCCCCGCCCCCTGTCCGACCTCAAAAAACAACGGGGATATTATCACAAACCGCACTGCCCGCCTGCCCGCGCCGGTGCGGCCGCCCATAGTTTTCCGCCGTAAAAAACATTATAATCCGCCTTATCTACCCCACTGTCCAAGGAGACAAAAATGGCACTCGTATCTATGCGCCAACTGCTCGACCACGCCGCCGAAAACAGCTACGGCCTGCCCGCGTTCAACGTCAACAACCTCGAACAAATGCGCGCCATTATGGAAGCCGCCGACCAAGTCGACGCCCCCGTCATCGTCCAAGCATCCGCCGGCGCGCGCAAATACGCGGGCGCGCCGTTTTTGCGCCACCTGATTCTGGCGGCTGTCGAAGAATTCCCGCACATCCCCGTCGTGATGCACCAAGACCACGGCGCATCTCCTGATGTATGCCAACGCTCCATCCAACTGGGTTTTTCTTCGGTAATGATGGACGGCTCGCTGCTCGAAGACGGCAAAACCCCTTCTTCTTACGAATACAACGTCAACGCCACCCGTACCGTCGTTAATTTCTCCCACGCCTGCGGCGTGTCTGTCGAAGGCGAAATCGGCGTATTGGGCAACCTCGAAACCGGCGAAGCCGGCGAAGAAGACGGCATCGGAGCAGCGGGCAAACTTTCCCACGACCAAATGCTGACCAGCGTTGAAGATGCCGTACGTTTCGTTAAAGATACCGGCGTTGACGCATTGGCGATTGCCGTCGGCACCAGCCACGGCGCATACAAATTCACCCGTCCGCCCACAGGCGACGTATTGCGTATCGACCGCATCAAAGAAATCCACCAAGCCCTGCCCAATACACACATCGTGATGCACGGCTCCAGCTCCGTTCCGCAAGAATGGCTGAAAGTCATCAACGAATACGGCGGCAATATCGGCGAAACCTACGGCGTGCCGGTTGAAGAAATCGTCGAAGGCATCAAACACGGCGTGCGCAAAGTCAACATCGACACCGACCTGCGCCTCGCCTCCACCGGCGCGGTACGCCGCTACCTTGCCGAAAACCCGTCCGACTTCGACCCGCGCAAATATTTGAGCAAAACCATCGAAGCGATGAAACAAATCTGCCTCGACCGCTATCTTGCGTTCGGCTGCGAAGGTCAGGCAGGCAAAATCAAACCGGTTTCCTTGGAAAAAATGGCAAGCCGTTATGCCAAGGGCGAATTGAACCAAATCGTCAAATAACCGCCCGGCCGGAAATCAGAAAGAGCGGCAGCCGCCCCTTATCCGAATCCCGCCCAACAAAAAACCAGCCGGCCGCTGGTTTTT
>AEPI01000013.1 GCA_000193795.2 Neisseria lactamica NS19 | reverse complement strand
CGGCTTCGGTTATTTCCGATAAATTCCTGCTGCTTTTCATTTCTACATTCCCACTTTCGTGGGAATGACGGCGGAAGGGTTTGGGGTTTTTCCGATAAATTCTTGCGGCATTGAAATTCCAGATTCCCGCCTGCGCGGGAATGACGGAATCTTAAGTTTCCGTCTTTGTTTTCCGTTTTCGCGTGAACAATGGAGGAACAAGCCGTATTTCAGACGGCATTTTCAGTTCGGGGTATAATCCGAATACTTGCGACCATCTGAATCATTTGGACAAACTATGTGTCAACTGCTGGGCATGAACTGCAATACGCCGACCGATATTATGTTTTCCTTTGAAGGCTTCCGCCGCAGGGGCGGTATTACCGACCATCACGCCGACGGTTTCGGTATCGGCTTTTTTGAAGGCAAAGGCGTGCGCCTGTTCCACGACGACAAGCCGAGTGCCGACTCCCCCGTCGCCGACCTCGTGCGCGCCTACCAGATTAAATCGGAAAACGTCGTCGCCCATATCCGCAAAGCATCGCAAGGACAAACCTCGCTGGCGAACACACATCCCTTTATGCGCGAAATGTGGGGCGGCTACTGGCTGTTTGCACACAACGGGCATTTGGTCGATTTTTTTCCCGAACAGGGCGAATTTTTCCACCCCGTCGGCACAACCGATTCCGAACGCGCGTTCTGCCACATCCTCAACCGCCTCCGCACCCGCTTTGCCGTCCGTCCCGACGACGAGACCCTGTTTGGCGCGATTGCGGGACTGACGCACGAAATCCGCAAGTTCGGGCTGTTTAACTTTATGCTTTCAGACGGCATTTCCCTGTTTGCCCACGCCAGCACGCTGCTGCACTACATCGTCCGCCAAGCCCCGTTCGGCAAGGCGCGTCTGCTCGACGACGATGTAATGGTCGATTTTGCCGAAGTAACCACGCCGTCCGACCGCGTCGCCGTTATCGCCACCCTGCCGCTGACGCGCGATGAAACGTGGGCGCAACTTGCCGTTGACGAACTGGTGATGTTCCGCGAAGGCAGAATTATTTTGAACGACCGGCCCCGCCACCCCGTTTATATGAGTGTCGAAGAAGGTTTGGAAACCGCGCGCGCCGCCGGTGTCGCCGTCTGAACTTCAGACGGCATAGGAGGACGAACCCGATGAAATGCCCGTTTTGCGCCCACGCCGACACCCGCGTCGCCGATTCCCGCCTGATGGAAGAACGCAACGCCGTCCGCCGCCGCCGATACTGCCCCAACTGCGGCAAACGCTTCGGCACGCTCGAAACCGCCGAACTCAAAATGCCCTCGATCGCCGGTCCGGACGGAAAACGCCGCCCGTTCGACAGCGGCAGGCTTTGCGCCGATTTGACCGCCGCCGCGCAAAAATGTGCAGACCCGCGCCAGATCGCCGGCGAAACCGCCCGCCTCACGGAACTCAGGCTGTATGCTTCGGGTTTGCGCGACATATCCTCTGCCGAACTTGTCGAAATCGTGCTGGAAGAGCTGTCTGGGCAAAGCACGGAAGCCGCCATACGCTTCGCCGCCCTGCACAAACGCTTCGAGGGCCCGGAACATTTCGCCTCGTGGCTGGCGCAAGCCGTCAAAACAGGCGGCAAAACCTGATTCCCCCAACCCATACTGATACGGTATCCCGATGTTTTCCGAAACAGATATTTCTATGATGCAAAACGCCCTCAAACTTGCCGCTTTGGGGCGTTTTTCCACTTCGCCCAATCCGCGCGTCGGCTGCGTCATCGCACAAGGCGGTCAAATTGTCGGACAGGGCTTCCACGTCAAAGCGGGCGAACCGCACGCCGAAGTCCACGCCCTGCGTCAGGCGGGGAAAATGGCAAAAGGCGCGACCGCCTTTGTTACCCTCGAACCGTGCAGCCATTACGGGCGCACACCGCCCTGTGCCGAAGCACTGGTGCGGGCGGGCGTGTCCCGCGTCGTCGCCGCCATGCGCGACCCCAACCCACTGGTTGCAGGCAAAGGGCTCGCCCTCCTTGAAGCGGCAGGCATCAAGACGGAATGCGGGCTGCTCGAAAGCGAAGCAAGGGAACTCAACTGGGGATTTTTATCGCGCATCGAACGCCGCCGCCCCTTTGTCCGCCTCAAATGCGCCGTTTCATTAGACGGCAAAACCGCCCTTTCAGACGGCAGCAGTTTTTGGATTACCGGCGAAGAAGCACGCGCCGACGTACAGGTTTTGCGCGCCGAAAGCTGCGCGGTGCTGACCGGCATCGGCACGGTGTTGGCGGACAATCCCCGGCTCAACGTCCGCGCTTTTCCAACTTTGCGCCAACCCGCACGCATCGTTTTGGACAGCCGCCTGAGCCTGCCCCCGAACAGCCATCTCTTAACAGACGGACAATCGCCCACTTTAATTGCCACTTTAGAGCGCGACGAAGGCAGACTTTCCCCCTATCGCAAACACGCCCACGTCCGCATCCTGATGCCGTCTGAAACGGCAGACGGCAAAATCGACCTGCACCGCCTGATGCGCCTCCTTGCCGGCGAAGGATACGGCGAAGTAATGGTGGAAGCCGGCGCGAAACTCACATCCGCCTTTTTGGCGGAAGATTTGGCGGACGAAATCGTGCTGTACCGTTCGCCCAAAATCCTCGGCAGCAGCAAAGACCTGTTTTCCCTGCCCGAAAACCGCGCCGCCCTTTCCGCACCGCCCTTGTGGACGCCCGTTTCCAGCGAAATCCTCGGACACGACATCAAAACCGTGTTCCGGAAAAACGGCAACGCCTTTTAAAGGGTTTGCCGCCGTTTCACTATATAATAACGCCGTCAAATTCCGATCAAAAAAGGCTTCAGACGGCACCGGCGGCATCCCGCCTCCGCCCGGACATCAAAAATGGACACAAAAGAAATCCTCGGCTACGCGGCAGGCTCGATCGGCAGCGCGGTTTTAGCCGTCATCATCCTGCCGCTGCTGTCGTGGTATTTCCCCGCCGACGACATCGGACGCATCGTGCTGATGCAGACGGCGGCGGGACTGACGGTGTCGGTATTGTGCCTCGGGCTGGATCAGGCATACGTCCGCGAATACTATGCCGCCGCCGACAAAGACATTTTGTTCAAAACCCTGTTCCTGCCGCCGCTGCTGTCTGCCGCCGCGATAGCCGCCCTGCTGCTTTCCCGCCCGTCCCTGCCGTCTGAAATCCTGTTTTCGCTCGACGATGCCGCCGCCGGCATCGGGCTGGTGCTGTTTGAACTGAGCTTCCTGCCCATCCGCTTTCTCTTACTGGTTTTGCGTATGGAAGGACGCGCCCTTGCCTTTTCGTCCGCGCAACTCGTGTCCAAGCTCGCCATCCTGCTGCTGCTGCCGCTGACGGTCGGGCTGCTGCACTTTCCGGCGAACACCGCCGTCCTGACCGCCGTTTACGCGCTGGCAAACCTTGCCGCCGCCGCCTTTTTGCTGTTTCAAAACCGATGCCGTCTGAAGGCCGTCCGGCGCGCACCGTTTTCATCCGCCGTCCTGCATCGCGGCCTGCGCTACGGCATACCGATCGCACTAAGCAGCATCGCCTATTGGGGGCTGGCATCCGCCGACCGTTTGTTCCTGAAAAAATATGCCGGCCTGGAACAGCTCGGCGTTTATTCGATGGGAATTTCGTTCGGCGGGGCGGCATTATTGTTCCAAAGCATCTTTTCAACGGTCTGGACACCGTATATTTTCCGCGCAATCGAAGAAAACGCCCCGCCCGCCCGCCTCTCGGCAACGGCAGAATCCGCCGCCGCCCTGCTTGCCTCCGCCCTCTGCCTGACCGGCATTTTCTCGCCCCTCGCCTCCCTCCTGCTGCCGGAAAACTACGCCGCCGTCCGGTTTATCGTCGTATCGTGTATGCTGCCGCCGCTGTTTTGCACGCTGGCAGAAATCAGCGGCATCGGTTTGAACGTCGTCCGCAAAACGCGTCCGATTGCATTCGCTACCTTGGGCGCGCTGGCGGCAAACCTGCTGCTGCTGGGGCTTTCCGTACCGTCCGGCGGGGCGCGGGGCGCGGCGGTTGCCTGTGCCGCCTCATTTTGGCTGTTTTTTGTTTTCAAGACCGAAAGCTCCTGCCGCCTGTGGCAGCCGCTCAAACGCCTGCCGCTTTATACGCACACATTGTTCTGCCTGACCTCCTCGGCGGCTTACACCTGCTTCGGCACGCCGGCAAACTACCCCCTGTTTGCCGGCATATGGGCGGCATATCTGGCAGGCTGCATCCTGCGCCACCGGAAAGATTTGCACAAACTGTTTCATTATTTGAAGAAACAAGGATTTCCATTATGAAAATCATCCTGACCACTTCTATGTCGGGCTTGGGCGGCACGGAAACCGCCACCGTCCGCCTCGGGCGGCTGCTCAAACGGCACGGGCACGACATCATCCTCGCCTCCTCGGACGGCCCTTTTGTCGGAGAGGCGCAAGCATCGGGCATCCGTTGGCAGCCGGTTGATTTTTACCGGGGCGGGCTTGCGGGCTACCTCAAAAGCACCATTTCCTACGCCCGGATACTGCGCCGCGAACAACCCGACATCATCGACTGCCAAATGGCGCGCGTCGTCCCGGCCTGCGCCCTTGCCGCCAAAATCGTTTCGCCGAAAACCAAAATCATCTACCACTCGCATGGTTTGGACGCGGCAACCTACCCCAAAATCGCCAAACTCTTCGACAAGCTGGGCGTGTACATCATCGGCAACTGCAAACACGAACGCGAAAAGCTCATCCGCCACGGCTTCCCCGCCGGCCGGATTACCTACGCCTACAACGCACTCCCCCCCCCCCCCGGAATTTCATTTCCGGAAACCGAAAAGAATGCGCCGTACTCGGCACGCTTTCCCGTTTGGACACCGTCCGCGCCGTGCATCTGATGTTGGATATTTTGAAAAAATGGTTGACCGCGGTATACCCGTACGCCTGAACATAGCGGGCATAGGAGAAGAAATGAACAATTTGAAAGCGCAGGCGAAGCGTTTGGGCATTGAAGACAAAGTTACCTTCCTCGGCGGCATACGCGATTTGACCGGCTACTTCAAAGAAGTCGACATTTTGGTGAACACGCCCCACTGCATCGGCGACCACGGCGCGGGTGTGGGCAACAACATCTTGGAAGCCGGACTTTACGACACGCCCGTCGTTACCTACGATATGGCGGGCATTTCCGAAATAGTCGTCAACGGGGAAACGGGTTACTGCATCCCCTTCGGCAACGACGAAGCGTTTATCGCCGCCGTAGACACACTCGTCAGACAGCCGGAGTTGCGCGAAGCAATGGGCAAAGCCCTGCACAAACATGTCGAAACCTTATGCTCCGACGACGAAATCTACCGTACCACCATGGCTGCCTATACCATGTAATGCCGTCTGAAAGCCGCCGATGAACATCACCATAGTCGCCCCCTACTGCTCGCTGCCGTCCGAGCCGCACTTCAACCGCTTTTGGTATCTTGCCGAGCTGTTGTCGCAGTCGCATGACGTGCTGCTGATTACCAGCAATTTCAAACACTACGACAAATCTTTCAGACGGCCCGAAGATGCCGATGCCGCCTCACAAGGCCGTCTGAAAGTCATGCTGTTGGAAGAAAGCGGCTACGGCAAAAACGTGTCTTTAGGACGCGTGACCAGCCATCACCGCTTCGTCAAACATTTTGAAAAATGGTTGGAAAACTGCCGTCCGGGCGAACAAGACATCGTCTATTCCGCCTATCCGCTGATTGCCACCAACCTGCTGTTGGGCAAACACAAAGCACGTTTGGGCTACAAACTGATTGTCGATGTGCAGGACGTATGGCCGGAATCCTTCTCCTCGGTCGTACCTTTTTTGAAAAAAATCCCCCACAAGCTGCTGCCCTTTGCCTCACGCGCCAACCGAGCCTACCGCTACGCCGACGCGCTGGTCGCCGTATCGCAGACTTATCTCGACCGCGCCAAAGAAGCCAATCCGAACGTACCCGGCGAAGCCGTCTATATCGGTACGGATTTTGCCGCCATCGCCCCCCCCCCCCGCGATTCCGCTCCAAAACCGTCCGCCTTTTCTACTTGGGCACGCTCAGTTACAGCTATGACGTGGAAACCGTGTGCAAAGGCGTTCGCAAGCTGTTGGACGACGGCGAAAACGTCGAATTGCACATTATGGGCGGAGGCCCCGATTTGGAGAAACTCAAACAATATGAAAATCACGCCATCAAGTTTTACGGCTATTTACCCTATTCTGAAATGATGTCGATTGCCAAGGGCTACGACATTGCCGTCAACGCCATCCATAGCCACGCCATGCAGTCGGTTACCAACAAACTCTCCGACTATATGGCATTGCAAAAACCCGTGCTGAACAGCCAGACCAATGCCGAAGTCCTCGACCTCCTAAACCTGCTGCCGCATGCGAACTACCTTTCCGGCGATGCGGACGGTTTCGTTCAAGCCGCCAAAGATATTTTGAAGCGCAAAAACGATCCCGTTCAGTCCGACGAAATCGTCCGCCGCTTCAAACGCGATGTGGCGTATCAAAAAATCGTCAACCTGATTGAAAGATTAGCCCATGAGTAAATTTTTCAAACGCCTGTTTGACATTGTCGCCTCCGCTTCGGGGCTGATTATCCTGTCGCCTGTGTTTTTGATTTTGGTGTACCTCATCCGCAAAAACCTAGGCTCGCCCGTGTTCTTCATCCAAGAGCGGCCGGGCAAAGACGGCAGGCCGTTTAAAATGATTAAATTCCGTTCTATGCGCGATGCAATCGATAAAGACGGCAACCCTCTGCCCGACAGCGAACGCCTGACCGATTTCGGCAAAAAACTGCGTGCCGCCAGTTTGGACGAACTGCCCGAACTGTGGAACGTCCTCAAAGGCGAGATGAGCCTGGTCGGCCCCCGTCCGCTTTTGATGGGCTACCTGCCGCTTTACAACGAATTTCAAAACCGCCGCCACGAAATGAAACCCGGCATTACCGGCTGGGCGCAGGTCAACGGGCGCAACGCGCTTTCGTGGGATGAAAAATTCTCCTGCGATGTTTGGTACATCGACCATTACAGTTTTTGGCTGGATATGAAAATCCTGTTCCTGACAGTCAAAAAAGTCTTTATCAAAGAAGGTATTTCGGCGGAAGGGGAAGCCACTATGCCCCCTTTCACGGGGAATCGCAAACTTGCCGTTATCGGCGCGGGCGGACACGGCAAAGTCGTTGCCGAGCTTGCCGCCGCACTCGGCACATACGGCGAAATCGTTTTTCTGGACGACCACGCCCAAGGCAGAGTCAACGGCTTTCCCGTCATCGGCACGACGCTGCTGCTTGAAAACAGTTTATCGCCCGAACAATTCGACATCGCCGTCGCCGTCGGCAACAACCGCATCCGCCGCCAAATCGCCGAAAAAGCCGCCGCGCTCGGCTTCAACCTGCCCGTCCTGATTCATCCGGACGCATATGTTTCCCCATCGGCAACCGTCGGTCAGGGCAGCGTCGTGATGGCGAAAGCCGTCGTACAGGCAGGCAGCGTATTGAAAGACGGCGTGATTGTGAACACCGCCGCCACCGTCGATCACGACTGCCTGCTTGACGCTTTCGTCCACATCAGCCCGGGCGCGCACCTGTCGGGCAACACGCATATCGGCGAAGAAAGCTGGATAGGCACGGGCGCGTGCAGCCGCCAGCAAATCCGTATCGGCAGCCGCGCAACCATTGGAGCGGGGACAGTTATCGTGTGCGACATCCCGGACGGCATGACCGTCGCGGGCAACCCGGCGAAGCCCCTTGTTGGCAAAAACCCCGAGACCGGGACGGCATAAGCGATTAAAATACACACCGCACCGAGCGGTTTTGACAACACCTGCGGCGCACGCCCGATTTTTCGGGGCGCATCCCCTTCAGACGGCATAGGGTCGGAAATGCCGTCCAAACCCGACGGATGGAACACCATGCTGAACACCTCCCTCTCCCCGTGGCCCTGCTTCACCCAAGAAGAAGCCGATGCCGTTTCCAAAGTCCTGCTGTCCAACAAAGTCAATTACTGGACGGGCAGCGAATGCCGCGAATTTGAAAAAGAATTTGCCGCCTTCGCCGGCACGCGATACGCCGTCGCCCTTGCCAACGGCACGCTGGCACTCGATGTCTCGCTCAAAGCAATGGGCATAGGCGCGGGCGACGATGTGATTGTTACTTCGCGCACTTTCCTGGCTTCCGCATCCTGCATTGTGAACGCGGGCGCAAATCCGGTGTTTGCCGATGTGGATTTGAACAGCCAAAACATCAGCGCGGAAACCGTCAAAGCCGCGTTGACGCCGAATACCAAGGCGATTATCGTGGTTCACCTTGCCGGTATGCCCGCCGAAATGGACGGCATTATGGCTTTGGCAAAAGAACATGATTTGTGGGTGATCGAAGACTGCGCCCAAGCGCACGGCGCGAAATACAAAGGCAAATCCGTAGGCTCTATCGGACACGTCGGCGCGTGGTCGTTCTGCCAAGACAAAATTATGACCACCGGCGGCGAAGGCGGTATGGTAACCACCAACGACAAGGATTTGTGGGAAAAAATGTGGTCGTACAAAGACCACGGCAAAAGCTATGATGCCGTGTACCACCGCGAACACGCACCCGGTTTCCGCTGGCTGCACGAAAGTTTCGGCACAAACTGGCGTATGATGGAAATGCAGGCGGTCATCGGGCGCATCCAGCTCAAACGTATGCCCGAATGGACGGCGCGCCGCCGAGAAAACGCCGCCAAGCTGGCGGAAAGCCTGGGCAAATTCAGCAGCATCCGTTTGATTGAAGTCGCCGGCTACATCGAACACGCGCAATACAAGTTCTACGCCTTCGTCCGCCCCGAACACCTCAAAGACGGCTGGACGCGCGACCGCATCGTGAACGAACTGAACGCGCGCAAAGTCCTCTGCTATCAAGGCAGCTGCTCAGAAGTGTATTTGGAAAAAGCCTTCGACAACACACCTTGGCGGCCGAAAGAGCGTTTGAAAAATGCTGTCGAGTTGGGTGACACCGGCCTGATGTTCTTGGTGCACCCGACGCTGACCGACGACGAAATCGCGTTTTGTAAAGAACACATCGAAGCCGTATTGGCAGAAGCCACACAATAACCCTTCAGACGGCATATGCCGCCCGAAAGCACATACCGCCCCACGATATGAATCTGGAAACCCTGATCGCCCTGCCGCGCAACATCAAGAAAATCTGTTTCCTCATACACGATTTTCTGATGATTTTCATTGCCTTTTGGTTCACCCAAAGCCTGAAGGCCGACTACTCGGACGAATGGTTCGCCCCCGCCAACTGGCAGTCTTTTTTGCTGACTGCCTTGTTGACCGTCACATTATTTATCCGAATGGGGCTTTACCGCGCCGTTACACGCTTCGTCAGCTTCCGCATCCTCACCACCGCACTGGCGGGCAGCCTCGCCTCCGCCGTGTTGTTCTTCCTCAATACGCTGATATTTGAAGAACGGCTGCGCCTTGCCCTGCCGATTGTCTATTTCTTACTGCTGTTTGTTTCCGTAACCGGCTCGCGTATGGTTTTGCGCGGGCTGTTGTCCGAACACCCCAAAAAACAGATGACCCCCGTCATCATTTACGGCGCGGGGCGTTCGGGCAGGCAGCTTCTCGAGGCCGTCAAACAAATGCGCGAATATTCCGCCGCCGCCTTTGTGGACGACAACCCCAAGCTTTGGCACACCGTCATCTGCGACCTTGCCGTCTATCAGCCCGATGCCATCCCCTTCCTTATCGAACGCTACGGCGTGGAAAAAATCCTGCTCGCCATCCCCGGTGCGACTCAGGAACAACGCCGCAAAATCATCGGCAAACTGGAAGCCTATCCGTGCGAAGTGTTGACCATCCCCAGCATCAAAGACCTGATGGACGGTAAACTCAGCATCGGCACGCTCAAAAAAATCTCCGTGTCCGACCTGCTCGGACGTGATTCCGTCGCGCCGGACGACCGACTGATGAATGCCGACATTGCCGGCAAAACCGTGATGGTAACCGGCGCCGGCGGTTCCATCGGTTCGGAACTCTGCCGCCAGATTATCCGCCGCCGCCCCGAAAAACTGCTGCTGTTCGAGTTGTCCGAATTCGCCCTGTACGCCGTCGAAAAAGAATTGCGCGAAACCTGCATCCGAAAACACCTCGACACCGAAATCCTGCCCTTCTTGGGCTCGGTGCAGAACCGCACGCTGCTCACGCGCATTATGACCGCCTGCCAAGTCTCCACCGTTTACCACGCCGCCGCCTACAAACACGTCCCCATGGTCGAGTTCAACACCGTCGAAGGCATACGCAACAACATCTTCGGCACACTCGAGTGCGCGCTTGCCGCCACGGCATCGGGCGTAAGAACTTTCGTCCTCATCTCCACCGACAAAGCCGTCCGCCCCACCAACACCATGGGCGCGGGCAAACGTATGGCGGAACTCTGCCTGCAAGCCCTCGCCGCCGAACCCGGACAAAAAACCCGCTTCAGTATGGTGCGTTTCGGCAATGTTTTGGGTTCGTCCGGCTCCGTCGTCCCGCTGTTTGAAAAACAGATTGCCGAAGGCGGCCCGCTCACCCTGACCCACTCGGAAATCACACGTTATTTCATGACCATACCCGAAGCGGCGCAACTGGTTATCCAAGCCGGCGCGATGGGCAAAGGCGGCGACGTGTTCGTCCTCGATATGGGCGAGTCCGTCAAAATCATCGACCTTGCCCGCCAAATGATTACCCTGAGCGGACTCAAACCCAAAACGCCCGAACAACCCGACGGCGACATCGAAATCCTCATTACCGGGCTACGTCCCGGCGAAAAACTCTACGAAGAGCTGCTCATCGGCGACAATGTCCGCCAAACCGCCCATCCGCGCATTATGACCGCCAGCGAGACCATGCTGCCGTGGCACGAGCTCTCTACCCTGCTCGACCGCATCCGTTCTGCCTGCGACCGTTACGACCAGCAGGCAATCCGCGACCTGCTCGTCAACGCCCCGACCGGCTTTGCCCCGAGCGACGGCATCTGCGACCTGCTTTGGGTACGGGAAACACACAGAAAAAATGCCGTCTGAACCTTCAGACGGCATACCGTACAAACCAACCTATAGTGGATTAACAAAAACCGGTACGGCGTTGCCTCGCCTTGTCGTACTATCTGTACTGTCTGCGGCTTCGTCGCCTTGTCCTGATTTTTGTTAATCCACTATACCTGACACACACGGAGTTTGACATGCAGTTTTCGGCATTCGGCGAAAAATTCACGCAACACAGCGGCATCCTGCAACTGATGGACGACCTCGGCGACGCGCTCAAAAGCGACAAGCCCGTCAACATGCTCGGCGGCGGCAACCCGGCGCGAATCGCCGAAGTCAACGCCGCGTTCGCCGACATATTCTCCAAACTGGCGGCGGAACACGCCGTCGAGAACATCGGCAACTACTCCAACCCCCAAGGCGATGCCGCGCTGATTGACGCGTTGACCGCCTTCCTCAACCGCGAATACGGCTGGAACCTGACCGCCGGCAATATCGCGCTGACCAACGGTTCGCAAAACGCGTTTTTCTATTTGTTCAACCTCTTCGGCGGCAAATTCAAGCTTTCAGACGGCACATCCGCAGAAAAAGCCATTTTGTTGCCGCTCGCGCCCGAATACATCGGCTATGCCGACGTGCATATCGAAGGGCAGCATTTTATTTCGGTAAAACCGAAAATCGAAAATATCGAACACGAAAGCGAAACGGGATTTTTCAAATACCGCGTGGACTTTGACGCGCTGGAAAACCTGCCCGAACTCAAAGCGGGCAAAATCGGCGCGATTTGCTGTTCGCGCCCGACCAACCCGACCGGCAACGTGCTGACCGACGGCGAAATGGCGCGTTTGGACGCTTTGGCACAGGAACACGGCATTCCTCTGATTATCGACAACGCCTACGGAATGCCGTTCCCCAACATCATTTACAGCGATGTTACGCTGAATTGGCACGAAAACATCATCCTCTGCTTCAGCCTGTCCAAAGTCGGACTGCCGGGCGTGCGCACCGGCATCATCGTCGCCGCGCCCGAAGTCGTCAAAGCCGTCAGCAGCCTGAACGCAATTGTGAACCTTGCCCCCACGCGCTTCGGCGCGGCGATTGCCGCCCCGCTGCTGGAAAGCGGCGAGATGAAACGGCTTGCCGACCAAGTCATCCGGCCGTTTTACCGCAATCAGGCGCAAACCGCCGTCTTGCTGCTCAAGCGCGAGCTGGGCGCGTACCCGATGAAAATCCACAAACCCGAAGGCGCGATTTTCCTGTGGCTTTGGTTTGAAAACCTGCCCGTTTCGTCGCAAACCCTGTACGAAATGCTCAAAGCCGAAGGTACGCTGATTATTCCGGGCGAGCATTTCTTCGTCGGCATCGACACGCAGGATTACCCGCACGCGGGCGAGTGCATCCGTATGAGCATCGCGCAGGACGCTCAAACGCTGGAAAAAGGCATTGCCGCCATCGGTAAAACCGTCCGAAAACTGTACGACAACGTTTATAGTGGATGAACAAAAATCAGGACAAGGCGACGAAGCCGCAGACAGTACAGATAGTACGGAACCGATTCACTTGGTGCTTCAGCACCTTAGAGAATCGTTCTCTTTGAGCTAAGGCGAGGCAACGCCGTACCGGTTTTTGTTAATCCACTATAAAACGCAAAAAAATGCCGTCTGAAAGCCTTTCAGACGGCATTTTTATCTACATTCAATGCCGGGAAAAATGTTCCCAAACCGGTTTGCAGTTTTCCGGCAATTCGGGACACGCGCCGAGAATGCCGCCGCTGAAGTCGTTTAAGCGGTGGAAGTCGCTGCCCGCGCTGGCGAGCATACCGAAGCGTTCTGCCAGAAGCGCGTAGTTGAGGCGGTCGTTTTTGCAACAGTTGCCGCTGTGGACTTCGATACCCGCGCCGCCGAGGTTTTTAAATTCTTCAAACAGATTGCGCTTGGCGGTGGCGGACAAATCGTAGCGCATCGGGTGGGCGATGATTGCCATGCCGCCCGCGCCGTTGACGGCGGAGACGCAGTCTTCCAGCTTCGCCCATTCGTGTCGGACGGCGCAGGATTTGCCGTCACCCAAGTATTTGGTGAACGCCTGCTGCTTGTTTTTGACGTGTCCCGCTTGGATGAGGAACTCGGCAACATGGGTGCGGCTGACCATTTCTTTGTTTGCAGCCAGCGCGAGCGCGCCGTCGTATGCGCCGCCGATGCCTTTCTTTTCGAGCTTGGCGGCGATGGCTTCAAGACGTTTCAGACGGCCTTGCCGTACTTGCGCCAACAGGTTTTGCAGGTTTTCGTCCTGCTCGTCGAAATCCAAACCGACGACGTGTATGGTGCGTCCGCGCCAAGTGACGGAGATTTCCACGCCGTTGACGAAACGCAGCCCGAGTTTATTCGCTTCGGCGCGCGATTCGGCGATGCCGCCCGTGTGGTCGTGGTCGGTCAACGCCAGCAGCGTGCAGCCGTTTTGATGCGCGAGGCGGACGACTTCGGCGGGGGAGAGCATACCGTCGGAAACGGTGGAATGGCAGTGCAGGTCTATCATAGGCGTTATATGCGTGATAAATGATGGGCAGGGTGTCAATATTGTCGGGCGGTGCGACGGCGGTTATTTTAAAAACGGGTATATGGCAAATGCAAAGGAAAAGCCGCTATGCCGTCATTCCCGCGCAGGCGGGAATCCGGAAGTTTGAAATAGCGGTTAACCTTAAACATTTTTGACAAATCAAGATCTGGATTCCCGCCTGCGCGGGAATGACGATAGTCTGAAAATCAGTAGGTCGGATTTTTAAATCCGACATTTCAAATTCCGCATATTAAAACTTTGTCGGATACAAGTATCCAACCTACGGCTGCGGTGTTTAACAATAAAAGGTCGTCTGACAACGCGGTTTCATCAAGCCGAACCGTTTTCAGACGGCATTTTCGTCTTCCGACCAACCCGCTTCTTTCAATTTCCGCCGTTGCGCGTCGTAGCGTGCCTTATCTGCCCAATACATCGTCTGAATGCACGCCTCGCCGCAGTCGCTGCCGCAGCATTCCCACGACTCGGGACGGACGGGTTCGTCTAAAAGCGGCTCGCCCAAAAGGGCTTCGGCTTTATGCTTCAGGGTCGTATCCATCGGCGATTTCCAAGCGTGCGCCGTCAAACTCGATGACTTCGCCGCCGCGTATTTTGGCCGTTTTGCGGGTTTCGGTTTCGCCGTTGTGCAACACCAGCCCTTCGGCGATAAACGCTTTTGCCTGTCCGCCGCTTTCGGCAAGTCCGACCAGTTTCAAGAGGTCGCACAAGGCGATGTATTCGTTGTCTTCAAGATAGACGGTGGCTTCCATAATGTTCCCTTGCAGAAAGAACCCGTTATTGTAGCACCTGCCGCCACCGTACCCAAAATTACCGCAAAGCCGACGACGAATCCGCACCGCCTGTTCCGCAAAAATGCCGTCTGAAATCCCATATGTCGCCATCCGAGCAAAGAAATCCTGTCCAACGGCAGACTGCAACGCCTTATCCACGACCGCACATTACCCTGAAAACCGACAATAAATCCGCATAACCGTTTATATATCCCAACGCATAAACCGTCCGCTACAACGGCGGCAGGCATCATCCGTCAAACAACCGTTAAAATTGCCCGATAAAAAGTTTGATTTAAAACAAAACTTCTGAATTCCTCCAAATCCAACAAAAATTCTGTTGATTTTTTTAGGATTTCGATATAGTTCTTTCTGATTATTTTTATTAGTACCGACTCATTAAATTGCAATATCCTACCCTGCCCGAATACCCGCCCGGTAATATTTGGTTTATTTCAAAACAGGGGATATGTTTGCAACATTAATAAGCTTTACCAAATCAACCCTGCACAGGAGCATAGGCATGAACCGCCCATACAAACTCTTCAAACTCAGCATACTGACGCTCAGCTTGAGCGCATTGTCCCACTCCGCACAGGCTGCCGGAGAAATGCAACAGGCAGAACTGGAACAAATCCGCGTAACCGCCAAAAACCGCAGCCTGCGTACCGAAAATCGAAATGACTATACGACTTCGGCTATGAGTTCTACCACAGGACTGGCATTGACTCCGCGTGAGACGCCGCAATCGGTCAGCGTGATTACAAAAAACCAATTAACGATCAAGGTATTACTACGCTTGCAGATGCGTTGAAAACAACGACTGGCGTAAATGTCGTTCGCCAAGGGAACCGCACCCATTTCCAAAGCCGCGGATTCTATATTGAAAAATTGGAAGAAGACGGCATGGCCACCACGATTGGTGCGCCGGGCATATTTGGCAGCCCTAACAGAGACGGACACAACATCACCGACCTTGCCATGTATGACCACATTGAAGTTGTGCGCGGTGCAGCCGGGCTGACCCAATCCAACAGCGCACCCGGAGGTACGATTAATGCCGTACGCAAAAAACCGACGGCTAAAAAACAAATCAGTATGAATGGTTTAGCCGACCGTTTCGGCAAACGACATATTGAATTGGATGCCTCAGGCACTTTAAGCCCAGAAAACCAACTCCGCGGGCGTATTGTCGGCAGTTTTGATCATGACAAAACCTTTCAGGATAAGGTGAAAGGGCAAAACAGCCTTCTTTATGGCGTTTTGGAAAAAGACATCGGAGAAAACAGCAAGGTTTCTGTCGGTGCGTACCGTATCGCCCAGCGCAACACCCCCAATCTCAACGGCTTACCTTTATGGGAAGACGGAAGCAGTCTGCCGCGCGACAGCTATTTCGGTGCCGATTGGAATTATGGGCGATTCATCAAAAACGGTGTTTTTGCAGAATTTGACCACTACTTCAACGACAACTGGAAATGGAACAGCAAAATCGATTGGCGAAACAGCCACTCCGACCAAAGGTATGCTTTCTTAATGGCAGACAAAAGCGGGTTGAAAGCCAATCAATCCATCGGTATTGAAGACCAACAGGCTTTCCGCTATCAGCACGACAGCAAACATCTGCATATTCAAAACAACCTGCGCGGCAAGTTTGAAGCCTTGGGTCAAACCCACGACATCTTCCTGACTCATAATTATTCGAAAGAGCGCAATACCCTGCACCATACCCGTATGCAGGCAACCGGCAGCTACGATCCGTTTTCTGCCGTTATCCCCCAGCCGGACTGGGCTGCCGAACCATACAGCATTATGGACAGCAACAATCATTTCTATACGCACGCCCTTGCGGCAGGTACCCGCATCAATCCTACGGAAAAACTGCATCTGTTGGCAGGCGGACGCTATACCCATTGGAAACGCGACTTCGATGAGAACTGGTCCCGTTATAAAGGCGTTCCGGACAATGATGCAAGAACCGATTCGGTCAAAAACAACAAATTCATTCCATACATCGGCATCACTTACGATTTCATGCCGGGGCAAAGCCTCTATGCAAGCTATACATCCATCTACAAACCGACTCTGAAAACAAATGCAGACAACAGCTATCTCGCGCCCGAAGTCGGCAAAAACTACGAATTGGGTTGGAAAGGCGAATGGATGCAGGGCAAACTCAATACGGCCGTTTCCCTGTTCCAAACCGATAACACCAACGTCGGCGTGTATGTCAACGTTCCGGCCAGCGGCGGCAAGAAGAAGACTTTCTACTACGTTCCCGCAAAACAACGCAGCCGCGGTGTAGATGCGGAAATTTCCGGAGCAATCGGCGCAAATTGGAAACTGTTTGCCGGCTATACCTACAATATCCGCAAAACAGAAAACAATCCCAAAACCGAAGGCGATTTTGCCAACTGGACCCCAAAACACATTTTCCGCGCTTACAGCAGCTATACGCCGCCGTTTGCAAACGGTAAGTTAAGTATCGGTATGGGCTTGTCCAGTCAAAGCAAAACCGGCAGTAAGCTGCCCCAAGGCGGCTATACCGTTTGGAATGCCGGTTTGCAATACCGTCCGACCGACAATTTGCAACTGGGGCTGGCAGTCAACAACCTGACTGACAAACGCTACTATGAAAACAACAGCAACCGTACAAAAAACTACGGCAACTTCTACGGTGAACCGCGCAATGCCGTGTTCAGCCTGAAGTGGAAGATGTAAACAGCGGCAAACCGAAAGTGGATTGCCCTCTACTCTTCAAAAGTATATAAAAACCAATCATTGCTTATAAACAAGGCCGTCTGAAAGCAAAATTCTGTTTTCAGACGGCCTATCACCCACATTCACAAGCATTCATCATGAATACGCTCAAAAAATTCTTTTACCTTGCCCGCCCTTTTTGGTCGGGGACACACGGTCGCCTCCAATGGCTGATGCTCGCCGTTTTGATAGGGTTTACCCTATTCTCTATTACCATCAGCGTTTGGATTGCCGCGTGGGACAAACGTTTCTACGACGCGCTGGCCGCGTTTGACGGCGCATCCATGCCCGCGCTCATCGTCGAATACCTCGGCTATATGGCGATGGTTATCGGCTGCATTGTTTGCGGCGACTGGCTGCAAAAACGCCTCATCTTCCGTTGGCGTACCCATCTGACCGAGCAATTTCAAAAAAACTGGCTCGAAGGCCACAAACATTACCGCCTGCGCCTGACCGGCGAACCGGACAACCCCGACCAGCGCATCGCCGAAGACATCTACCTCCTTGCCGACAAAAGCATCGGACTGTTCCGCTCCTTCATCAATAATATTGCCAAATTCAGCGCGTTTGTTGCCGTATTGTGGACACTCTCAGGCGTGCAGACCTTCAACATCGGCGGACGTGACATCACCATACACGGCTACCTCGTCTGGGTTGCCCTAATTTATTCCGTCATCAGCACCCTGATTGCCCACCTCGTCGGCCGCAAACTCAAAAACCTCAACATCGACCGCCAGCACCGAGAAGCCGACTACCGCGCCGCCCTCCTGCGCGTGCGCGACCATGCCGAACAAATCGCCTTTTACAACGGCGGCGAAGCCGAAACGGGCCGTCTGAAACAACGTTACCTCCGCATCCGCGACAACTGGCGACGGCTGACCAACTGCGAATTCCGCCAAGAAACCTTCTTTGCAACCTACGTCCGCATCAGCATCTTCATCCCCATCCTCGCCACCCTGCCCATGTACCTCGCCAAAACCATGACCTTCGGCGACATGATGCAGACACGCACATCGTTTGCCCGCGTCCAAGACAGCTTCGGCTGGTTTACCGACTCCTACCGCCGCCTCATCGAATGGGCGGCAGTTGTCGAACGCCTCTCCGGTTTTCAGACGGCATTGGAACAAGTAGAACAGGAAGGCAGAAGCGCCGCCCGCCCAACGTCCGCATCCGCCCCGACTTTAAACAACCGCCGCCAAGACAGCATCCTCGTCCTGCAAAACCTCACTGTCCACACCCAAACCGGCAACCCCCTGCTTACCAACATCAACCTTGAAGCCCACGCTCCCGAATGGGTATTACTCGAAGGCAGAAGCGGCATCGGCAAATCCACCCTGTTGCGCGCCCTCGCAGGCTTGTGGCCGTATTACCAAGGCAGCTTCTCCCTTGACGGCAGCCTCCTCTTCCTACCCCAACGCCCCTACCTCCCCGCCGACACCCTGCGCCACACCGTCAGCTATCCCCACCCCGCCTGCCAAGACGACCGACTCATTCAGACGACCTTGAAACAAGTCGGACTAGGCCGCCTGAAAGATAATTTAGACGAACCATACGAATGGCACGGCATCCTCTCCGGCGGCGAACAGCAACGCCTCAGCCTTGTCCGAGCCTTGCTGCACAAACCGCAAATCCTGTTCCTCGACGAAGCCACCAACCAGCTCGACGATGAGTCCGCATGGACGCTGATGCACATCCTCAAACGCGAACTGCCCGATACGCTGGTCATCGGCATCAGCCATCAAAACGAAATCAAAAACCTGTTTGAACGTAAAATTAATTTAACTGCTTGCCATCTGTCCGAATAAGGTATATAGTTCTTTATAACTAGTTTAATAGTGCTTTATATCTATCAACACTCCTTGGGAAGCCTCCGCCATACGGCAGGAGGCATTTTTTTTGCCGTCGTAAAAGCTCAAAAAAACATTTGCAGGCAATACTGTCTGAATCCGAAACGGCATTACCTACGCCGCCATCTGAAGACAACCCTGCTACAATATGCCTTTTATTGTTCACGCCGATTTTGCTATGACCGAACCGACCTACATCCCCCTGCGCCTGCATACCGAATTTTCGATTACCGACGGTATGGTGCGGATTAAAAAACTGATTGCCAAAGCGCAGGAATACGGTTTGCCTGCTTTGGGCATCAGCGATTTGATGAACGAATTCGGCTTGGTGAAATTTTATAAAGCCTGCCGCAGCGCGGGGATTAAGCCTATCGGCGCGGCGGACGTGCGGATAGGCAATCCGGATGCGCCCGACAAGCCGTTCCGCGCTATGCTGATTATCCGCAACAATGCGGGCTATCTGCGCTTGAGCGAGCTTTTGACGGCGGCTTATGTCGGCAAAGACCGCAATGTCCATCATGCGGAACTCAATCCCGAATGGCTGGAAAACGGCGACAACAGCGGCTTGATTTGTTTGAGCGGCGCGCATTACGGCGAAGTGGGCGTGAATCTCTTGAACGGCAATGAAGACGCGGCGCGTTCGGCGGCGTTGAAGTATGCGGCGTGGTTTCCCGATGCGTTTTATCTGGAGCTGCAACGCCTGCCCGAACGCCCCGAATGGGAGGCTTGCGTTTCCGGCAGCGTGAAACTGGCGGAGGAATTGGGTTTGCCGGTGGTGGCGACGCATCCGACCCAGTTTATGAACCGCGATGATTTCAACGCGCACGAGGCGCGGGTGTGCATCGCGGGCGGCTGGGTGCTGACGGACAAAAAACGTCCGCGCGATTTTACGCCGGGCCAGTTTTTCATTCCGCCGGAAACGATGACGGAGCGTTTCGCCGACTTGCCCGAAGCCTTGGAAAACACGGTAGAAATCGCCAAACGCTGCAATCTGCACATCACATTGGGCAAAAACTTTCTGCCGCTCTTCCCTACTCCGGACGGTCTGTCGCTGGATGATTATTTGATCAAGCTCTCCAACGAAGGCTTGCAGGAACGCATGGTTCAGCTTTATCCCGACGAGTCGGAGCGTGCGGCGAAAATGCCGGAATATCAGGAGCGGCTGGATTTTGAGCTGAACATCATCATTCAGATGAAATTCCCCGGCTATTTCCTTATCGTACAAGACTTTATCAACTGGGCGAAAACGCACGGCTGTCCGGTCGGGCCGGGACGCGGTTCGGGTGCGGGTTCGCTGGTGGCGTATTCGCTGAAGATTACCGACCTCGATCCGCTGAAATACGCGCTGCTGTTCGAGCGTTTCCTAAACCCCGAACGCGTTTCTATGCCCGACTTCGACGTGGACTTTTGCCAATCCAACCGGGGGCGCGTGATTGAATATGTGCGCGAAAAATACGGCGCGGAGGCGGTCAGCCAGATTGTTACTTTCGGCACGATGTCGTCCAAAGCAGTCATCCGCGACGTGGGGCGCGTGCTGGAACTGCCGTTTATGCTGTGCGACAAATTGTCCAAGCTGATTCCGTTGGAAGCCAACAAACCTTTGGGCTTGGACGATGCGATGAAGGCGGAGCCGCAAATTCAGGAATTAATCGAAGCGGAAGAAGCGGACGAACTGATTACGCTGGCGAAAAAGCTGGAAGATTTAACGCGCGGCTTGGGTATGCACGCGGGCGGCGTGCTGATTGCGCCGGGCAAGATTTCCGATTACAGCCCCGTGTATCAGGCGGACGAATCCGCCTCGCCAGTATCGATGTACGACAAAGGCGACGTGGAAGATGTGGGTTTGGTGAAATTCGACTTTTTGGGTCTGCGCAACCTGACCATTATCGAAATGGCGCAGGACAACATCAAAAACACCACCGGCGATATCGTCGATGTCGGCAAGATTCCGCTCGACGACCAGGCCGCCTACCAAATCTTCCGCGATGCGAACACCACTGCCGTGTTCCAGTTCGAGTCGACCGGCATGAAAAAAATGCTGAAAACGGCGCACACGACCAAGTTTGAAGAACTCATCGCCTTCGTTTCGCTCTACCGACCCGGCCCGATGGACAACATCCCCGACTTCGTCGCGCGTATGAAGGGTCAGGAATTCCAATACATCCATCCGCTGCTCGAAGGCATCCTCGCGCCGACCTACGGCATTATGGTGTATCAGGAACAAGTGATGCAGGCGGCGCAGATTATCGGCGGCTACTCGCTCGGCGGCGCGGACTTGCTGCGGCGCGCCATGGGTAAGAAAAAGCCCGAAGAAATGGTGAAACACCGCGAAATCTTTGCCGAAGGCGCGGCGAAACAAGGCATTTTGCGCGAAAAATCCGACGAAATCTTCAACTACATGGAAAAATTCGCCGGCTACGGTTTCAACAAATCCCACGCCGCCGCCTACGCCCTGATTTCCTACCAGACCGCATGGCTCAAAGCCCACTACCCCGCCGAATTTATGGCGGCGACCATGTCGTCCGAATTGGACAACACCGACCAGCTCAAGCATTTCTACGACGACTGCCGCGCCAACGGCATCGAGTTCCTGCCGCCCGACATCAACGAATCCGACTACCGTTTCACGCCGTATCCGAACATGAAAATCCGCTACGCACTCGGCGCGATTAAAGGCACGGGCGAAGCCGCCGTCGAATCCATCATCGCCGCGCGGCAAAGCGGCGGCAAATTTACCGGCCTCTTGGACTTCTGCGAGCGCGTCGGCAAAGAACATATGAACCGCCGCACCCTCGAAGCCCTGATACGCGGCGGCGCGTTCGACAGCATCGAACCCAACCGCGCCATGCTCTTGGCAAACATCGACCTCGCCATGAACAACGCCGACCAAAAAGCCGCCAACGCCAATCAGGGCGGACTTTTCGACATGATGGAAGACGCCATCGAACCGGTGCGGCTCGTTGACGCGCCCATGTGGAGCGAATCAGAAAAACTCGCCGAAGAAAAAACCGTCATCGGCTTTTATCTGTCCGGCCACCCGTTCGGTCCGTATGTCCAAGAAGTCCGCCAAATCGCCCCGCAGAAACTGTCGAAACTCAAACCGCAAGACAGCGTGCGCCTCGCCGGGTTTGTTACCGCCGTACGCACCATGATGGGCAAACGCGGCAAAATCGCCTTCGTCAGCCTCGAAGACTTAAGCGGGCAGGTTGAAATCATGATCGGCGGTCAAACGCTGGAAAACTGCGCCGACTGCCTCAAATCCGACCAAGTGCTGATTATCGAATCCAAAGTCAGCCGCGACGACTACGGCGGCGGCGACGGGCTGCGTATTCTGGCCAACCAAGTCATGACCCTGCAAATGGCGCGCGAACGCTACGCCCGCAGCCTCAGCCTCGCCCTCGCCCCGCATCACGACATCGGCGGACTGGTACAGCTGCTCGCCGCCCACCAGCTGACCGACACGCCGCGCATCCCGCTGCAACTGTCGTATGCCAACGGAAAAGCGTCGGGCAGGCTTCAAGTGCCGCCGAAATGGACGGTTACGCCGAGTTCCGCCTTATTCGGCGAACTGGAAAAACTGCTCGGCAGCCGGTCGGTGCGCGTGAATTGGTAAGCCAAGATACACATGCCGTCTGAAACCCAAAAACGGTTTCAGACGGCATTTTTTAACCGAAATAAAATCGGGAAATGCCTTGCATGCCCACCCCTGATTCCCTACCTCTGCCAAGCCTTCCTCAAATATTCGACGCAGTCGGTCAGCGAGTAGAACGGGACATTGCCGTGGTCGGCATTCGGATATTCCCGGAAAAATACGGCGGCTCCGCGCCTGTCTAACTCTGCCGCCATGCGTTCGGACAGTCCTGCCATGTCGCGTTCTTCCCTGCGTTTGCAACCGCTGCCCCGTTCGAGCGCGCCGATGTTGAGGCAGACATCGATGCCGTCCAGCCGGTTTTCAGACGGCATAAAGTCGAGTATCCGCCTGTTGTGCCACCAAATCGAGGGTGATACGAGCCAATGCCGTCTGAAACGGCGGCGGGAAAGCAGGGAATACAGTCCGAACAGTGCGCCGAACGAATGCCCGAATACGGCGGTTTCATTTTTGTCCGGCCGGTATTTGCTTTCTAAAAAGGCGGTCAGTTCGTTGTCGATAAACTCGGCAAAACGGTCTGCCTGTCCGAACTGCCGCTGTTCGTCTTCTGAAGCGTTGCTGCGCAGCGGGGGAGTATAGTCGGCGGCACGTTGTGCCAAATCGCGCACTCCTCCTCCGGCATAACCGATGCCGACGATAAGGCAGGGGGCGCGGCTTCGGGTAACGGGGTTGTTCATCAGCGACTGCATGATGTTGAAAAGTGCGGGGAAAAAGGCTTCGCCGTCCAAAACGAAGAGGACGGGATAACCTTCAGACGGCATTTCTCCGATTGCCGCAGTCTGAATCCGGTAGGTGCGTCCTGTCCCGGCGGATGAAATTTCGGTTTCAAAGGCTTGGGGAAGGCGGGCGGCTTGTGTGGCGTATGTGGTTTTCATGATGTTCCGTTCTTCGGTCATATGGGCAGTGAAACGGCAAAACCGAACCGGCAAAGCGGTCTGCCTGCCGGTTCGGTCTGTTTTCCTTCGCAATGCCATACTCCAGTTGTGAGAGCATAGGGTATGCCGCGCAGCTTGTTACGGTTTGATTATGCTGCGGCTGCCGTTTCAGACGGCATATTTGCCTTTAAAAACTGTAACGCAGGTTTGCCGTCAGGCTGCGCTCCGAACCGGGAATGTTAAAGGTGTTCTCGCTGCCGACGCGGGCGTAGTAATGGCGGTTGAAGATGTTGTCGGCGTTGATTTGCAGCTTCAGCTTGGGCGTGAAGCGGTATGCCGCCATCGCATCGAACGTGGCATAACCGCCTGCATGCATCCCTGCAGATGAAGTAATGCCGCTCATCGCGTTTACACCGCCGCCGATGGTCAGCCCGGGCGTAACTTGGTAAGTCGTCCACAGGTTTGCGCTGTGTTTGGGCATCAGCAGGAAGATGCCGTCGTCGCGCGAATTGGAGGCGGTTTTGATTTGGCTGTGCAGATAGCTGTAACCTGCATGGATTTGCCATTTCGGTGTAACCGCGCCGCTGATTTCGGTCTCAACGCCTTCCATCACGCGTTTGCCCAATGCGGCGTAACGGGGTTTTTTGTTGTTCGGGTTCAACGGTGCGGCGGCGTTTTTGTCTTTCAGGCGGTAGAGAGAGACGCGGGTATTGAGGCGGTCGTCCATGTAGCTGCCTTTGTAGCCGATTTCAAACTGGTTGCCTTGACGCGGTTTGAGCAGCTTGCCGTCGGCATCGAGGTTGGTTTGCGGTGTGTAGAGCTGGGACAGGCTCAGGTAGAGGCTGTTGTTGTCGTTCAAGTCGTAAACCGCGCCTGCGTAGCCGGTGAACTTGGTTTTGCTGGCTTTGTGTAACTTGTCGCCTTCGCCCGCTTCGATTTTGTAGTGTCCCAAACGCCAGCCGCCGATGAGCGACAGTCTGTCGGCCGGATGGAAGACGGATTTGCCGTAAACGCCGAATTCGTCAAGGTTTCCGGTATCGACGGGATGGCTGTAACCGTGCGCGCCGGCACGGGCGTTCTGTATCAAATTCACATAGGGAACGGAGCGGAAATCGCCCAAGGCGACATTGCTCGCAACGGCAGCACGGCCTTGTTCGTTGGTGCTGCGCAAGCGGTTGTAGTCCGCGCCGACGACGAGTTCGTTTGCGATGTTGCCCAAGGCAAACGGACGGCTGTAACTTGCGTCAACCGCGAAGGCTTTTTGTTTGATTTCCGTGCCCAAACCGGCAACGTTTGCCTGATTGTTCACAGAAAGTTTGCTGCCGGCAAACGTGTAATTGGAATCGGCTTTCCGGTCGGAATAGCGCATACCGATTTTGCCGTAGCCGCCGTTGCCGAAGTAATGTTTCAAATCGGCGAACACGTCGTGGCTGTTCATTTTAAATTTGTTCCAATCCGCGCCGACAAATGCATGTTGCGGCAGGGACGGCAATTTGCCGTCGGCATCGGCAGGCAGGCCGTTGTACGGCGCGAGGTGGCGTTGCTGGTAGAGATAGCCCGCGCCCAAAACCGTATCGGGGCTGATGTCCCAATCCGCCGCCGCGTAGAAGGTTTCGTGGTGGTTGTTTTTCCCGGCAGGACGCGGAGACGCGCCGACGGTCTGCGCCATCACGCGGCCGCGCACGCTGCCGTCGGCGTTCAGACGGCCTGAAACATCCGCCTCGGCTTTATATTGTTTGTGCGTACCGAACCCTGCCGCCGCATGACCTTGAAACGCTTTGGTCGGGCGTTTGCGCACCAGATTCACGATGCCGCCCATCTCGCCGCTGCTGTCGAACAGTCCGCTCGGCCCGCGCATCACTTCCACGCGGTCGAAAGCAAACAGGTTGGGCAGCGTGCCGTTGATACTCTGCATCTGCGCAGGCAGGCCGTCGATGTTGTATTCGCTGTATTCGTAACCGCGCGCGTAAACCGAAGAGCGTCCGTCGTCGTTGCTCAACACGCGCAGGCCGGGCGTTTTGCGTGCCAACTGGTCGAAGGTGTCAACATTGCGGTCTTTGACCTGTTGATTGGTGATGATACTGACGGATTGCGGAATTTCGCGCAAAGAAGCGGGGATTTTTGTGCCGACGGTGGCGGCAAACGAGCTGTAATCGCCGTTTTTCTCGGTGGCAATCGCGTTGTACGAACGCTGACCCTTAATATGGACGGTTTCCAAACCTTCCGTTTGGGCGGCAAACGCAGAAGAAGAAAGTACGGTCAAAACAGCGGCTGCCGTCATATTGATGCGGAAAACTGACATAAACTGTCCCATTCACATAAATGATAATGGTTCTATTTTAATAAAGCACAACGCGGCTTGTTCGGAAAAACATATCGCTCAGCCGACAAATTTTGTCGAAAATGCGACACGTCTGCGTTTTCCGCATAAAATTTGCTTTTTTACTGCAACCAACCTGCTATGACCCCGCCTAAACTCATCATCTTCGACTGGGACGGCACGCTTGCCGATACAACCCAACCCATCATCGACACTATGCGCCGCAGCTTCGCCGAATGCGGTTTTCCGCCGCCCGAAGCGGAGCGCGTCCGCAGCCTGATCGGATACAGCCTGCCCGAAATCATCCGCACCCTGCTCGAAATGCCGTCTGAAACCGCCGTTGCCGACATCGCGCGCACTTATTCCGCACATTACCTCAATCCCAACAACCGCAATATGACGCTCTTTCCCGATGCCCTGCCCTGTCTGGACAAGCTCAAAGCGCAAGGCTTCCGGCTTGCCGTCGCCACGGGCAAAGGGCGGGCGGGCTTGGACAACGCCATCAGCCAAACCGCCACCGGCGGCTATTGGCTCGCCACCGCCTGCGCAGGGGAATATCCCTCCAAACCCTCGCCCGAAATGGTGTTCGGAATCTGCCGCGAACTGGGACTCGACCCGAAAGAGGCATTGGTCGTCGGCGATACGGCGCACGACCTGCATATGGCGGCAAATGCGGGGGCGGCGGCAGTCGGCGTGACCACCGGCGCACATTCGCGCGAACAGCTCCTTGGCGCACCGCATCTCGCCGTATTGGACGACTTGTCCGAACTGCCCGGTTTTCTTGCACGACATTACGCCTGATCGGTTTCCGCATCCGGCACAAGGCAAAAATGCCGTCTGAAGCCTGTTCAGACGGCATTTGTGTTGCCCAAACATCCGATGCCTGCATTAACGCCTGCGTCAACGTTTGCACAAATCGGGTTTGGTTTCGCCCTCGCGACGCAACTCTTTGGGCAGGACGAACACGATGCTTTCTTCCGCGCCCTCCCCTTCGCGCACGGTTTCGTGCCCCCATCCGCGTATGGTTGCCAGCACTTCCTGCACCAACACTTCGGGCGCGGACGCGCCTGCCGTTACGCCGACTTTGTTTTTGCCCTCAAACCACGCGCGTTGCAGGTAGGACGCGTTGTCCACCATATACGCATCGGTCCCGATGCCCGCCGCCACTTCGCGCAGGCGGTTGCTGTTGGACGAATTGGGCGAACCGACCACAATCACGATGTCGCACTGTTCCGCCAGCTCTTTGACGGCGGTTTGCCGGTTGGTCGTCGCATAGCAGATGTCTTCCTTGTGCGGATTGCGGATATTGGGGAAACGCGCGTTCAGCGCGGCGATGATGTCTTTGGTTTCATCGACCGAGAGCGTGGTCTGGCTGACATAGGCGAGTTTGTCGGGGTTTTTAATTTCGAGTTTTGCCACATCTCCGACCGTTTCGACCAAAAGCATTTTGCCCGGCGCAAGCTGCCCCATCGTTCCTTCGACCTCGACGTGCCCCTTATGCCCGATCATGATGATTTCACAGTCTTGGGCATCCAGTCGGGCGACTTCCTTATGCACTTTCGTCACCAGCGGGCAAGTCGCATCAAACACGCGGAAACCGCGCTCCGCCGCTTCTTGCTGCACCGCCTTCGATACGCCGTGTGCCGAATAAACCAGCGTCGCGCCCGGCGGCACTTCCGCCAAGTCTTCGATAAACACCGCGCCTTTTTCACGCAGGTTGTCCACGACGAATTTGTTGTGGACGACTTCGTGGCGCACATAAATCGGCGCGCCGAATTCTTCCAAAGCGCGTTCGACAATACTGATTGCCCGATCCACGCCGGCGCAGAAGCCGCGCGGATTGGCAAGGATAATGGTTTTTCCGTTCATAAGTTTTGCATTCCGTGTTCAGACGGCATTCACGTTTTTTTGCCATCTTTGCGATGGACGATATTGTCAAGCACAGCCAATACCGCGCCGACGCAGATAAAACTGTCGGCAATATTAAAGGCGGGATAAAACCAATTTTGCCAATAAAACAATAAGAAATCGACCACATGACCGTGTATCAGGCGATCGATGACATTGCCCGACGCACCGCCGATAATCATCGCCGCCCCGATTTTGCCGAGGGTTGCAAACTCATCGCGCAAGATAGCCAGTACCAAATAAATGCTGACCGCCACCGCCAGCACCAAAAAAAAGTATTTCTGCCAACCGCCCTGATCGGCAAGGAAACTGAATGCCGCGCCGGGGTTGTAAACCAAGGTCAAATCGAAAAAGGAAGGAATGACGTTGACGCGTTCCCGATACTGAAACGACGACAGCACCGCCCACTTCGACCACTGGTCCAGCACGATGGCGGCAAGTGCCAATACCCAATAGCGCGTTTTACTTGAAACAGATGAAGACATATTTTCAACAGCCGGATAAAAGAGTGCCATTTTACCCGAAAACCCCCTGCCTGTACCCGAAACGGCAAATGCCGTCTGAAACGCTTAATGCGCCCCAAAAACCGCCGGCTGATTAAGGGACGGATTTTTATAGTGGATTAACAAAAATCAGGACAAGGCGACGAAGCCGCAGACAATACAGATAGTACGGAACCGATTCACTTGGTGCTTCAGCACCTTAGAGAATCGTTCTCTTTGAGCTAAGGCGAGGCAACGCCGTACCGGTTTAAAGTTAATCCACTATACCGGCCGATACAACCGGCCTCCGGGCAATCAGTGGTTGAGAATAAAGAAATGAAAAATATGAAATTTATCGGAAATGCCGAGGTTTTAGATTGCGCGAATTTATCCGCTCCGCCGTCATTCTCACG
>AEPI01000014.1 GCA_000193795.2 Neisseria lactamica NS19 | reverse complement strand
TCGGTCCGTCGGGTTCAGCCGTTTCCGATAAATTCCTGCAGCTTTGAGTTTCTAGATTCCCGCTTTCACGGGAATGACGGCGAAGAGGTTGCTGTTTTCCCGATAAATTCCTATGGCGGAATATTAAATTTCCGATAAATTCCTACAATATTTAAATTCGTCATTCCCGCAAAAACAGAAAAACAAAAACCTAAAGTCCCGTCATTCCCGCAAAAACAGAAAACAAAAACCTAAAGTCCCGTCATTCCCGCGCAGGCGGGAATCTAGGTCTGTCGGTTTCGCTTGTTTTAAGTTTCGGAAAACTTCCACTCCGTCATTCCCACGAAAGTGGGAATCCGGTCCGTTAGGTTTCAGTCATTTCCGATAAATTGCCTTGGCATTGGATTTCCAGATTCCCGCCTGCGCGGGAATGACGGCGGAAAAGTTGCCGTGATTTCGGATAAGTTTTCGTAACGCTTAATTTCTGTTTTATCCGGTAAATGCCCGCAATTTCCAATCCCATCATTCCGGTAAAAACAAAAAATCAAAAACTGAAGTTTCGTCATTCCCGCGCAGGCGGGAATCCGGGTCTGTCGGCACGGAAACTTATCGGGTAAAACGGTTTTTCCAACCCTGAGACTCCGGATTCCCGCTTTCATAGGAATCCGGTTTTTTGAGTTTCAGTCATTTCTGATAAATTCTTGCAGCTTTGAGTTTCTAGATTCCCGCTTTCGCGGGAATGACGGAATTTTAGGTTTCTTTTTTGATTTTCTGTTTTTGCGGGAATGGCGGTTCGGAAGTTACACGAAATTCAAAAAAAAACGGAAACCGGACGGACCGGATTCCTGCTTTCGCGGGAATGACGAATTTTAGGTTTCTCTTTTGTTTTTCTGTTTTCGCGGGAATGACGGTTCGGAAGTTTCCCGAAATTCAAAAAAACGGAAACCGGACGGACCGGATTCCCGCTTTCGCCGAAATGACGGCGGAGAGGTACTGTTTTTCCGATAAATTCCTGCCGCTCTTCGTTTTTGGGATGGCGGGAAATAAAACAAAAGCACGCGTATCAAAAAACAAAAATGCAAAAAACGGCATTGGCAATTTTAAGGTTTGCGCCTTAGCTGCGCTTATTCGCAAAAAAGCCGCACGGCGTTGACCGTACGGCTTGTTGTCTGAAGGTTTCAGACGGCATTTCTTACATCATGCCGCCCATACCGCCCATGCCCCCCATATCGGGCATAGCCGGTTTTTCTTCAGGGATTTCGGCAATCATGCAATCGGTCGTCAGCATCAGGCCGGCGATGGACGCGGCATGTTGCAGCGCAGAACGGGTTACTTTGGCGGGGTCGAGTACGCCCATTTCGATCATATCGCCGTATTCGCCGGAGCCTGCGTTGTAACCGTAGTTGCCTTTGCCTTCCAACACTTTGTTCACAACCACGCTAGGCTCGCCGCCTGCGTTGGCAACGATTTGGCGCAGCGGAGACTCAACGGCGCGCAATACGATTTGTACGCCTGCGTCTTGGTCGGCATTGCCGGTGTGCAGGTTTTCCAGAGCGGCACGGGCGCGCAACAGGGCTACGCCGCCGCCGGCAACCACGCCTTCTTCAACGGCTGCGCGGGTAGCGTGCAGCGCGTCTTCCACGCGGTCTTTTTTCTCTTTCATTTCGACTTCGGTCGCCGCGCCGACTTTGATTACTGCCACGCCGCCTGCCAGTTTAGCAACGCGCTCTTGCAGTTTTTCTTTGTCGTAATCGCTGGTTGCGGTTTCGATTTGTTGGCGGATTTCGGCAACACGCGCTTCGATTTGGGCTGCGTCGCCGAAGCCGTCGATGATGGTGGTGTTTTCTTTACCGATTTCGATGCGTTTGGCTTGACCCAAGTCTTCCAAAGTGGCTTTTTCCAGAGACAGGCCGACTTCTTCGGAAATCACTGTGCCGCCGGTCAGGATAGCGATGTCTTGCAGCATCGCTTTGCGGCGGTCGCCGAAGCCCGGAGCTTTAACGGCAACGGTTTTCAGAATGCCGCGGATGTTGTTCACCACCAAAGTCGCCAAGGCTTCGCCTTCTACGTCTTCAGCGATAATCAAGAGCGGACGGCTGGCTTTTGCCACTTGTTCCAAAACAGGCAGCAGGTCGCGGATGTTGCTGATTTTTTTGTCGAACAGCAAAACAAACGGGCTGTCCAGACCGGCGATTTGTTTTTCCGCGTCGTTGATGAAGTAAGGGGACAAGTAGCCGCGGTCGAACTGCATACCTTCAACCACGTCCAGCTCGTTTTCCAAAGATTTGCCGTCTTCAACGGTAATCACGCCTTCTTTGCCGACTTTTTCCATCGCTTCGGCGATAATCGCGCCGACTTGTTCGTCGGAGTTGGCGGAAATCGAGCCGACTTGGGCGATTTCTTTGGAAGTGTCGCAAGGTTTGGCGATGTTTTTCAGCTCGTCAACCAAAGCGGCGACGGCTTTGTCGATACCGCGTTTCAGGTCGGTCGGATTCATACCTGCGGTAACGTATTTCATACCTTCGGCAACGATGGATTGCGCCAGTACGGTGGCGGTAGTCGTACCGTCGCCTGCCACGTCGTTGGTTTTGGACGCAACTTCTTTCACCATTTGCGCGCCCATATTTTCAAACTTGTCTTTCAGTTCGATTTCTTTGGCGACGGTTACGCCGTCTTTGGTGATGTGCGGGCCGCCGAATGCGCGGTCAACCACTACGTTGCGGCCTTTGGGACCCAGGGTTACGCGCACGGCGTTTGCCAGAATGTTCACGCCGTTTACCATTTTTTGACGGACTTCATTGCCGAATTGTACGTCTTTTGCTGCCATTTCAATTCTCCAAAAATCATTAAAACTGTCTGATAAAACCGTTTATGCCGTCTGAAGGCGGTTTGCCGTTTCAGACGGCATCGTGTCCGTATTTATTTTTCAACGATGCCGAAAATATCTTCTTCGCGCATTACCAACAGCTCTTCGCCGTCGGCTTTTACGGTTTGGCCGCTGTATTTGCCGAAGATGATTTTGTCGCCGACTTTGACATCCAGCGGACGGCGCGCGCCGTCTTTACCGATTTTGCCCGCACCCACGGCGATGACTTCGCCCATATCGGGTTTTTCGGCGGCCGCACCCGGCAAAACGATGCCCGATGCGGTTTTTTCTTCAGCTTCCAAGCGTTTGACGACAACGCGGTCGTGTAAAGGACGGATGGTCATATTTATGCTCCGATAAATGGTTTGAAAACAATCATCTGCCCGAACGGTTCGGACAGATTGAAGTGGAAACCGGACAGCCGTCAGGCGGCTGCCCGTATAAGTCGGCAAAATTAGGGTGTGTGCGGGTAAATTCAAGTGAGGCGGAAAAAATTTATTCCCGCCGTTTTTTTACATTTCCGACAAAACCTGTCAACAAAAAACAACACTTCGCAAATAAAAACGATAATCAGCTTTGCAAAAATCCCCCCCCCCTGTTAATATAAATAAAAATAATTATTAATTATTTTTCTTATCCTGCCAAATCTTAACGGTTTGGCTTAACTTCCCTTCATATACTCAAGAGGACGATTGAATGAATACCCCATTGTTCCGTCTCAGCCTGCTCTCGCTCACACTTGCAGCAGGTTTTGCCCACGCGGCAGGCAACGCCAATGTCGCATTGGATACCATTACCGTAAAAGGCGACCGCCAAGGCAGCAAAATCCGTACCAACATCGTTACGCTTCAACAAAAAGACGAAAGCACCGCAACCGATATGCGCGAACTCTTAAAAGAAGAGCCCTCCATCGATTTCGGCGGCGGCAACGGCACGTCCCAACACATGACCTTGCGCGGTATGGGTCAGAACTCTGTCGACATCAAGGTGGACAACGCCTATTCCGACAGCCAAATCCTTTACCACCAAGGCAGATTTATTGTCGATCCCGCTTTGGTTAAAGTCGTTTCCGTGCAAAAAGGCGCGGGTTCCGCCTCTGCCGGTATCGGCGCGACCAACGGCGCGATTATCGCCAAAACCGTCGATGCCCAAGACCTGCTCAAAGGCTTGGATAAAAACTGGGGCGTGCGCCTCAACAGCGGCTTTGCCAGCAACGAAGGCGTAAGCTACGGCGCAAGCGTATTCGGAAAAGAGGGCAACTTCGACGGCTTGTTCTCTTACAACCGCAACGATGAAAAAGATTACGAAGCAGGTAAAGGCTTCCGTAATAATTTCAACGGCGGCAAAACCGTACCGTACAGCGCGCTGGACAAACGCAGCTACCTCGCCAAAATCGGAACAAGCTTCGGCGACGGCGACCACCGCATCGTGTTGAGCCATATGAAAGACCAGCACCGGGGCATCCGTACCGTCCGTGAAGAATTTACCGTTGGCGGCGATAAAGAGCGAATAAGTATGGAACGCCAAGCCCCTGCTTACCGCGAAACCACACAATCCAACACCAATTTGGCGTACACGGGTAAAAACCTGGGCTTTGTCGAAAAACTGGATGCCAACGCCTATGTGTTGGAAAAAGAACGCTATTCCGCCGATGACAGCGGCACCGGCTACGCAGGCAATGTAAAAGGCCCCAACCATACCCGAATCACCACTCGTGGTGCGAACTTCAACTTCGACAGCCGCCTTGCCGAACAAACCCTGTTGAAATACGGTATCAACTACCGCCATCAGGAAATCAAACCGCAAGCGTTTTTGAACGGCGAATTTTCAATAAAAGATAAAGATAACGCAACCGAGGAAGACAAGAAAAAGAACCGTGAAAATGAAAAAATTGCCAAAGCCTACCGTCTGACCAACCCGACCAAAACCGATACCGGCGCGTATATCGAAGCCATTCACGAAATTAACGGCTTTACCCTGACCGGCGGGTTGCGTTACGACCGCTTCAAGGTGAAAACCCATGACGGCAAAACCGTTTCAAGCAGCAGCCTTAACCCGAGTTTCGGCGTGATTTGGCAGCCGCACGAACACTGGAGCTTCAGCGCAAGCCACAACTACGCCAGCCGCAGCCCGCGCCTGTATGACGCGCTGCAAACCCACGGCAAACGCGGCATCATCTCGATTGCCGACGGCACCAAAGCCGAACGCGCACGCAATACCGAAATCGGCTTCAACTACAACGACGGCACGTTTGCCGCCAACGGCAGCTACTTTTGGCAAACCATCAAAGACGCGCTTGCCAATCCGCAAAACCGCCACGACTCTGTCGCCGTCCGTGAAGCCGTCAATGCCGGTTACATCAAAAACCACGGTTACGAATTGGGCGCGTCCTACCGCACCGGCGGTCTGACTGCCAAAGTCGGCGTAAGCCACAGCAAACCGCGCTTTTACGATACGCACAAAGACAAGCTGTTGAGCGCGAACCCTGAGTTTGGCGCACAAGTCGGCCGCACTTGGACAGCCTCCCTTGCCTACCGCTTCAAAAACCCGAATCTGGAAATCGGCTGGCGCGGACGCTATGTTCAAAAAGCCGTGGGTTCGATATTGGTGTCAGGTCAAAAAGACCGCAGCGGCAAATTGGAAAACGTTGTACGCCAAGGTTTCGGTGTGAACGACATCTTCGCCAACTGGAAACCGCTGGGCAAAGACACGCTCAATGTCAATCTTTCAGTCAACAACGTGTTCAACAAGTTCTACTATCCGCACAGCCAACGCTGGAACAATACCCTGCCGGGCGTGGGCCGCGATGTGCGCCTGGGCGTGAACTACAAGTTCTAAAACGCACATCCCGAAAAAATGCCGTCTGAAAGCCTTTCAGACGGCATCTGTTCTGATAATTTGATATAGGTTATCATTTATCCTTTCTAAAGCCGTTCCGGTTTGTCCGACCGGCGGCTTTGCCCCAATATCCCCATTTTGGAGACATCTATGTTGCGTTTGACCGCATTGACCCTCTGCACCGTCCTCGCCTTGGGCGCGTGTTCGCCGCAAAATTCCGACTCTGCCCCACAAGCCAAAGAACAGGCGGTTTCCGCCGCACAATCCGAAGGCGTGTCCGTTACCGTCAAAACCGCGCGCGGCGATGTTCAAATACCGCAAAACCCCGAACGCATCGCCGTTTACGATTTGGGTATGCTCGACACCTTGAGCAAACTGGGCGTGAAAACCGGTTTGTCCGTCGATAAAAACCGCCTGCCGTATTTAGAGGAATATTTCAAAACGACAAAACCTGCCGGCACTTTGTTCGAGCCGGATTACGAAACGCTCAATGCCTACAAGCCGCAGCTCATCATCATCGGCAGCCGTGCCGCCAAGGCGTTTGACAAATTGAACGAAATCGCGCCGACCATCGAAATGACCGCCGATACCGCCAATCTGAAAGAAAGTGCCAAAGAGCGCATCGACGCGCTGGCGCAAATCTTCGGCAAACAGGCGGAAGCCGACAAGCTGAAGGCGGAAATCGACGCGTCTTTTGAAGCCGCGAAAACTGCCGCGCAAGGCAAAGGCAAAGGTTTGGTGATTTTGGTCAACGGCGGCAAAATGTCCGCCTTCGGCCCGTCTTCACGCTTGGGCGGCTGGCTGCACAAAGACATCGGTTTGCCCGCTGTTGACGAAGCCATCAAAGAAGGCAGCCACGGTCAGCCTATCAGCTTTGAATACCTGAAAGAGAAAAATCCCGACTGGCTGTTCGTCCTTGACCGCAGCGCGGCCATCGGCGAAGAGGGTCAGGCGGCGAAAGACGTGTTGGATAATCCGCTGGTTGCCGAAACAACCGCTTGGAAAAAAGGACAGGTGGTTTACCTTGTTCCCGAAACTTATCTGGCAGCCGGCGGCGCGCAAGAGCTGCTGAATGCAAGCAAACAGGTTGCGGATGCTTTTAACGCAGCAAAATAATGAAACGGCGGCATTCGATGCCGTCTGAAACACGGATGCAAACCGCTTCCTGTGTTTCAGACGGCATTGCCCGATATGGAGGCTTCAAACAAGGCTTTCCGCTCCGACGGTTCGGACTGCCTTGTTTGAATCTTCTACGCCTTAACGCTTTTCCCTTCTGTTTATGACTGCCAAACCTTTTTCCCTCAACCTGACCAACCTCTTGCTGCTGGCGGTATTGTTTGCCGTCAGCCTGTCGGTGGGCGTTGCCGATTTCCGCTGGTCGGATGTGTTTTCGCTATCCGACAGCCAGCAGGTTATGTTCATCAGCCGCCTGCCGCGCACGTTTGCGATTGTGCTGACGGGCGCGTCGATGGCGGTGGCGGGGATGATTATGCAGATTCTGATGCGTAACCGTTTTGTCGAGCCTTCTATGGCGGGCGCGGGTCAGAGTGCGGCTTTGGGTTTGCTTCTGATGTCCCTGCTGCTGCCTGCCGCGCCGCTGCCGGTCAAAATGTCGGTTGCCGCCGTTGCCGCGCTAATCGGAATGCTGGTGTTTATGCTGCTTATCCGCCGTCTGCCGCCGACGGCGCAACTGATGGTGCCGCTGGTGGGGATTATTTTTGGCGGCGTGGTTGAGGCAGTGGCGACGTTTGTCGCGTATGAGTTTGAGATGCTGCAAATGTTGGGCGTATGGCAGCAGGGCGATTTTTCGAGCGTGCTGCTGGGGCGGTACGAGCTGCTTTGGATTACGGGCGGTTTGGCGGTGTTTGCCTATCTGATTGCCGACCGGCTGACGATTTTGGGGCTGGGCGAGACGGTCAGCGTGAATTTGGGTTTGAACCGGACGGCGGTGTTGTGGTCGGGTTTGATTATTGTGGCTTTGATTACGTCGCTGGTCATTGTAACGGTCGGCAATATTCCGTTTATCGGGCTGGTCGTGCCGAACATCATCAGCCGCCTGATAGGCGACAGGCTGCGCCAAAGCCTGCCTGCGGTGGCCTTGTTGGGCGCGTCTTTGGTTTTATTGTGCGACATTATCGGACGCGTGATTGTGTTTCCGTTTGAAATTCCGGTATCGACCGTCTTCGGCGTATTGGGTACGGCGTTGTTTTTATGGCTTTTGTTAAGGAAACCCGCCTATGCCGTCTGAAAACAAAATTGAATTTATGCAGGGTTCGCCGCGCCCGTTATGGGCGGCATTCGCACTTTTACTGATCTGCTGCGGACTGTTTTTAACGCTCAACGTCAAAGGCGATTGGGATTTTGTACTGCACCTGCGGCTGACCAAACTTGCCGCGCTGCTGATGGTCGCCTATGCGGTCGGCGTGTCCACGCAACTCTTCCAAACGCTGACCAACAATCCGATTCTGACCCCTTCGATTTTGGGTTTCGATTCGCTGTATGTGTTTTTGCAGACCTTGCTGGTGTTTACGCTCGGCGGCGTGGGCTATGCTTCCCTGCCGTTGACGGGCAAATTCGGCTTTGAATTGGTCGTTATGATGGGCGGCTCGCTGCTGCTGTTCTACACGCTCATCAAACAGGGCGGGCGCGATTTGCCGCGTATGATTTTAATCGGCGTGATTTTCGGGATTTTGTTCCGCAGCCTGTCATCGCTGCTTTCGCGCATGATCGATCCCGAAGAATTTACGGCGGCGCAGGCGAATATGTTTGCCGGATTCAATACCGTCCACAGCGAACTTTTGGGCATAGGCGCGCTGATTCTGCTCGTCAGCGCGGCGGTCGTTTGGCGCGAACGCTACCGCTTGGACGTACACCTTTTGGGGCGCGACCAAGCCATCAATTTGGGCATCAGCTACACGCGCAACACCTTATGGATACTGCTTTGGATTGCCGCGCTGGTTGCAACTGCGACCGCCGTGGTCGGCCCCGTAAACTTTTTCGGGCTTCTCACCGCCTCGCTTGCCAACCACTTTTCCCCTTCCGTCCGCCATTCCGTCCGCCTGCCGATGACGGTTTGTATCGGCGGCATCCTCCTGGTCGGCGGACAAACCGTGTTCGAACACCTGCTCGGTATGCAGGCAGTTTTGAGCGTAGTAGTAGAATTTGCGGGCGGACTCGTTTTCCTCTATCTCGTTTTAAAACACAAAAAATGACGGATGCCGTCTGAACGGCAGCCCGCCCCGAAAGGACAAACCATATGACACAAGAACATTTCCCATCATTCTTCAACCAAGCCCCAACCATTACCGTCCAAGACCCGCTTGCCGCATTCCTCGGCGCGGCCGAAAACGGCATCCTCACTTACCGCTACGCCGATGCCGTGCGCCTGTGCGGACATTCCTGCCCGACCGTCGCGGGCGCGTACCTGATGGTTATCAAAGGTCTGAAAGCCCTTTACGGCGAAGAGCTGCCCGAACGCGGCGGCATCGAAGCCTTTATGCAGGGCAATCGTGACGAAGGCACGACCGGCGTTACCGCGTCCGTCGTCCAACTCCTTACCGGCGCGGCACCCGAAACAGGCTTTGGCGGCGTAGGCCCTGCCGGACGCTTTGCCCGCCGCAACCTCTTATCCTTTGGTGCAGGCGAAATCAACGGCACACTCGCGCTCCGCCGCCGCGATACCGGCAAAACCGTCGCCGTCAGCCTCAACGCCGCCCTGCAACCCTTTGCACCCGAAATGCGCGAACTTATGCCCAAAGCCGTCGGCGGCAGCGCAAGCCCCGACGAACTTAAACAATTCGGCGAACTCTGGCAAGAACGCGTCCGTGCCTTCCTGATTGACCAAGCCGACAACCCCGAATTTGTTACCGTCAGCGAAATCTAACCATACAGGAATAAAATTCAGACGGCCTCATCATTTAAAGGCCGTCTGAAAATCCAATTCCCCATATTCGAATCCGCCTATGATTACCATCCGCAACGTCAGCTTCCACATCGGCACTCGCCCCATTCTGGACAACATCAGCCTCGACATTCCCGAAGGCGGCATTACCGCGCTAATCGGCCCGAACGGCGCAGGCAAGTCCACCCTCCTCTCCTTTATGGCGCGCCTACAGCCTCTGGTACACGGCGACATCAGCTACGCAGGCAAAGACATCAAAACCACCCCCACCACCGAACTCGCCCGCACGCTCTCCATCCTCACCCAAGAAAACAGCATCATGAGCCGCATTACCGTGCGCGACCTGCTCATGTTCGGCCGCTATCCCTACCACCAAGGCAGGCCGTCTGAAACGGATAAGACCATCGTCGAAGAAGCACTTGCCGAGTTCCACCTGCAAGACTTCGCCGACCGCTACCTGACCGAACTTTCCGGCGGCCAACGCCAACGCGCCATGATTGCCATGGTGTTCTGCCAGCGCACCGACTACGTTTTGCTGGACGAACCGCTGAACAACCTCGACATGTATCATGCCCGCTCCCTCATGCAAATCCTGCGCCGGCTGACCGACGAACACAAGCGCACCACCGTCGTCGTATTGCACGACATCAACCAGGCGGCAGCCTACGCCGACCACGTCGTCGCCATGAAAAACGGCCAAGTCGCCATGCAGGGCAAGCCCGACGACATTTTCACCGCCGCAAACATCAAAACCCTATTCGATATGGACGTCGACGTACTCGACCACCAAAGCAAAAAACTGATTGTCCACCATATCTGAACACTGCCGAAAAATCCATTGCCGATCACGGTACGCGCCTGAACGGTTTGGATAAAACAGTGTCAGACCTGCATAAAGAAACCCGCAGCCCTGCAAGGCTGCGGGTTTTATAGCGGATTAACAAAAACCGGTACGGCGTTGCCTCGCCTTAGCTCAAAGAGAACGATTCTCTAAGGTGCTGAAGCACCAAGTGAATCGGTTCCGTACTATTTGTACTGTCTGCGGCTCGCCGCCTTGTCCTGATTTTTGTTAATCCACTATATTTTCTATCCGGCCGTCAGACTGCCGCATCCGAACGCTCGCCCGTACGGATACGCACTGCTTCCTCGACCGGCAGCACAAAAATCTTGCCGTCGCCGATTTTCCCCGAACGCGCCACCTCGACAATCACGTCAATCGCGCGTTCCACGGCGTCATCCGCCAACACCAGCTCGATTTTGACTTTGGGCAGGAAATCGACGGCGTATTCCGCGCCCCGGTAAATCTCCGTATGCCCCTTCTGCCTACCGAACCCTTTGACTTCGCTGACGGTCATGCCCGTAATGCCGATTTCGGTCAATGCTTCGCGCACATCGTCGAGTTTGAAAGGTTTGACGATGGCTTCGATTTTTTTCATGATTGTTCCTTTAGGATTCCATATTTGCATCTACGGAAATTCTTGAGTCGACATCCTGCGGGGATTACTGTCCGATAAAACAATGTGTTTGACATGCAAAACATATATATCAATGCCTCGCTGCTAAAATTGTTCGATTATGAACATTACAAAAAAAACGGCAGCCAAAAAGACGAAAATCCATGTCCAATACCGGTTGCGCAGAAAAAACAGGCTCGAGTTGTCTCTCACGCCGATTATTTCTCCTGTTTCATTGTCAGTATAGGTTTTTACTTTATCGGAAATAAACCACTTACTAAAGAAGTAGTTGCAAAGTGCAGCAATACAAAGGCATAACATGGAAACGAAATTTGAGGAAATTGCATCTTTCAACCAATCTCCCAAGACAAAACCACAGATAACTCCGATAATCAGAGACAAAACAACCAAAAGCCCCTTCCCACTCCAAACAATAAACATTGCATAATTCCTTCTTAGCTTGTCCAAACAATTTCAAAAGCGGACGCGATTTTACTATATTTCAGAATATAAATCACATTTCTCAGAACGCGACTGACATGACAAAGGTTTTTACATCGATTGTATTTGTAAAATTGTAAACATCTTTCCGCTTACACGCGCTAACGAAACCGTCCTTTTCGCGTATAATGACATTTTCCCAACCGCATTTGAGAGCCGAATTATGTCTGTTGTGTTGCCCTTGCGCGGCGTTACCGCCCTTTCCGATTTCCGTGTTGAAAAACTCTTGCAAAAAGCAGCCGCACTCGGTCTGCCCGAAGTGAAACTGAAAAGCGAATTTTGGTATTTTGTCGGCAGCGAGAAAGCATTGGATGCCGCAACTGTCGAAAAACTGCAAGCCTTGTTGGCGGCGCAAAGCGTTAAAGAAACGCCAAAAGCGCGCGAGGGCTTGCATTTATTTTTGGTAACGCCCCGTTTGGGTACGATTTCGCCGTGGGCTTCCAAGGCGACCAATATCGCGGAAAACTGCGGTTTGGCAGGCATAGGGCGCATCGAGCGCGGTATGGCGGTGTGGCTGGAAGGTCGTCTGAACGATGAACAGAAACAGCAATGGGCGGCGTTGTTGCACGACCGCATGACCGAATCCGTGCTGCCCGATTTTCAGACGGTATCCAAATTATTCCACCATCTCGAATCCGAAACCTTTTCCACCGTCGATGTTTTGGGTGGCGGTAAAGAGGCTTTGGTCAAAGCCAATACCGAAATGGGTTTGGCACTCTCCGCCGACGAAATCGATTATCTGGTTGAAAACTATCAGGCTTTAAACCGCAATCCGTCCGATGTTGAATTGATGATGTTCGCGCAGGCAAACAGCGAACACTGCCGCCACAAAATCTTCAACGCCGATTTCATCCTCAACGGCGAAAAACAACCGAAATCCCTCTTTGGTATGATACGCGATACGCACAACGCGCATCCCGAAGGCACGGTCGTTGCCTATAAAGACAATTCGTCCGTAATTGAAGGCGCGAAAATCGAGCGTTTCTATCCGAATGCGGCGGAAAACCAAGGCTACCGTTTCCACGAGGAAGACACGCATATCATCATGAAAGTGGAAACGCACAACCACCCGACCGCCATCGCGCCGTTTGCGGGCGCGGCGACGGGCGCGGGCGGCGAAATCCGCGACGAAGGTGCGACGGGCAAAGGTTCGCGTCCGAAAGCAGGCCTGACCGGCTTTACCGTGTCCAACCTCAACATCCCCGACCTCAAACAGCCGTGGGAACAAGACTACGGCAAGCCGGAACATATTTCCTCGCCGCTGGACATCATGATCGAAGGCCCGATCGGCGGCGCGGCGTTCAACAACGAATTCGGCCGCCCCAACCTCTTGGGCTACTTCCGCACTTTTGAAGAGAAGTTTGACGGTCAGGTTCGCGGCTATCATAAACCGATTATGATTGCCGGCGGCTTGGGCAGCATTCAGGCGCAGCAAACGCATAAAGACGAAATCCCCGAAGGCGCGTTGCTGATCCAACTCGGCGGCCCGGGCATGCTGATCGGCTTGGGCGGCGGCGCGGCTTCTTCGATGGATACCGGCACGAACGACGCCTCTTTGGACTTCAACTCCGTACAACGCGGCAACCCCGAAATCGAACGCCGCGCGCAGGAAGTGATCAACCGTTGCTGGCAGCTCGGCGATAAGAACCCGATTATCTCCATCCACGACGTCGGCGCAGGCGGCTTGTCCAACGCCTTCCCCGAACTCGTCAACGATGCCGGACGCGGCGCGGTATTCAAGCTGCGCGAAGTACCGCTGGAAGAACACGGCCTCAACCCGCTGCAAATTTGGTGCAACGAATCGCAAGAGCGTTATGTATTGTCGATTTTGGAAAAAGATTTGGAGACCTTCCGCGCCATCTGCGAACGCGAACGCTGCCCGTTTGCCGTAGTCGGCACGGCGACCGACGACGGCCATTTGAAAGTGCGCGACGATTTGTTCTCCAACAATCCCGTCGATTTGCCGCTGAACGTTTTGCTCGGCAAACCGCCCAAAACCACACGCAGCGACAAAACGGTTACGCCGTCCAAAAAACCGTTTAACGCCGGCAATATCGACATCACCGAAGCCGCCTACCGCGTTTTGCGCCTGCCTACCGTCGCCGCTAAAAACTTCCTGATTACCATCGGCGACCGCAGCGTCGGCGGCATGACCCACCGCGACCAAATGGTCGGCAAATACCAAACCCCCGTAGCAGACTGCGCCGTTACCATGATGGGCTTCAACACCTATCGCGGCGAAGCAATGTCTATGGGCGAAAAGCCGACCGTCGCCCTGTTTGATGCGCCTGCTTCGGGCAGAATGTGCGTCGGCGAAGCCATCACCAACATCGCGGCGGTCAACATCGGCGACATCGGCAACATCAAACTTTCCGCCAACTGGATGGCGGCGTGTGGCAACGAGGGCGAAGACGAAAAACTCTACCGTACCGTCGAAGCGGTTTCTAAAGCCTGTCAGTCACTGGATTTGAGTATCCCCGTGGGCAAAGACAGCCTGTCGATGAAAACCGTTTGGCAGGACGGCGAAGAGAAAAAATCCGTGGTTTCGCCGTTGAGCCTGATTATCTCCGCATTCGCGCCGGTTCAAGACGTACGCAAAACCGTTACGCCCGAATTGAAAAACGTCGAAGACAGCGTATTGCTGCTGGTCGATTTGGGCTTCGGCAAAGCGCGTATGGGCGGCTCCGCGTTCGGTCAGGTGTACAACAATATGAGCGGCGACGCGCCCGATTTGGACGATACAGGCCGTCTGAAAGCGTTTTACAACGTGATCCAACGGCTTGTCGCCGAAGACAAACTTTTGGCGTATCACGACCGCAGCGACGGCGGCTTGTTTGCGACGCTGGCGGAAATGGCGTTTGCGGCTCGTTGCGGTATTAGCGTTGATGTAGATTGCTTGATTGATAAATTCCTGCCGATTCATCACCCGGATTTCCAAGGTGATCCGGCCGAAGACTTATCTGACGAACTTTATAATCATGCCGCCATTAAAATCTTATTCAATGAAGAATTAGGTGCGGTTATCCAAATTCGCCAAAAAGATAGAGATTACGTTGATGCGGCATTTAAAGCAGCTAACTTAATCGATGCAGTAAGCTGGATTGGCTCTCCTGATTTTGACAATGAGTCTATTTCTTTCTTTGGTTACGGTTATTTCCTAGAACAAACCCGCGCCGACCTGCAACGCGCTTGGCAGGAAACTTCTCACGCCATTCAAAAACTGCGCGACAATCCTGCCTGCGCAGACAGCGAGTTTGCCCTGATTGGCGACAACGACCGCAGCGCATTGTTTGCCGACGTGAAGTTCGACGTGAACGAAGACATCGCCGCGCCTTTCGTCAACAGTGGCGCGAAACCTAAAATCGCCATCCTGCGCGAACAGGGCGTAAACGGGCAAATCGAAATGGCCGCCGCGTTTACCCGCGCCGGTTTCGATGCCTACGACGTGCATATGTCCGACCTGATGGCAGGCCGCGTCCACCTTGCCGACTTCAAAATGCTGGCGGCGTGCGGCGGCTTCAGCTACGGCGACGTACTCGGCGCGGGCGAAGGCTGGGCGAAATCCATCCTGTTCCACCCTGCTCTGCGCGACCAGTTCGCCGCCTTCTTTGCCGACCCGGACACGCTGACACTGGGCGTGTGCAACGGCTGCCAAATGGTCAGCAACCTCGCCGAAATCATCCCCGGCACGGCAGGCTGGCCGAAGTTCAAACGCAACTTGAGCGAACAGTTTGAAGCGCGCCTGAGCATGGTTCACGTTCCGAAATCCGCGTCGCTGATTCTGAACGAAATGCAAGGCTCCGGCCTGCCCGTCGTCGTCAGCCACGGCGAAGGCCGCGCCGACTTCTCGCTTCACGGCGGCAACATTTCTGCCGATTTGGGCATTGCGTTGCAATATGTGGACGGTCAAAACCAGGTTACCCAAACTTATCCGCTCAACCCCAACGGCTCGCCGCAGGGTATTGCCGGCGTTACCAACGCAGACGGACGCGTTACCATCATGATGCCGCATCCTGAACGCGTGTACCGCGCCGCGCAAATGAGCTGGAAACCGGAAGACTGGACGGAACTCTCCGGCTGGTACCGCCTCTTTGCCGGCGCAAGAAAGGCTTTGGGCTAAGCGTTCCACCCAACTCAAACCGATGCCGTCTGAAGAATATTTCAGACGGCATTCCGTCATACCATCCTTTAAACGGCATCCGCCGCCGGGGAACACTCATGAAAATCACACCCGTCAAAGCCCTGACCGACAACTACATCTGGATGATACAAGAGGGCAACCATGCCGTCTGCGTCGACCCCTCCGACCCCACACCCGTATTGGAATTCCTCGTCCGCAACCGCCTTATGCTCGCCCAAACTTGGATTACGCACCCACATCCCGACCACGAAGGCGGTGCTGCCGCATTATGGCGTGCCTACATGGAATCGCCCGTTTACGGTGAAACCGACATCGAAGCCGCCACCCACACCGTAACCGCAGGCACACAGTTCGCCTTTGGCGAAGGGCGCGTTACCGTTTGGGCAACCCCGGGCCATACCGACCGCCACATCAGCTACCTGCTCGAGGCTTCAGACGGCATACACGTCTTTTGCGGCGACACCCTTTTTTCCGCCGGCTGCGGACGCGTGTTCACCGGCACAATCGAACAGCTTTACGACAGCTTCCAACGGTTCAACCAATTACCCGAAGACACCCTGTTCTACCCGGCGCACGAATACACCGCCGCCAACCTGCGTTTCGCCGCCCATATCGAGCCGGACAATGCCGACATTCAGGCAGCATTAAAAGCGGCGGCGCATACGCCCACCCTGCCCGTTACCCTCGCCCACGAACGCCGCGTCAATCCGTTTTTGCGGACAGACAAGCCCGCCGTCCGCAAACGTGCCGAAACCCTGACGGGGCGAACCTTAAACAGCGGTTTGGCAGTCTTCGCCGCCCTGCGCGGACTGAAAAACGCCTACCGCTGACCCGCCGTCCGAAAAATGCCGTCTGAAAGGCTTCAGACGGCATTTTGTCGGACAAACGGCAAGCCGTTTCCCGCAAAAAGGAGTAGAATAATGCCGTTTCCAATCCCGCGCCTGATTTTTCGGGCTTTTATTATGGACCTTCCCAGTTCGTTTTTACTGAACACCCCATCCGATTCCAAACGACAATAACCATCCCGCCGAAATGCCTCCCCGCACACGGCGGGCGGAGCATTTATGAGCATCGAACAAACCCCTCCGAACCTTGAAAACGACGGTATCGAAAACGATGTAGAACGCCCTTCCGCCGATTTCGACCGTGTCCACGCCCTCTGCGAAATCCTCGAACCTGCTTTTGAACAAATCGAAAACGGTACGCCGCTCGAAGACGCGCCGCTGAGCAACAAGCTGACCGAGCTGACCGTCCTCTTGAGCGAGCTGCACCCCGCCGACGTGGCGGCGGTATTGGAATCGCTGCCGCCACGCGAACGCAACGTCGTCTGGCTTTTAGTGAAACCCGAAGACGACGGCGAAGTCCTGCTGGAAGTGTCCGATGCAGTCCGCGAAACGCTGATCGAGTCGATGGACAAAGACGAATTGTTGGCGGCAGTCGATGATTTGGACGCGGACGAATTGGCGGAGCTGGCAGACGATTTGCCGCACCAAGTGGTTTATGAAGCACTGCAAACGCGCGATGAGGAAGAACGCGCCCAAGTCAAGGCGGCAATGTCGTATGAAGACCATCAGGTCGGTGCGATTATGGACTTCGAGTTGGTCAGCATCCGCGCCGATGTCGCCTGCGAAGTGGTGCTGCGTTACCTGCGCCGCTTCGACAGCCTGCCCGACCATACCGACAAGATTTTTGTGGTCGATGAAAACGACGTGCTGCAAGGCGTACTGCCCATACGCAAACTTTTGGTCGCCGACCCCGAAGACTTGGTGGAAAACGTGATGGCGAAAGATGTCGTGCGCTTTCGTCCCGAAGACGACGTGGAAGAAGCGGCGCAGGCGTTTGAACGTTATGACTTGGTAACCGCGCCCGTCGTCGATGAAAACAAAAAGCTCATCGGCAGGATTACCGTCGACGAGATGGTGGACGTGATCCGCGAAGAATCCGAAGCCGATATGTTGAACATGGCAGGTTTGCAGGAAGAGGAAGACCTGTTCGCCCCCGTCTTGGATTCCGTCAAAAACCGCTGGACGTGGCTCGCCGTCAACCTCTGTACCGCCTTCCTCGCCAGCCGCGTCATCGGCGCGTTTGAAGGCAGCATCGAAAAAATCGTCGCACTCGCCGCGCTGATGCCCATCGTCGCCGGCATAGGCGGCAATTCTGGCAACCAGACGATTACCATGATTGTCCGTGCGATGGCGATGGGGCAGCTGACGGATATGCAGGCGGGGCGTTTGCTGAAAAAAGAAGTCGGCGTCGCCCTGGTCAACGGTATCATCTGGGGAACGGTGATGGGGGCGGTTTCGTGGCTGCTTTACGGCAGCCTCGGCATCGGCTTGGTCATGGTTGCCGCAATGACGCTCAACCTCCTGCTGGCGGCAACCGTCGGCGTGCTGATTCCCGTCATTATGGAAAAGTTCGGACGCGATCCCGCGCTGGGCAGCTCGGTACTGATTACCGCCGTTACCGACTCCGGCGGCTTCCTGATTTTCTTGGGTCTCGCCACCCTGTTCCTGCTTTAAATGCCGTCTGAAACACATGAAAATGCCGTCTGAAACACCCCGTGGGGATTTTCAGACGGCATTTGGCTATTTATCCTTGTTGCACAAGATTATTGGACGGTAGGTCCGGACTGCTCTCGGGCAACGCAGACCACATCCTCACCGAACAGCGCGTTGACATCGGTTTCGTCAAACACATATTTGCTGTGGCAGAAATCGCAACCAACCTCGATGCTGCCTTGTTCCGCCACCACGCCGCCGACTTCTTCCCCGCCCAGCATCAACAGCATATCGCTGACCTTGCCGCGCGAACAGGTACACGAAAATTCAAACGTTTCCGGCTCGAATACGCGCGGCGGCGTTTCGTGGAACAGGCGGTACAAAACATGTTGAGCATCCAATTCTGCCAGCTCCGCCGCCGTCAGCGTGCGCGCCAAGGTGCTGACGTATTCCCACGCTTCTTCCGCCTGCTCTTCTTCGGGCAGACGCTGCACCAGCAGGCCGTCCGCCGCTTCGTCGCTTGCAGACAGGACGATGTGCGTATCGAGCTGTTCGGAACGCTTCATATAGTTCACCAGCATTTGCGCAATGTCGCCGCCTTCCAAAGGCACTACGCCCTGCCAGGGTTCGCCGTCCTTGGGTTGCAGCGTCAATACGAACACGCCGCCCTCGCCCAAAAGATCGCCGAGGCTTTCGTCATCGGCTATTTCTGCGGTTTCGTCCCAACGCGCGGTCGCACGGACGGTACGTTCGGAAGTCGCTTCCGCAACCAGCATTTTCAGTCTTCCCTGCCCCTGAACCTGCACAATCAGCGTGCCTTCGTTTTTGAGGTTGCCCGACAGCAGAACGCCGGCAGCCAGCAGCTCGCCCAAGGCGCGGCGGATGGCGGCGGGATAGTTTTTCTGTTTCACAATGTGCCGCCACACGTTTTCCAGACGGACGTGCAGCCCGCGCACGGGCATATCGTCGAAGATAAAGCGGGTACGCACATCGGCGCGGTCGATGGAGGTTTGATTCATGATTTTCTCTGATTGATTGTTCGGATGGCGGCTATATGGTTGCGGCCGGTGCGAAAACAAGGCGGACGGCGGGCGCACTTTCCTAAATTCTCAATAAATCATATAAAAATCAACATATTAACTCAATCTAACAAGCCGTTTTTTGCCAAACAGCCGTTTTTTTATATACAATCAACAAGATATTTTCGACTGATACAGCATAACATCGCACGGCGGCACGATGCCTCCTGCGCGGAAACACCGATATGGATTCTTTTTTCAAACCGGCAGTTTGGGCGGTTTTGTGGCTGATGTTTGCCGTCCGCCCCGCCCTTGCCGACGAGTTGACCAACCTGCTCAGCAGCCGCGAGCAGATTCTCAAACAGTTTGCCGAAAACGAACAGTCTGTTTTACCCGTCAACCAAGCCCCCGCCCGGCGGGCGGGCAATGCCGACGAACTCATCGGCAGCGCGATGGGGCTTTTGGGTGTCGCCTACCGCTACGGCGGCACATCGGTTTCTACCGGTTTCGACTGCAGCGGCTTCATGCAACACATCTTCAGACGCGCGATGGGCATCAACCTGCCGCGCACATCGGCAGAACAGGCGCAGATGGGTTCCCCCGTTTCCCGAAGCGAATTGCAGCCGGGCGATATGGTGTTTTTCCGCACGCTGGGCGGCAGCCGGATTTCCCACGTCGGGCTCTACATCGGCAACGACCGCTTCATCCACGCGCCGCGCACAGGGAAAAATATCGAAATCACCAGCCTGAGCCACAAATATTGGAGCGGCAAATATGCGTTCGCCCGCCGGGTCAAAAAAAACGACCCGTCCCGCTTTCTGAACTGATTTCCCAAGGAATACGCAATGAGTATGCCCGAAATGCCCAAATGGTACGACGATGACGGACAGATCGTGTCCTGTACCGAAAAGGTCAAAGTGATGTCCGAAAATATGTCCGAACTGTATCAGACGGCACAAGACGCGTTTGAAGACGCGCTGCTGATGGGCTGCGGCGAACGTCAGTTGCGCGATTACCTGCTCGCGCTGATCGAGGGTTTGGAAAATCCCTACCGCAAAGTCTGAACACGCCCCGGTTGCCGCGGCACGGTTTATCCGTGCCGTTTTGCATTTGTGCGCGGGCTTCGGCTTTTCAGACGGCATATTTGACGTTATGATTAAACAGTTAACAAATTGATCGCAACGCCGTCAAAAGACAGACACACACAACATGAACATCATCCGCGCGCTCCTCATCATTCTCGGCTGCCTCGCCGCAGGCGAAACCGCCGTCCATCTGACCGGCATCAAACTACCCGGAAGCATCGTCGGTATGGGCGTGTTATTTGCGCTTTTGCAGGCGGGTTGGGTCAAAACGTCTTGGCTGCAACAGCTTACCGACGCGCTGATGGCAAACCTGACGCTGTTCCTCGTGCCGCCCTGCGTGGCGGTCATCGGCTATTTGGATTTGATTGCCGACGATTGGTTTTCGATACTGGTTTCCGCCTCCGCCAGCACTTTGTGCGTACTGCTGGTTACGGGCAAGGTTCACCGCCGGATACGGAGCATTATCCGATGAATGAAATCCTAAAACAGCCCAGTGTTCTGCTGTTCCTCACGCTTGCCGTGTACGCGCTTGCGATTATCGTGCGCACGCGCACGGGCAACATCCTCTGCAATCCTGTCCTAATCAGCACGGTTGCGCTGATTGCCTACCTGAAAATCCTCAACATCGATTACGCGGTGTACCACAACGCCGCACAATTCATTGATTTCTGGCTCAAACCCGCCGTCGTCGTGCTTGCTGTGCCGCTCTACCAAAACCGCCGTAAAATCTTCAACCAGTGGATGCCCGTCATCGTTTCGCAACTTGCAGGCAGCATTACGGGCATCGTTACGGGGATGTATTTTGCCAAATGGCTGGGCGCGGAACGCGAAGTCGTTCTCTCTCTTGCCTCCAAATCCGTAACCAACCCCATTGCCATCGAAATTACCCGCTCCATCGGCGGCATTCCCGCCATTACCGCCGCCACCGTCATCATCGCCGGTTTGGTGGGGCAGATTGCCGGTTACAAAATGCTGAAGAACACGGTCGTCATGCCCTCATCCGTGGGTATGTCGCTCGGCACGGCTTCGCACGCGATGGGCATTGCCGCCTCGCTCGAACGCAGCCGCCGCATGGCGGCATACGCGGGGCTGGGGCTGACGTTCAACGGCGTGCTGACCGCGCTGATTGCGCCGCTGATTATCCCCGTTTTGGGGTTCTGAACCCGTTTCAGACGGCATTTCAGCCCATGCCGTCCGAACGCCGACACACTCGCAAGGAGAACCGTTATGGCTGTCAATCTGACCGAAAAAACCGCCGAACAACTGCCCGACATCGACGGCATTGCCCTCTACACCGCCCAAGCAGGCGTGAAGAAGCCCGGGCATACCGACCTGACGCTGATTGCCGTAGCCGCCGGCAGCACCGTCGGTGCAGTCTTCACGACCAACCGTTTCTGTGCCGCGCCCGTCCACATCGCCAAATCGCACCTTTTTGACGAAGACGGCGTGCGCGCCCTCATCATCAACACGGGCAACGCCAACGCGGGTACGGGCGCACAGGGCAGAATCGATGCTTTGGCAGTGTGTGCCGCCGCCGCCCGGCAAATCGGCTGCAAACCGAACCAGGTACTGCCCTTCTCCACCGGCGTGATTCTCGAACCGCTGCCCGCAGACAAAATCATCGCCGCCCTGCCCAAAATGCAGCCTGCCTTTTGGAACGAAGCGGCACGCGCCATCATGACCACCGACACCGTGCCCAAAGCCGCCTCGCGCGAAGGCAAAGTCGGCGAAAAGCACACCGTCCGCGCCACCGGCATCGCCAAAGGCTCCGGTATGATTCATCCGAATATGGCGACGATGCTCGCCTTTATCGCCACCGATGCCAAAGTTTCCCAACCCGTCCTCCAACTGATGACGCAGGAAATCGCCGATGAAACCTTCAACACCATCACCGTTGACGGCGACACCAGCACCAACGACAGCTTCGTCATCATCGCCACTGGCAAAAACAGCCAAAGCGAAATCGACAACATCGCCGACCCGCGTTACACCCAACTCAAAGAATTGTTGTGCAGCCTCGCGCTCGAACTCGCCCAAGCCATCGTCCGCGACGGCGAGGGTGCGACCAAGTTCATCACCATCGAAGTGCAAAACGCCAAAACCCGCGAAGAGGCGTGCCAAGCCGCCTACGCCGTGGCACGTTCGCCGCTGGTCAAAACCGCCTTTTTCGCCTCCGACCCCAACCTCGGCAGGCTGCTCGCCGCCATCGGTTGTGCCGGCATTGCCGACCTCGACACCGGCCTCGTGGAAATGTATCTCGACGATATCCTGGTTGCCGAACACGGCGGGCGCGCCGCAAGCTACACCGAGGCGCAAGGACAGGCGGTGATGGCGAAAGACGAAATCACCGTCCGCATCAAGCTGCATCGCGGACAGGCCGCCGCCACCGTCTATACCTGCGACCTGTCGCACGGATACGTCTCCATCAACGCCGACTACCGCTCCTAAACCCGCCGGCCTTCAGACGGCATCGCCGGCAGGCAGGCCGTCTGAAAGCCGCTTTTCCCGCCACCGCCTTATGTTCCGCACACTCATCCGCAATCTACGCCGCAAAATCCGCCAAACCCGCCGCATTTCGCGCAAAAGCATCGCCTTTATGTTCCTTCTGGCAGGCTCCGCGCTTGTCGCCCTGACCGCGCTGTTTTTCGCCCGCCTTGCCGACTACGCCCTCGAACTGAATGCCGCGTGGGTGCAAAAATACCCGTGGTTCGCGTGGGTCGCGCTTCCTTTGGGTTTGCCTCTGATTGCGTGGTTCACACGCAAATTCGCCCCCTTTACCGCCGGCAGCGGTATTCCGCAAGTCATCGCCTCGCTGTCGCTGCCCTACGGCGCACAAAAAACACGGCTGCTCCGCCTCAAACCGACACTGCTGAAAATCCCGCTGACCTTTTTGGGTATGCTGTTCGGCGCGTCCATCGGGCGCGAAGGCCCGTCCGTCCAAGTCGGCGCGGCAGTGATGGGCGCGTGGGGCACGTGGTGCAAAAAACACGGTTTGGCATTCAAAGGGATGCAGGAAAACGATTTGATGGCGGCAGGCGCGGCGGGCGGCTTGGCAGCCGCATTCAACGCGCCGCTGGCAGGCGTGATTTTCGCCATTGAGGAACTCGGGCGCGGCATTATGCTGCGTTGGGAGCGGCAGATTCTTTTGGGCGTGCTCGCCTCCGGCTTCATACAGGTCGCCATTCAGGGCAACAACCCGTATTTTTCCGGTTTCAACGGCGGCGTGTTGGAAAATATTTTGATGTGGGTCGTGGCGGCCGGGCTGGTTTGCGGCGCGGCGGGCGGTCTGTTCGGACGGCTGCTCTATCAGGGCGCGGCGGCATTTTCCCCGCGCAAAATCCAAGGCTTCGTCCGCAACCGTCCGTTGCTGCTCGCGGCTGTCATGGGTCTGCTGCTTGCCGCATTGGGCACGCTTTATCATGGCAAAACCTACGGCACCGGCTACCACGAGGCCGCACAGGCGTTGCACGGCGTTTACGAAGCCCCCTTCGGTCTGGCGGCGGCAAAATGGCTCGCCACCGTTTTCAGCTATTGGGCGGGCATACCGGGCGGCATCTTTACCCCCTCGCTGACCATAGGCGCATTCTTAGGCGAACACATCGCCTCCATCGCCAACGTATCCGCCGGTGCAAACATCATCGTCCTCATCTGCATGGCGGCATTTCTGGCGGGCGCGACACAATCCCCGATTACCTCCGCCGTCATCGTTATGGAAATGACCGGCGGGCAAAACCTGCTGTTTTGGATGCTGATTGCCTGCATTTTCGCCTCGCAGGTTTCGCGCCAGTTTTCGCCGCAACCGTTTTACCACGCATCGGGAATGCGTTTCCGCCGGCGCGTGCTTCAGGAAACCGCCGCCCAAACCGGCAATGCGCCCGCCGGACTGCAAGCCGCAAACAGCAAAGCGGGAATGCCGTCTGAAAACTAAAACGCCCCCGATCAAACGCCGGCAACCGCCTTGATTCGGATACCGTTCCGCCGCCGCTTGAAATTTCAGCAACAATGCCGTCTGAACGACAGAATGCGGTTTTCAGACGGCATTGCCCCATCCCAATATTGCCCGAACCCAACCAAAGCGTTTGCTATAATTTCATTTTTACCGTACCCGCACCAATCATGTTTCCCGATTTCTCCCAAACCCTCTCCAAAGACCGCCACTTCCTGCAATCCGCCTTCAAAAATCCCAACAAATACGGCGGTTTGTCCAAAGTCGAAGAAAAATACCGGAAATCGCACGAAATCTTTTTGAAGCGTTTGGCAGCATTGCCCAAACCCGAATTCGACAACACGCTGCCCGTTCACGAAAAACTCGATGAAATCAAAAAAACCGTTGCCGAGAATCAGGTAACGATTATTTGCGGCGAAACCGGTTCGGGCAAAACCACGCAGTTGCCCAAGATTTGTCTGGAACTCGGGCGCGGGGCGGCAGGATTGATCGGGCATACCCAGCCGCGCCGTTTGGCGGCGCGTTCGGTAGCAGAGCGGATTGCCGAAGAGCTGAAATCCGAAATCGGCAGCGCGGTCGGCTATAAAGTGCGCTTTACCGACCACACCTCGCGCGATGCCTGCGTCAAGCTGATGACCGACGGTATCCTGTTGGCAGAAACCCAGACCGACCGTTATCTCGCCGCCTACGACACGATTATCATCGACGAAGCGCACGAACGCAGCCTGAACATTGACTTTCTACTGGGCTACCTGAAACAACTGCTGCCGCTCCGCCCCGATTTGAAAGTCATCATCACCTCGGCAACGATAGATGCAGGACGCTTCTCCCAACACTTCAACGGCGCGCCCGTGTTGGAAGTGAGCGGGCGCACCTATCCCGTCGAAATCCTCTACCGACCGCTGACCGGCAAAGACGAAGACGACGCGGAAATAGAATTGACCGACGCGATTGTCGATGCGGCGGACGAATTGGCGCGACACGGCGAAGGCGATATTTTGGTGTTCCTGCCGGGCGAACGCGAAATCCGCGAAGCGGCAGAAGCCCTGCGTAAATCCACGCTGCGCCGCAACGACGAAATCCTGCCCCTGTTTGCACGCCTGTCGCACGCCGAGCAGCACAAAATCTTCCACCCTTCAGGCGCAAAACGCCGCATCGTGCTTGCGACCAACGTCGCCGAAACCTCGCTTACAGTGCCGAGCATCAAATACGTCATCGACACTGGCCTCGCGCGTGTCAAACGCTATTCCGCACGGGCGAAAGTGGAGCAGCTTCATGTCGAAAAAATCTCCCAAGCCGCCGCCCGCCAACGCTCCGGCCGCTGCGGACGCGTCTCCGCAGGCGTGTGTATCCGACTGTTTTCAGAAGAAGATTTCAACAGCCGCCCCGGATTTACCGACCCCGAAATCGTCCGCAGCAACCTCGCCGCCGTCATCCTGCGCATGGCATCGTTGAACCTGGGCGACGTAGCAGCATTCCCGTTTTTAGAAATGCCCGATTCGCGGTATATCAATGATGGGTTTCAGGTGTTGTTGGAATTAGGGGCGGTGGAGGCCGTCTGAAAACAGATAGGTCGGGCATTGATATCCGACAAAAATCTCGTTGTTAATATTATTAGGGATTAATACAATGAATATAAAAGAATTTATGTCTAACTATACTAACCATCCCGTTCTCTTTATTGGAACAGGTATGAGTTTGAGATACTTAGATAATTCATATACTTGGGATGGTCTATTATCTAAAATTGCAATAGATTTATTTGGAGATGATAGGGAATATTTGAACATCAAATCACGGTACTGTGAAGATGGTAGATTCCAATATGAAGAGATTGCAGAGGAATTACAAAGTAAATTTGATAAAGTTTTAGAAAATGACCCTGATGGTAGATTTAAAGAAATAAATGATAAGTTCTTTGAAAATATGAGGGCAGGAAACACCTTAAGCAGGTTTAAGATTTATATATCCACCCTGCTCTCACAATTGAATTATAAAGATAATTCTAATACAGAGTTATCTGAATTAAAAAAAGCGAGAAAAAATGTAGGGTCAATCATTACAACAAATTATGACAAATTAGCCCAAGATATTTTTGAATTTAACCCACTAATTGGTAATGATATTCTTTTAAGCAACCCTTATGGCTCAGTATACAAAATACATGGTTGCGTGGACGATCCATCAAAAATTATTATTACTAAAAAGGATTATGAGAAATTTAAAGAAAAATATGAACTTATTAGAGCCCAACTATTATCGTTATTTATTCACAATCCAATCATATTTCTTGGATATAATGTTGGCGATGAAAATATCAAAGAAATTTTAAAAACAATCTTTACTTATGTAGAACCAAACTCTCCTTCAGCTAATAAAATTCGTAGGAATTTTTTACTCGTAGAATATGAACCTGAGTCTAACAATGAAGATATTGTTGAACATGATATTGATATAACTGGATTCTCTACTATCCGTATTAATAAAATCAAAACAGATAACTTCTCACAAATTTATAAAGCTCTTGCAGAACTAACACTACCAATCTCAGCTATGGATGTACGTAAATTTCAATCTATAGCAAAGGAGATTTATACTGGCGGTAACATTAAAGTTAGCTTTACGGAAGATATGGACAATTTAAATAATAGCGATAAAGTGGTTGCTATTGGTTCAACCAAAACTATCAGCTACAACTTTCAAACAACATCAGAGATGATGTCAAATTATTTCAAAATAATTGAAGAGGAAAATTCACAACTTCTAAAATTAATAGATAAACATAGTATAGCATCTACGCAATATTTTCCTATTTATGGATTTAGTAGGATATGTTCTGATATACATAAAGAAGCTGTACTAAAACGCCAACAAAAAGAAAAATTAGATCATTTTATTGAAGAAATAAATAGGCGTTGTAAAAATAATCATTCATCCATCCAATCAATTTTAGATGATGAAAATATTTCAGACACATATAAAAACGATGCGATTGCTTGGGGAATATGGAACAACCAACTTCCAGAAGATGAGGTTGAAAATTATTTAAAAAATTTTGCGAATAAAAAAGATACGCACTATAAAAGACTACTATGTATGTTCGATTATAAAAAATATACGGATACTGTCTAAACTCTAAGAAATGAGGTCGGGCATTTATGCCCGACCTACAAAACTATGCAAAATACTAAAAATCAAGCACGCAGCTCAGGCATTCATGCCCGACACAATCCGACAAATGACAAACCACTTTCAGACGACCTCGTTTTTTGAAAAACAATCTGTAAACAAATAGCTGTAAAGAATACCGCTGCCGCACACCCAAACCCGGCCTGCAACTTTTATTATGAACTTCCTATTATGAAAAAATCCCTTTTCGTTCTCTTTCTGTATTCGTCTTTACTTACTGCCGGCGAAATTGCCTATCGCTTTGTATTTGGAATTGAAACTCTTCCGGCGGCAAAAATTGCGGAAACGTTTGCGCTGACATTTTTGATTGCTGCGCTGTATCTGTTTGCGCGTTATAAGGCAACGCGGTTGCTGATTGCGCTGTTTTTCGCGCTCAGCATCATTGCCAACAATGTGCATTACGCGGTTTATCAAAGTTGGATGACGGGCATCAATTATTGGCTGATGCTGAAAGAGATTACCGAGGTCGGCAGCGCGGGCGCGTCGATGTTGGATAAGTTGTGGCTGCCTGCGTTGTGGGGCGTGGCGGAAGTCGTGCTGTTTTGCAGCCTTGCCAAGTTCCGCCGCAAGACACATTTTGCCGCCGATATATTGTTCGCTGCGGCGATGTTGCTGATTTTTGGACGTTCATTCGGTACGATGCAGGAACACGGTATTTCACCCAAACCGACATACAGCCGTATCAAAGCCAATTATTTCAGCTTCGGTTATTTTGTCGGGCGCGTGTTGCCGTATCAGTTGTTTGATTTGAGCAGGATTCCCGCCTTTAAACAGCCTGCGCCAAACAAAACCGGGCAGGGCAGTATTCAAAATATCGTCCTGATTATGGGCGAAAGCGAAAGTGCGGCGCATTTGAAGCTGTTTGGTTACGGACGCGAAACTTCGCCGTTTTTGACCCGGCTTTCGCAAGCCGACTTTAAGCCGATTGTGAAACAAAGCTATTCCGCAGGTTTTATGACGGCAGTGTCCCTGCCCAGTTTTTTCAACGCCATACCGCACGCCAACGGATTGGAACAAATCAGCGGCGGAGATACCAATATGTTCCGCCTCGCCAAAGAGCAGGGCTATGAAACGTATTTTTACAGCGCGCAGGCGGAAAACCAAATGGCAATTTTGAACCTCATCGGTAAGAAATGGATAGATCATCTGATTCAGCCGACGCAGCTTGGCTACGGCAACGGCGACAATATGCCCGATGAGAAATTGCTGCCGCTGTTCGACAAAATCAATTTGCAGCAGGGCAGGCATTTTATCGTGTTGCACCAACGCGGTTCGCACGCCCCATACGGCGCATTGTTACAGCCTCAAGATAAAGTTTTCGGCGAAGCCAATATTGTGGATAAGTACGACAACACCATCCACAAAACCGACCAAATGATTCAAACCGTGTTCCGGAAGCTGCAAAAGCAGCCTGACGGCAACTGGCTGTTTGCCTATACTTCAGACCACGGGCAGTATGTGCGCCAAGATACCTACAACCAAGGCACGGTGCAAGCCCGACAGCTATCTCGTACCGCTGGTGTTGTACAGCCCCGATGCCGCCGTTCAGCAATCCGCCGACCAAACCTTTGCGCCTTGCGAAATTGCCTTCCATCAGCAACTTTCAACGTTCCTGATTCACACGCTGGGCTACGATATGCCGGTTTCAGGTTGTAGAGAAGGCTCGGTAACGGGCAACCTGATTACGGGCGATGCAGGCAGCTTGAACATTCGCAACGGCAAGGCGGAATATGTTTATCCGCAATAAGCGGCGTGAAAACCAGTAAAGACAAATTTAGATGATGTCGGGGAAGATGCCCGACCGACAAGACTATGCAAAATATGAAGAACCAAGTCCGCGGATCAGGCACGGATGCCCGACCAAACCCGGCCAATGTTTCAGACGGTCTGCAAAACAGTTCGGGCCATATCGGTGCCAACATGCGTTACCGCCTGACCAAACTCGGCGAACAAATGGCGCGCCTGCCCATCGACCCGAAAATCGCACGCATTTTGCTGGCGGCGAAGAAGCACGACTGTATGGCGGAAATATTGGTGATTGCGTCCGCGCTGTCGATTCAAGACCCGCGCGAGCGGCCGTTGGAGTCGCGCGATGCCGCTGCGAAGGCGCACGAGCGTTTTACCGACAAGCAGTCCGATTTCCTTGCCTATCTGAACATTTGGGACAGCTTCCAGCGCGAGCGCGACAAAGGCTTGTCCAACAAGCAGCTGGTGCAGTGGTGCCGCCAATATTTCCTGTCGCACCTGCGGATGCGCGAATGGCGCGAGCTGCACCACCAGCTTGCCCAAACCGCGATTGAAATGGGTTTGACCACCAAGGAAGCCGCGTTTCGACAACCTCCTTCCCAAGAGCAATTAAGGCCGTCTGAAAGTCAAGGCGACCAAGATTTGGCGGCAAAGCTAAAACAAAAACAACTGGATAAGAAACAACACCGCGCCCAAATCCGCGCCGCCAAAGAGGCGGGCTACGAACAAATCCACCGCGCCCTGCTCACCGGCCTTATCGCCAACGTCGGCATGAAATCGCCCGACGGCAACGACTACACCGGCGCGCGCGGCAGCCGCTTCCACCTTTTCCCTGCCTCCGCCTTGTTCAAAGCCAAACCTAAATGGGTGATGGCGGCAGAATTGGTTGAAACCACGCGCCTTTACGCGCGCGACGTCGCCGTTATCCAGCCCGAATGGATAGAGCAGGAAGCGCCGCACCTCGTTCGCTATCATTATTTCGAGCCGCACTGGGAACAAAAACGCGGCGAAGTCGTCGCCGGCGAACGCGTGACACTTTACGGCCTGACCGTATTGCCTCGCCGTCCCGTGTCTTACGGCAAAGTTGAGCCCGAAGAAGCGCGCGAAATCTTTATCCGCAGCGCATTGGTGGCGCAGGAAAGCAATCTTCAGACGGCCTTTTTTGCCCACAATAAAAAGCTGATTAAAGAAATCATCGAGTTAGAACACAAATCGCGTAAGCAAGACGTATTGGTCGATGACGAAGCCCTATTTGCGTTTTATAACGAACGCCTGCCCGATTTTTATACGGCGGATGCGGTTTCAGACGGCCTGCGTCCTGCAAATCCGCAGCAAACCGCCCCCTCCCTCGTGGGGGAGGACTGGGGAGAGGGCAAAACAGTTGCCGCCCAAACTAACTTTTCTGCAACTTCAGCAAGCCCTCTCCCTAACCCTCTCCCACAGGAGAGGGAACAGAGTGCCGCAGTTTCAACAGTTTCAGGCAGCCTGCGCAACGTAGAATCTGTGGCGCAAGCCACGCACGCCGATTCCAAAGATACGGACAAGCGCGTGCGTGAACCGAGTTCACATACCCGACAAAATGTTTCAGACGACCCCAAGCCCAAAAAGCAGCCGGTATCCCCAAAAGGCCGTCTGAAACCTTTGCCCCTTGCCGATATCCGCACCTTTGAAGCCTGGCTCAAAACCGCCGAGCGCGACAATCCGCGTCTGCTGTTCCTCAGCCGCGACGATTTGATGCAACACGCCGCCGCGCACATTACCGAAGAGCAGTTCCCTAAATTCTGGCAAACCGCAGACGGCAAGTTCAAACTTTCCTACCGCTTCGAGCCGCACCATCCGCTCGACGGCGTGACCATGACCGTGCCGCTGACCGTCCTCAACCGCCTGCACGCGCCGTCGCTTGAATGGCTGGTGCCCGGTATGTTGCGCGAAAAAATCCAGCTGCTGATTAAAGCATTGCCCAAACAAATCCGCCGCATTTGCGTGCCCGTGCCCGATTTCATCACCAAATTTCTCGAAAGCAATCCCGACCGCCAAGCGGCCATCATTCCCCAGTTGGCGCACTTTATCGCCAAAAGCACCGGCGATATGCGGATTCTCGAGCAAATCGACCAAGACGCATGGGCGGCGCAAGACTTGCCCGAACACTGCTATCTGAATCTGCGCATTATCGACGACGGCGGACAAGAGCTTGCCGGCGGCCGCAAACTGCACGAATTGCAACAGCAACTCGGCAAAGCCGCCGCCACCACCTTCCGCGACAACACCCAAGAATTCGAGCGCGACAACGTTACCACGTGGGACATCGGCACCCTGCCCGAATCCATCAAATTCGCCCGCGGCAAACAACAGCTCACCGGCTACCTCGGCCTGCAAAAAGAAAAAGACGGCCGCATCGCCCTGCGCCTGTTCGACATATCTGCCGCTGCCGAACAAGCCCACCGATTAGGCGTGATCGAACTCATGAAACTACAACTAAAAGAACAAGTTAAAGACCTGAACAAAGGCATCCAAGGCTTCACCCAAGCCGCCATGCTACTCAAACACATCAACGCCGACACCCTGCGCGACGACCTCACCCAAGCCGTCTGCGACCGCGCCTTTATCGGCGAAGACGAGCTGCCGCGCAACGAAAAAGCCTTCAAAGAACAAATCAAACGCGCCCGCAGCCGCCTGCCCGCCGTCAAAGAAGCCCTCAGCCGCTACCTGCAGGAAACCGCCGCCGCCTACGCCGAACTCAACGGCAAACTCGGTAAACACCCGCTCACCCACCTCATACGCCAACGCCTGCAAACCCTGCTCGCCGCCGGCTTCGCCACCCATACCCCATGGGCACAATGGCCGCGCCTCCCCATCTACCTCAAAGCCATGACCCTGCGCCTCGAAAAATACAGCAGCAACCCCGCTCGCGACGCAGCCCGCGAAGCCGATATTCAAGAGCTGGAACAAATGTGGCAGGAGAAAACCGACAGCTTGGTAAAACAAGGACAACCCATTTCAGACGACCTCGCCGCGTTTAAATGGATGATTGAAGAATTGAGGGTGTCGCTATTCGCGCAGGAATTGAAGACACCGTATCCGGTGTCGGTGAAGAGGTTGTTGAAAGAGTGGGAGGGGTTGAAATGAATGAAGACTATCTGAAAATATTCCTTCCATTATTTCTATTGTAAAGAGTAAAATGTGATAATTTCATAAACTACAGAGAATACTGAATATGATAGCTGAAACAAAAAAAGATATTTTAACTTTAATTGGTTTTTTGCAAGAACGTGATTATTCTATCCGCAAATTAAGCCGAATTTTATTTAGCAACGATATTTTCAGAGTGCAATCATGGTCTAGCTTAAAAGAAAAAGTAAGCGAATTGTTAGACCACAACCCAATACTTAACAAAATAAAAAAAATTCTTGAAGCTGAATATGATAGAAGTTTGAATTTTGGCAAGAAAGCTGTTGTATTTTTTGATATTTCAACTCTTCCAGATCAAGAATTGAATGAATTTGAAATCAAGCTTAAAGAAGAAATTCAAAAAAAATTCCAATACTGAATATACTAGAAATTTTCCAAATTTGCTACCTAGACAGATTCTGGAGACTCAAAGTACTCAATTATTTTGCATTTCGGATGAATTTAATGATGAAGGTAATACAAGTAAGTTTTGGGTATGCGGACGTAAATCTTTTCGTAAACGTAAAGAATTTGTTTTAGGAGAAGCACCAGAAGATGTTCAAGATTACTTTCTTCAATTTGATGTAGGTTTATATGATGAAGTTATTGCAATCAGGCAGGATTTTAAACAATTGATAAGTTATTTTACTGTTGATAAAGAGGCAAAATTGCTTACACTATTTAGCGATGCAACAGCAATAACCAGCCAAAGTGATATGGATTACTTATCAGATTCTTTATTTAAATATTTGGTTAATATATATCCTAATTTAAAAAGTGCTAGAAAGAAAAATATTGGTAATGCAATTCGCTCTTTATATAGCGAAGAAGGAGGAAGAGTAACAAGTTTTAGCCATTACACTGATTCAGGTTCAGTAAAACATGAAAAATTAGATAGAAGGAATAATAGAGAAGATTTAAGACTTGAACCTTATCATATGAGCGGAATGGTAGCTATCCAATCAAGAACAGAGCTTCATGCTATTGAAAAAAATGGACTTCTATATCAACTACTGAATTATTTGAACCAACAGCCTCTTTGGGCTATAAAAGTTTTTTGGAAGGTACAACAAGAGTGTCTGCGTGTTATATTGTTGAAATTGATGATTGCGCTTGCCAAGAAGATTTAGATATGCTTACCAAAAAAATTTTTGATTTAGCTTAGACATGATTTGCTATGAAAGCACATACCTTTTCCTCAATTATTGAAGAAATCAAAGAAGCTAACTCTTTGACTGATACGCAAAGAGCGCGACTGCTTTCACTTGTGTCTTATATTCAATCTACAAAGCTAGAACTATTAAGAAATATTACTCCCAAACGCATTGCAGAAATTACGCAAGAATATGATAAAAACGTTATTGTAGATATTTTCTTTTTTTATGTGGTACACAATGGCATTTGTTAGAACCTATTTATCGATATATTGATGGTTATACTGATGAGCCTATTGAGCTAATGGAGGAAGAGTTAGCCGATATTCAAGAAAGCGGATATATTGCTCTTAATAATGGAAATATCCAATCTAAGTTTAATCCTAAACTTTTATTTATTACTTTCACATTAAGTAAACTCGCAATTCGATTAAAGAAAAGAGGTAACACTTAATGGATGATTACATTCTTACTCTTTATGATTTGCGGAAGAATAATTCGTTTCAAGCAAAATGTTTAATTGCACAAAGAGGTTTAATTGCACAAGGAGGTAAGGTAGAGTTCTACAATTTAATTAATGAGGAAATTATTAATTGGATTACCGATGTAGAGCAACACAAGGATATGCTATGTAACCAAAGTGAAGACCTAATTTCATTTAATCTGGTTACTTATCTTAAAGGGAGATTCAAGCATACACCTTTTAATGTAACTCACAATAACCATGCAGGCGGACATGTTGATATTCATATTAAATTTAACCGTTATTTATGGCTAGGAGAAGCTAAATTAAGTGATGGATCAGCCTATTCTTTAAAAGGTTTTCATCAATTAGTAAATAGGTATGCCAGTGGGAGTCCTACCTGTTCAGAAGGGGGATTACTCATTTACATTGTTAATAAATCTGCCAAAAAGAAAGCTACTACCGTTTTGAGTGAATGGAAAGAAAAAATCCAGTCTGAAACCACAGAGATAGAAGGGCTGACATTTTTAGATACTCACGAAGATAGAGCAGGACTGAGTTTAACAACTACACATACTCACAGTACATCAGGATTACCTTATAAAGTTCATCATCACGTCATCCAACTGCAACATTTCCCACAGGATTGATTTCTCAATATTCAAAAATTATAAGCCATTATCCATTTATGTACACATTTTAGACTTACAATCTGTATTCACGTAACACTTTGAATTCGTGTATAGAGTGTGTACGGTACGTGGGGTACGCACGCACGCGGTCTTTCTAAACTACTCCTTTCCCAACCACCTCAAAAGGTCGTCTGACACCCATTTTCAGACGACCTTTTGCCACTTCGCAAAACAAGAATTCCCACCACCCTCTCCCCAAACGTCGCCCGAACCAGTAAACTCCTCATATTTCAACAACTTCTTGGAGGCAAACCATGTCTGGTATCTATCTACCCCGCCTATTTCCGCCCCATATCGCCGAACGAGGACTGCTGTATTTTCAGCAGGGCAAGGTTCGCGATGTCCAAAAAACTTCCGCCGGGCGTTATCGGGAGGAAGTGTGCGGTTCGGAAAACTATTGGGTATGGTTGAAGCTGGATTGAGGCCTTTGCAAAATTCCCCAAAATCCCCTAAATCCCCACCAAGACATTTAGGGGATTTCTCATGAGCACCTTCTTCCGGCAAACCGCACAAGCCATGATTGCCAAACACATCGACCGCTTCCCACTGTTGAAGTCGGATCAAGTGATTGATTGGCAACCGATCGAACAGTACCTGAATCGTCAAAGAACCCGTTACCTTCGAAACCACCGCGGCTGTCCCGCCTATCCACTGCTGTCCATGTTCAAAGCCGTCCTGCCCGGACAATGGCACAGCCTCTCCGATCACGAACTCGAACACAGCCTCATCACCCGCATCGACTTCAACCTGTTTTGCCGTTTCGACGAACTGAGCATCCCCGATTACAGCACCTTATGCCGCTACCGCAACCGGCGGCGCAAGACGCCGCCATTATTCAAACCGCCGGCAGCAAACAGCGTCAGGCTATAGAAGTCGATGAAGAAGGACAAGTCAGCGGCCAAACCACACCGAATAAAGACAGCGATGCCCGCCGGACAAAGAAAAACGGTTTATACAGACTCGGTTACAAACAACACACCCGCACCGATGAGGAAGGCTATATCGAGAAACTGCACATCACTCCCGCCAATACCCATGAGTGCAACCACCTGTCGCCTTTGTTGGAAGGCATTGCCGAAGGCACGACCGTCTATGCCGATAAAGGCTAGACAGTGCGGAAAACCGGCAACATCTGAAAGAACATCAGTTGTTGGACGGCATTATGCGCAAAGCACACCGCAACCGGTATTTGTCGAAGACCCGTTATGCGGTCGAACAAAGCTTCAGTACGCTGCACCGTAAATTCCGCTACGCCCGAGCAGCCTATTTTGGTCTGCTCAAAGTGAGTACGCAAAGCCATCTGAAGGCGATGTGTTTGAACCTGTTGAAGGCCGCCAACAGGCTAAGTGCGCCTGTTGCTGCCTAAAAGGCGGCCGGATGCCTGATTATCGGGTATCCGGGGAAGATTAAGGGGAGATTTGGGTAAAATCAGGAGGTATTAAGGGCGAAAACTGCCGAAAACCTGTGTTTGGGTTTCGGTTGTCGGGGGAAAGGCTTTTTTGCAAAGTTCTCTGCCCGCCTTTTACGAATCCGCCACCGTCCCGAAAAACGCAAAAAATGCCGTCCGAAAACCTTTCAGACGGCATTTTCGCGTGCAAATCAGTAGAAGACTTCGCGCCAGCTTAAGCGTTTCATACCGCACGTCGGACCGGTAATATCCAAGCTGTCCAAATCGTTCATCAGCAAGGTGCGCACACCTTTTCCGGAGAAGCAGCGGTTATTGCGGCGGGGTTTTTTACCTTCTTTGAATGTTCCGCTGCCGCCTGCATCACCGTCTGCCGTGATGGGGAAATCGTCTGTTTTCTTTTCGTCCAGGTAACGCACATTAACCGGTTTGTCGTAAACATATCCGTTCGGGCAGACGGTTTCACCATTTTTCCACATACAGCCTATAGGGACGGACTTGCCGTTGGGTTTCTTCTTATGGCCGGAATATTGCGCCACATCCGGATTGGCTTCCGGCACAATCGGACGTGCGCTTTTCGGAGTCAATGCACCGCCGTCGGCGGTATTGATGCCCAAAATGGCGGTTTCCGCTCCACATTTGTCCGCGCCCGTATAGTTGCGGATGGTCACGAAGGCGGTACGCAATACCACGGTCGGTTTGACGGTAACGCGTTGTCCGGCCTTCAGCTTCACCGCCCACTCTTTGCCGCCCGATCCGTCGGATCTCTTATAATTGGTCAGGAATAAGGTTTTATTTTCCTGCGTAAGCACTTGCTCGAGCAGCCCGCCTCCCAAAACGCCGTAGTTTACATTTACACTACCCGCCGCCGCATCGTCGTCAAAGATACCGTAAATATATTGTTCGTCCGTATTGAGTACATCATCTTCACTCAAATCGCTGCCCGTACCGAAGATGACGACGCGTTTGTCTTTCAGTTGGGAAACGGCGGGCGCGGAGGTAATCGGTTTGTTGCCGCTGAAAATAGCACGTGCAGACCATTGATTGGGATCCTGATTGCTCAAATCAAAGCGGTACATATTGCCGCCCCGGTCGCCGGCATAGGCGATATCGACAGTGCCGTCCAAATTTGTATCGACAAGCGTGGGAGACGAAAGCCCGCCCTTGCCGCCGGTTACTTCGATTTTTTTAATCAGCGTACCGTTGCTTTCCAAATCATACACATACAGCGCGGTTGTATTCTCTGTGCTGTTAATATCTTTAGTCGCATAACCGGAAGCGAGAAAGGCGGCGTATTTGCCGTTTTTGATTTTGCCGATTTGCGGCGTACCGACGGTGTAGCCTAATGCCGCGCCATTTTCGCCATTCTTCACATCAAACAGGGAAACGTCAATCAGGTTGCCGCTGTCGATTTTGCTTAAATCCAAGGCGTATGCGCCTCTGCCGCCAAAGCCCATTGCGCCGAACATAAAGACGTGTTTTTCCTGATCTTGTTCATCCGTAATGCGGCGCAAAACAAAGCCGCCGTCCACGCCGTAGCGGTCGCCCACATAGCCTTTTTCGGCAAAGGCGCGCAGCTCTTGGGCGAGGGTGGAGTCTTTGTTTTGAATGTCCTTACGCTTTATCGTACCCGGGATATAACTGAGCTTCAGTTCGTAGTTTCGTTCGTCTGTGCTGCTTTTTTTAAACAGGTGCACCATCCCATCGTTGGCAGAAGTTGCCAAATACCCGCCGGCTGCGACAATCGGGCTGTTGACGATGTCGCCCAAATCGCGGGGGCGGATATTGCCATCTTCTTGATTGCGGATGCGGTATTTTTGGCTGTATTTGTTTTGTTGGTTGAATGTTTGAAATAGATTGTCATCATCGGAATACCGAACCGTCCAAGGCAGCAGCACTTTTTTCCACTCGTCGGCATCAGATGTGCCGAACCTGTCAGGGACAATGCCGAAAGTGTCGTTTTTGCCGGCATTTCCATTAAAACCGACGACATTGCCTTGCTTGTCCAGTTTGATCTGCTGCACGCCGCTTTCCAATCGGATGACAGTCTGCCTTCCTTTGAAACTCGGTTCGCGACCTTTGATATCCTGCCCACTCAAAGTGGCGAGGGAATGCCGGCCGGGCTTGCCGGGGGCGGTTTGGGTTGTCAGCTTTTGGAGGAAGATGCGGCTGCTCGAACTGCTGGGGTAAGTAGAAACCGAAGCGGAATACATCTCTGCCTTACCATCTTGCCCGAGTCCGAACCACAGCGCGGGGGCAGTCAGAGCCGGCGAAGGGGTTTTGGTGTTGTGATTGGGGTTGGCGGCGTTGGTGCAGCGCGCGGCTTTGACTTCCGGCAGGCCGAGGCGGACTTTAACTTCTCCGGCATCTTCAAACGTCCAATTAACCGCAGGACTTTGCCGCCTCCTTTTATTCCACTCTTCCGTCGTCTCGATGCGCGTTTTCAGCGTACCCAAATCAAATATTCTGCCTTGCGCGATATTTTTAATCTGCTTTTTATCCAGCAGGTGCAGTTTGGCGTTCAGATAAAAGGCGATGGCGGTATGTTCGTCCTGCCCGACATAACGGGAAGAATACTTACTACCATTGTTATTATTACGGTAGTCATCTGTCGTATAGACGAGGTTTTGGTTTTTATATTGGTCTTGCGTACCATTGTGCTGCGTCACATCTTCATTAAAAGAAGATGCCAATTTGTTATGGCTGTGTTGTTTGACGATACTCTCGCTGCCCAAATTGAAAGATACACCCAACCAGGGATAATCCCGCAATTTGTAAATGGGCGAATTGTCGCGGCTTTGGTCTTCGTATATATCCAGCCTGCCGTCTGCCTTTCTTGCCAAACTGGGATTGCCGAAGGTAAATTGGGTTTTATAGATAATTTCAGGGCAGTCGCGGCTGGCGTTGCTGTAGTTGTTACTGCACGTGATGTTTTGGTAACTGTAGCCTACCAGCCCGGGATGAGTGGTATGAATCCAATTGACAGCATTGCCGCGCTCTTTCAGCTTGTCTTCATCAAAACCGGAAACCTTGCCATAGGGCGGCAGGTAGGTGGCTGTGCCAAAAACGGCAGCACCGCCTTTTTGAGCAACAAGCTCATCGGTATTGTTGAATGAGACAAACCTGTTTTGTTTGGCTACAACAATATTATTCGTATAGGTAAATTGGCGTTTCCTGTCTTTGGGCGTTAAATTCCATGATTGATATGCGTTACCCCACTTTACCTCGGCCTGACCTTGCCCGTTCATTACAATAGCGTATGGATAGGTGTTGGTTTGCGCTTGCGCCCCCCCCGCCGTTATGGGAAAACATCAATATGGCGGCATAAAGCGCGGTATGGCGGAAAACCTGCCTTTTCAAAGTTTTATTCATCGTATTTCCTTTTCGGTTGAAACCCCGCCACTTGGACATCCGTCCTTCGGAGCGGTAAAATCAGATTTTATTCGGGAGGGGCGTAACCCCTTCCAAATCAGGGCAACACATAGGGCGGTGCTTTATGTACCTCCCTGTGTGTTGAAACTTAAATCTTCCTTCGCGGGATACCGGTGGCGGCAAGCACGCCGCAAACGGCGGGATTCGGCAAACCGCCCAATTCCGCGCCCGCCGGATTGCTGATTGGGAAGCCCCTTTCATTTAGCTGCCAAAGGGGATGTTAAGAAAAGTAATGCGCCCTTTGACGGGGTGCAATGTATAAGATTACCATATCATTCTAACCTTGCGCGCTTATCACGGTAAAGCGGTTTTTGGCAATCCGCAACCGTCTCCTTACCTTGTCATTCCCGCCCGGGCGGGAATGACGAAACCCCACCCCCGTCATTCCCACTGCTTTCGTCATTCCCACGAAAGTGGGAGTCTAGAGCTTGGGGTTGGAGAAACCGTTTTATCTGTAAGAAATCTCCGAGTTGTTTACACGACAGATTGAGAAAAATAAGCCTGTAAGACCTCAAAAGGCGTATCGCCTTTCAAGCCTTTGTGGGGCTTGACCGTATTGTAAAAATTGACAAACCGGCACAGCTCTTTTTGCCGATGTTCCGAATCCTTGAAAGGAAGTTTGTCATGCCACATTTCCATCAGGGTACGTATCACCAGCTCCGCCTTACCGTTGGTTTGCGGTCGGGCAATCCGGGTAAACTTCTGACCGATATCGTTCTGTACGCAGGCAACGGCAACCGGATGCGGCGCATTGCCGCGATATTCCATACCGTTGTCGGAGTAGGCGCATTCGATAGTGTACGGGCAGCAGTCGATGACAACGCGCAAAAGAAACTTGGCCGCACTCGCGGCTGTGCGGTCGGGCAGTACGGCGGCATACAGTTCGCGAGAATAGTCGTCGATAGCGACAAACAGGTAGTCCCTTTGATCTGTGGCTTTTTGGTTCTGCAATAAGGGCAGCCGTTTGGTGTCGAAATGCACCATTTCCCCGGATAGGATTTGTTGTAGCGTTTGGCTTGTTTTTTGAGTTTTTCCCCGATGGCTTTTTCAACTTGAGCCGGCCGTTTCATGCCGTATTTTGCCTGTTTGAAACGGTTGTTGGTGCTTTTTTGCGGTGTCGGCAGCTGTAACCGTGCGGCCTTGGGGATGCGGTAAATGGTTGCCCTGCTGACTTGGTATTGCCGTGAAAGCGAGGTTACGGTTGCTTTATCCTGTGTATAGGCACGCCAAACGGCTTGGGGGAAGACGGGTGTTTTTGTGTATGTTCATTCCAGTATTGCCTTCCATATACTGTAAACAACGCTAGGATTTCTTACATATAAACAATACTGTCAGGCTTTACTTGCTCACGTATTATCGGCAATAAAGTGGCAGTTTGTGTATTGGGCACAGCAACGGTATAAACCTTGCCGTTGCGCTTCAGAAGTCCGAATACAGCCACTTTGCCGGCTGCACCGCGACCGCGTTTGCCTTTGCGCTGCACGCCAAAATAGCTTTCATCAACTTCTACTTCGCCATCAAACATTTCCAGATGCGGGCTGTTATGAAAAATCAGTACACGTAACCGATGAAAGTAATAGGCTGCTGTGTTTTTATTAACACTGACTCATTGCGCTGCCGTGCGTGCGGTAACACCTGCAATAAACAGCCCAATCAGTTTGTTTTGTTTGTACTAACTTAAACGGTTTCATCTCATAGGGATTATTCTAACCTGAAATTAGATTTCCCTAGTTATCTGGTACAGCCCCTATTCTTTTATCCAGAAACAATCCAGATACTGGATTACAAATCATGAATCCGATAGAAGCCTATAGGCTTAATATTGCACGAGCCTCATTTACTCAAGGCAGAAACCCGCACAGATGCATTAAAACACTATCGATTGATTTGTAAGCAAGCCTACTTAAGTAACTTGCAGTCCTTATCGTTACCTTTAAAATAATCCAGTCCGTCATCACACGAACTGGCGGACTTCTTGCAAATAAAGGTCACCGAATTCTCATTCATTTTAATAATAAAAGGATTTTTATCTTTATCTATGGCCACTGCCTTCAACATAAACTTACTGTCTAAAGCCCCGCGCGCAATTCCATTCAAACGGATACAAAAGCCTTCTGCCTCTTTAATCGGCAAACTTGGCCATTTGGTAGATGTTTGTTTAAACCTACCATTCTGCAGATAAAACTTCTCCATAAAATGTGCATTTTCTAACAAAGCTGCCCGCACTGCATTTATCTTTGCTTTCTCAACATAATTGCGATAAGTCGGATAAGCAATCAAAGCAAGTACAGACAATATCAAGACCACCGATATTAACTCAAGCAGCGTAAATCCCCGATTATCAGCCATTACTTTATTCCCAATGTAAACAAAGATATTCATCATATCTCTTTAAATAAAATTATCATCTGCGGTCTCT
>AEPI01000015.1 GCA_000193795.2 Neisseria lactamica NS19 | reverse complement strand
CGGACTCCCGCCCGCGCGGGAATGACGAAACCCCTGCCTCGTCATTCCCACGACAGCCGTCATTCCCACTGCTTTCGTCATTCCCACGAAAGTGGGAATCTAGAAACCCAAACGCGGCAGGAATCTATCGGAAAAACCGAAACCGAACGGATCGGATTCCCGCCTCACGGGAATGACGATTGATACGTTTCGATAATTTATTGAGGATGGCTGAAATTCAAAGTTATAGAAATTCATCAACAAAAACAGCAACCCTCCGCCGTCATTCCCGCGAAAGCGGGAATCCGGTTTCTTAACCTTAAGGCAATCTTTAAATTCGCCATTATTGCGAAAGTAGGAATCCGGAAGAGGGAAGCCGCAGGAATTTATCGGAAAAACAGAAACCTCCGCACACCCAAAATGTTTCAGACGGCATCGCTTGGGCCGAATAAAAACCCGGCCCGGTATTTTTTAATTTCCAATTAGTTTTCCATGAGTAAATGAAATTTTATTTTTCAACTGACAGAAAGAGGATGTTATGAAGTTTTTAGACCGTGGGGCAAGCATTGCCAAGCCGGGTTTCAACCGTTGGCTCGTACCGCCCGCAGCATTGGCGGTGCACCTTGCCATCGGGCAGATTTACGCCTATTCCGTATTCAACGCGCCACTGACCAAACTTATCGGCATAAGCGAATCGGCGGCCGGAGATTGGAAGCTGACGACCGTAGGCTGGATTTTCAGTATCGCACTCGCGATGCTGGGCGCGTCGGCCGCCCTGTTCGGCACATGGATGGAACGGGTAGGGCCGCGCAAAGCCATATTTGCCGCCGCCTGCTGCTTCAGCCTGGGTTTCTTCGTATCCGCATTAGGCGTGAGTACGCACAACCTCTTCCTGCTTTATTTGGGCAACGGCGTGATTGGCGGCATAGGCTTGGGCTTAGGCTACATCGGGCCGGTTTCCACACTGATGAAATGGTTTCCCGACAAGCCGGGTATGGCGACCGGTTTGGCGATTATGGGTTTCGGCGGCGGCGCAATGCTGGCCTCGCCGCTTTCCGTATCACTGATGAACGCCTTTTCAAATGCCGCTTCGGTCGGGGTTGCCGAAACCTTTGCCGTATTGGGTCTGCTTTACCTCGCACTGATGATGTTCGGCGCGTTTACCATCCGCGTACCTGCCGACGGCTGGAAACCTGAAGGCTATACCGCGCCGAAAACACAAAACAAGCTGGTCAGCAGCAATCATGTCAACGTGTCCCAAGCCATGAAAACGCCGCAGTTTTGGCTGTTGTTCTGGGTATTGTGCCTGAACGTAACCGCCGGCATCGGCGTATTGGGTCAGGCATCCGTGATGATTCAGGAACTCTTTTCCGAAACTTCCGTAGGCAGGCAGGCGGCAGTCGGCGCAGGTGCCGCGGCAGGCTTCGTCAGCCTCCTTAGCCTGTTTAATATGGGCGGACGCTTTTTGTGGTCGAGCGTTTCCGATAAAATCGGACGCAAAAACACCTACACCATTTTCTTCGTACTCGGCTCGCTGCTGTATTTCGCCGTTCCCTCCATCGGCGAGGGCGGCAGCAAAGCCCTGTTCATCATCGGCTTCTGCGTGATTATTTCCATGTACGGCGGCGGATTTGCCGCCATTCCCGCCTACCTGAAAGACCTGTTCGGCACCTATCAGGTCGGCGCGATTCACGGGCGCATCCTGCTGGCCTGGTCAACCGCCGCCGTCATCGGCCCGGTACTGGTCAATTACATACGCCAAAGCCAAATCGACAGCGGCATACCGGCGGCACAGGCATACAGCGTAACCATGTACATTATGGCGGGATTGTTGATTGTCGGACTGCTGTGCAACCTCGCCGTCAAATCCGTACACGAAAAATACCACGAAAAAGACATTAAGACAGCCGCACACAGCGGCAACCCCGACGACGAAACCGCCATATCCGATGCTTACCTTGTGGGCGAAAAAGTTTCCGGCGGAGGAATATCGGTTTGGTGGCGTTGGGCATTGGCAGTCATACCGCTCGCCTACGGCGTGGTGATGGTTTTTGTCAAAGCACTCGATTTATTTTCCTAAAAATCAGCACAAAAATGCCGTCTGAAGGGTGTTTCCTTTTAGACGGCATTTTTAGCCGATTAAAATAGAAAATACTTAT
>AEPI01000016.1 GCA_000193795.2 Neisseria lactamica NS19 | reverse complement strand
CGGTGCAGGTTTCCGTGCGGATGGATTCGTCATTCCCGCGCAGGCGGGAATCCAGACCTGTCGGTGCGGAAACTTATCGGGTAAAACGGTTTCTTGAGATTTTACGTCCTAGATTCCCGCCTGCGCGAGAATGACGGCGCATAAGTTTCTGTGTTGATTTGAGTTTTGGTATTTTTGCCCGACGGGGTGAAAAATACAGTTGCTACGGTTCGATGTGCGGACAAATCTAGATTCCCGCCTGCGCGGGAATGACGCGTTTCATTTGCCCCCTCCGAAAAACGCAAAAAAATGCCGTCTGAAGGGCTTTCAGACGGCATTTGCGGGGGAATCGGCTGCGCGGGCGGGTTAGAAGAAGACTTCGCGCCAGCTTACCCGTTTCATATTGCAGATCGGGCCGGCAACGTCCAGGTCGGACATATCGTTCATCAGCAGCGTGTGCACGCCTTTGCTGAAGAAGCAGCGGTTGCCGGATTTCGGGGGCGCGCCGGTATCATTGCCGCTGCCGCCCGCGTCGCCGTCTGCCGTTGTCGGGTGATCGCTTGGTTTTTGGCTGTCCAGATAGCTTGCGGTCAGCAGTTTCGGATAAACATATCCGCTCGGGCAGACGGTTTCACTGCCTTTTTCCATACAGCCTACGGGGATATTGTTGCCTTTTGCGTCTTTTTTCTCGCCGACTTTTTTTGCCACGCGGTTATCCGGCACGACGGGGCGCGCGCTTTTCTTCGTCAGCCTGCCGCCGTCGGCGGTATTGATGCCCAAGAATGCGGTTTCCGCGCCGCAGCCGTTGGCGTTGTAGTTGCGGACGGTTACAAAGGCGGTACGCAATACCACGGTCGGTTTAATGGTAACGCGCTGTCCGGCTCCCAATTTCACTACCCAGCCCTTGTCGCCCGAGCCGTCAGACCTTTTGTAGTTGCTCAAGAACAGCATATCGCCGTCTTTTGTCAGCACTTGTTCGAGCAAGCCTTTACCCAATCCGTCTTCTGCCGCACCCGTGTCTGTGTCATTGTCAAAGATACCGTAAACGTGTTGGATTTCTTGGCTTGCCACATCTTCTTCGGTCAAATCGCTGCCCGTACCGAAGATGACGACGCGTTTGTCTTTCAGTTTGGAAACGGCGGGCGCGGAGGTAATCGGCTTCGTGCCTTTAAAAATAGGGCGTACAGACCAGTCGCTCAAATCAAAGCGGTACATATTGCCGCCCCGGTCGCCGGCATAGGCAATATCGACAGTGCCGTCCAAATCTGTATCCACCAGCGTGGGGGACGAAAGCCCGCCTTTGCCGCCCGGTACGGTAATTTTTTTAATCAGCGTACCGTTGTTGCTTTCCAAATCATACACATACAGCGCGGTTTGATTATCGCCGCTGTTAATATCTTTAGTCGCATAACCGGAAGCGAGGAAGGCGGCGTATTTGCCGTCGTGGGTTTTGCCGATTTGCGGCGTACCGACGGTGTAGCCTAATGTTGCGCCATTCTCTCCATTCTTCACATCAAACAGGGAAACGCCGGTCTGATTGCTTTCGGCTTTAGTCAAATCCAAGGCATATGCGCCTTTGCCGCCCTGACCCATCGCGCCGAACATAAACACGCGGTTTTGCCCGCCGAGATTGACTTGGCGCAAGACAAAGCCGCCGTCCACGCCGTACAAACCGCCCGTGTAGTTTTCGTTGGCAAAATTGTGCAGGTCTTTTGCCAAATTGGAATCGTTGTTATCCAAATCTTTGCGCGGCATCGTGCCGGGAATGTAGCTGAGCTTCAGATTGTAGCCGTTGCCGTTTTGTTTGAAGATATGCACCATCCCGTCGTTCGCGGCGGTTGCCAGATAGTCGCCGACCGCCGTTACCGGGCTGTTGACGATGTCGCCCAAATTGCGGTTCTTGTCGGTGCGGATGCGGTATTGCTGGCTATACAGTTTGCTGCGTGTTGAAGCATTTATTGCACCGTTAAAACTGTTGAACGGATTATCGTTTCCATCGCGCCGGTCGGTCCAGCGCAATAACACGTCTTTCCATTCTTGCTGATTATTCCCATTATCGCCGATACCGAATGTGCCATTCGTAATGCCGTTAATATTGCTGTCGCTCAAGGATACGCCGTTTGCCAAGCGGATTGCCGCCTTGCGTCCGGCAAAGACGGGTTCGGTAAAACCTTTGCTTGGCAGATAATCCGCGCCGCCGTTTTTCTTATTGTTTTTATCCAAGGTGTAAAAGAGGATGCGGCTGCTTGCCGACTTGGGATCGGTAACGACCGCTGCCGCCTTGCCCGGGAAACCCGCGCCCAAAGGGGCGGGGGCGACGATGGCGTATTGGCTGCCGTCCGGGCCGGCGGCGGTATATTGAGGCCGCGTACAGCCGCCCGCACCTATGTTCGGGAGCTGGAGTTTTACGTCGATATGGCCCTTGTCTTCTATCCGCCATACGGTCATTGTCCGACCTGCATTTCCTTGTCTGCTTTCTGAACGTATAGTGAACTTAGGCATAGTAATCTCGCCCAGTTTGATTTCTTGGGCAGTAAGGCTGTCGCCCCCCGGATCAGTGAGCTTATGCAGTTTGGCGCGAAGCTGGAATGCCTTTCCCTGCGGATTGCCTGCATTTATCTGTATAGGCAGAGCAGCTATGTTTGATTGACTGCCGTCTGCACTCGGGCGTTCCCATTTTCCCGAACCTGCCGCGATATTGCCGCTGCCGTCGTATGACGGGGCTGCAATTTCAAAGGAAATACCCAGCCACGGGTGCGCTTTCAGTTTGTATATCGGCACGCCGTCGTCGCGCTGCTGCCCCGTAGCCTCAATAGTGTTTGAGTCGTGGTTGAAATAGAATCGGAAAGGCAGGGTTGGGCATTGTCTACTATCACCCGTTGCCCCATTGGCAAAACAGGATACATTAGTAAAGTCGTAACCTGTTTTACTCCTCATATCCGGCTTGTAGGTCGTCAGCCATTGGTCGGTGCTTTGTCCGCTATGATTGTTGGAATTGAGACCGGAGACTTTGCCCCACAGCGGAGCCGAACCGCCGCCGAAGTTCAACGTGGTTGCCGTCTGAAAGCCCGCCGTCAGCGTATCGTTGTTGGTATATGTAAAATCATAAATCAGTGCGGTAAGAATATCACATCCTACCTGGGGGTTATACGGTACACCTAATGCCCTACACATATTCCTTATACCGAATTGAGCTCCGCCGCCCGGTGTGATTATGTGTTTATGACCTTTACGCACGTTTGGCTGACCGGGTATCTTATTGCCGCTTACAACGCCCGTATCGCTGACGGTATAGTGGAAATCTTGTTCTTCGTCTGCGGCTGCCTGTTGCGATGCCGCCAAAATCATTGCGGTATAAACCGCAGTATGGCGGAGCAAGTGCCGTTTGGGTGTTTTTTCATATCGTTTTCCTTTCCGTTTTCCTTTTTGGGTGAAACCCCGCCACTTGGACATCCGTCCTTCGCGGCGGCAGAATCAGACTTTGTTTGGGAGGGGCGTAAGCCCTTTCAAATCAGGGAGAAACATAGGGCGGTGCTTTATGTGCCGTCCTGTGTGTTGAAACATATCGTTTTCCTTCCGTTTGTTTTCCCGATGGCAGGACGGCATTCCCGCCCTGCCGTAAATGTCGCAATATGCCCGATAGGGTGTCGGCAGCCTGCAACCGCCAAATCCGCCGCAATCTGCTCCCTCCCCTGTGGGGGAGGGCTGGGGAGAGGGCACTCCCCGAATTTCGGCAACCTTTCCCAACAACTCAACCACCGAAATACAAGCCTTGCGGCTTGTCGCCCTCTCTCTGGCTTTCTCCCACGGGAGAGAGGACTATGATGCCCGCCGGCGCGGGAATGACGGACGGGAACGGCGCACGGACATTTGCCAGGATCTTGTGTGTTTCCATTATCATACTCTTTTTAATGCGCTATTCCAAGAATATGATGCCCGCCGGCGGCTTGCTATTAGGAATACCCGAAT
>AEPI01000017.1 GCA_000193795.2 Neisseria lactamica NS19 | reverse complement strand
TGAGACGAACATAACGGGAACGGCGCACCAGCCCTTCCGCCTGCAAAACCAGTATGCCGACCGTGAAACAGGACTGCATTACAACTTCTTCAGGTATTACGAGCCGGATGCGGGTCGGTTTGTGAATCAGGATCCAATTGGGCTTTCAGGCGGAGACAATCTATATCAGTTTGCGCCTAATACAAATAAGTGGCTTGATGTCCTAGGTTTAAATAAAAATCTGCCCACACCATATTGGCCTCCTAATAGAGGCGCTTTAGGTGAAGTGAGGAGTATTACACTTCCGGTTGGCACTCTTGTTGATAGGTATGGTTATCCAGGAGGAACATTTGTGTCTCCAGTAGGAACACCATACCCTATGAGAGCCTTACCTCCTGGTTCTAATCAAAAGCCTTATACCATATATAGGGTACTGAAACCAATTGATAATGTAGCTGCAAGTAAAATTATGCCGTGGTTCAGAGAGATTGGATTAGGGACACAGTATGAATTGCCAAAACCTGTTAAATCATATATAAAATCTGGGCATCTAGAAGAGGTGGAAATAGGAAAATGTTAAAAATTAATGAATTGAATTCATACCTTAAAAGTAAAGGAGTACCAGAAGATAGTTACTCAATCAATGAAGTAAATGATGAATCATTATGTATTATTGAAGAAAATAAAAAATGGCATATATTCTATTCTGAAAGAGGATTGAGAACTGAAGAATATTGTTACCAAGATGAACATTTGGCAATTCTATATTTTATAAATCGGTTATCAGAAATGTTAAAATTTTCTTTTGAATGAAAAAAAGCAAACCGTAGCCTGTATGATGTATTGGGCCGACTGATCCAT
>AEPI01000018.1 GCA_000193795.2 Neisseria lactamica NS19 | reverse complement strand
TCGTTTTTTACGGTGGAAAAAGCCCGGATTGTTCGGATAGACAAAATGCGCGCAATGGGCTTTGAAATACGCCCCTTTGACGCGCTCCCTGTCCCTTTCCCTGCACCGCCTATATTCCAAACCTGCAATGATTTCAATCGGGTCTATATCCATCACGTCGGCAATATCCAAGACGACGGCAAAGGGAAACCTAAGCCGGTTGCGCCGGTATTGGGACACTTCGGACGGCGTAACCGCCCATCTTTTGGAAAGCGCGTAATCGGAACGCACCCGTAACCGCTCTTTGGCGGCATCCAGCCATTGAGATTGTGAAAGCATAATAAAATCAAAGCCTTTGTGAAAACCTGTAATTTAATGATACAGATTTTTGCAAAGGCTCTCTATTTGAGCATATGCTCCTTATTGTTTTATGTCTTTGGAATTGCTTTCGGGGATGTCTATATAATAAATAGAATCAGATTCTTTTTCGTTGCATTCATCGTTAAATTCCCATACTGATTGCAAGCAAAGGGTTTGTTTATCATCTTTCTCATTTTTAATTTCGGCGTATTTGATGCCGTCTTCTTTTCCTTTTTGATACCCATAAATGAATATGGAAAATGTCAAGACGGTAAAAATAATAATGGTAGAAATCCATTTCAGGGCTTTTTTCATTTCTCTTTTTCCATAGCGTATTTTATATAGTCTTCCTCTCTTATTTCTTTAATTCCCTTTTCTATCAATAGATTAAGTATTTCAGTTTCTTTAAACCCCATTTTTGTTGTTACTACTGCTCTTACGTATTCTTTTTTAACTTCTTCCCATGTTTTGTCTTGTATATGTTTGCTAGGCATTTTTCACTCCTTAATTAATTTAAATTAATTTACCGCTTCTAAGTTTCTTTGTAAAAATTTTCTTGACTTCTAATAATATTTTTAATTAGAATTTTCAAATAAAATATTTTCTTAGAAAAATAGGCTTTGGCTAAAAATGAACAAACGACGCGCAGAAGTAATATTCGTAAACGGCAAATGGCTGGTTAATTGTTATTCATACGGAATTTTTATAACAGAAGCCGAATTTGATACGCTTTTTTTGGCTTTGGGTTCTGCCCGCCAATATATCGAATCGGGCGAAATTGTTTCTTTGTCCGTTTGCGATGTTTTTTTAGATTTGGGCAATCGAGAATCACGCCGCTCGTTCGGCTTGTGTAACTGATGTTTTTATGCCCCCCCTTATCTAACAGGGGGGG
>AEPI01000019.1 GCA_000193795.2 Neisseria lactamica NS19 | reverse complement strand
CGTCTTAGCTCAAAGAGAACGATTCTCTAAGGTGCTGAAGCACCAAGTGAATCGGTTCCATACTATTTGTACTGTCTGCGGCTTCGTCGCCTTGTCCTGATTTTTGTTAATCCACTATAAAACAGCGGTAAAAATGCCGTCTGAAACCAATTAGGGCTTCAGACGGCATTTTTTACCGCAAAACCTTATGCAAACGGATGATGCAGCACAATCGTTTCTTCGCGGTCGGGCCCGGTGGAGACGATGGCGACCGGCGCGCCGCAGACTTCTTCAATCCGTTTCAAATATGCTTTGGCATTGTCGGGCAGTTCGTCATAATTTTTGATGCCGAAAGTCGATTCTTTCCAACCTGCCATGGTTTCGTAAATCGGTTTGCAGGTTTCCACTGCGTCCGAACCGCAAGGCAGGATGTCGGTTTTGCCGCCGTCGGGCAATTCGTAGCCGACGCAGATATTGATGGTTTCAACGCCGTCCATCACGTCCAGCTTGGTGATGCACATGCCGGAAATGCCGTTGACTTGGATGGAGCGTTTCAATGCGGCGGCATCAAACCAACCGCAGCGGCGCGCGCGGCCGGTTACAGAACCGAATTCGTGTCCGCGTTCCGCCAAACCTGCGCCGACTTCGTCAAACAATTCGGTCGGGAACGGGCCCGAACCGACGCGCGTGGTATAGGCTTTGACGATGCCCAAAACATAATCCAGCATTTGAGGGCCTACGCCCGCGCCTGCGGAAGCGGCTCCGGCGAGGCAGTTGGACGAGGTAACGAAGGGGTAAGTGCCGTAGTCGATGTCCAACAGCGCACCTTGCGCGCCTTCAAACAGCAGTTTTTCGCCGTTTTTGTTTTTCTCGTTCAACACGCGGGACACGTCGGCAATCATCGGCGTGATGCGCGGCGCGACTTTTTCGATAACCGCCGCCACATCTTCCGCTTTAACCGGTGCGGCATTGTGCAGATGTTGCAGTTGGACGTTGTAATAAGCGAGGACGGTATCCAGTTTTTCACGCAGTTTTTCAGGATGCAGCAAATCGGCGGCGCGGATGGCGCGGCGTGCCACTTTGTCTTCGTAGGCAGGACCGATGCCGCGGCCGGTCGTGCCGATTTTTCCTTTGCCGCGCGATGCTTCGCGGGCTTGGTCGAGCGCGATGTGGTAAGGCAGGATCAGCGGGCAGGTCGGCGCGATTTTCAGACGGCCTTCGACGTTTTTCACGCCCGCCGCGTTCAACTCGTCGATTTCGCCCAACAAGGCTTCGGGTGAAACGACAACGCCCGAACCGATGAAGCAGTCCAGGTTTTCATGCAGGATGCCGCTCGGAATCAGGCGCAAAATGGTTTTTTTGCCGCCGACGACCAAGGTGTGTCCGGCATTGTGCCCGCCTTGGAAGCGCACCACGCCGCCGGCTTCTTCCGCCAGCCAGTCAACGATTTTACCTTTACCCTCGTCGCCCCACTGTGCGCCGATTACTACAACATTTTTAGCCATAGCCATATAACCTATCGATATTGAAAATTATTGCGGAAAATCCCCAAACCGGCGCGGCTTTGCGCCCCGCAACGATTTGCCTTTCATCCGCCGCGAACGGGTATTTAGGGTTTCACGACCTGCCAAACGCCGTCTGTCTTTTTCAGACGGCCTGCAAGCTCTTCCGAAACATTGTGTCCGATACCGTAATCGATTACGACACACTGCCCCTGCGCGCGCAGCGTTTCAATTGCTTCGCGTGCCGCTTCGGCATCTTCCGCATCGACCGACACGGCGGGCTGCCGACCGATGGCGGGCAAACGCCCGATAAAGCTGCGCAAGTCGAAACTGAATCCCGTTGCCGGGCGCGCCCTGCCGAAATATCCGCCCAATCCGTCATAACGCCCGCCGCGCGCGACCGCGTCGTGGAAATCAGCGGTATAGGCGGCATACACCAAACCTGTGTGGTAATTGTCGACGCGCAGCTCGGAGAGGTCGATATGGATTTCATCATCGGGAAATGCGTCGCACACCGCCTGCAATTCGTCCAACGCGTTACCGACCGCCGACAAATCCGGCAACCGTCCGCGCGCGGCGGACAACACTTCCCGTCCGCCGTACAGGCGCGGCAGCAGCGAGAATGCTTTTGCCCACATACCGTCCAGCTTCCAAGCCTTGGCCTGCGCTTCGACCGCCCCGGTATCCTTATCCTGCATCAAGGCAAGCAGCGTTGCGGACTGCCCCGCATCCAAATGCGCCGCATCGGACAAGGCGCGGAATACGCCGATATGCCCCAGCGACAGCAAAACCGCGCCCATATCGGCAATCTTCATGCTTTTGAGCATAAGGTCTATCAGCTCGATGTCGCCACGGATGTCGGCAAAACCGTACATTTCCGCCCCCGCCTGCAAAGGTTCGCGCATATTGGGCAGCCCGTCCGGGCGCGCGTGCAACACGGGACCCGCGTAGCACAATCGGTTAATCCCTTGATTGGCGGACAAAAGATGGGCATCAATACGCGCCACTTGCGGCGTAATATCCGCACGGATGCCCAGCTGCCTGCCGCTCAGCTGATCGACCACCAAAATGGTTTTCAAAGACAAGCCCGCGTCAATATGCGTCAGCAGGGAGTGGCTGTATTCCATCAACGGGGGTTGGACCAACTCGTAACCGTGTACGCGGAACAACGCCAACAACCGCTCCCGCGCGCTTTCAAGCTGCCGCGCGTTCGTGGGCAATACGTCGGCGATATGTTCCGGAAGCTGCCAAGTCTGCATGAGAATCTGCCTTCTATTTTATTTTGCAAACACAAAAGGCTGTCCGATCCGCAATCAGACGGCATCTTTGCCGCAACGCATCACGCCGCTGTCAAAACGGCGATGCCTCCTTCCGATTCAGAATCCGAACAGCCCCTGTCAGACGATCCAATGCCGTCAAGTTGTTAAAACCAAACTTTACCATAAAATACACACAATCTGAATATGCTTTTATACCCTGTATCCGCCGTCTGACGGCACGGCATTTTTTTACTATATAATGTGCGCCGTTATTTCTCATCACTCCCCGCTGCCGTTTTTTTGTTTCAGACGGCATTTTTATTGACTGAACACTTATGCTGCTCGACCTCGACCGCTTTTCCTTTTCCGTTTTCCGTAAAGAAATCCGCCAACTGGTTTGGCTTGCCCTGCCCATATTGTTGGCACAGGTCGCGCAGGTAGGCATCGGTTTTGTCGATACCGTGATGGCGGGCGGTGCGGGCAAGGAGGACTTGGCGGCGGTGGCTTTGGGCAGCAGCGCGTTTGCCACGGTTTATATTACCTTTATGGGCATTATGGCGGCACTGAACCCGATGATTGCCCAGCTTTACGGCGCGGGTAAAACCGACGAAGTGGGCGAAACGGGGCGGCAGGGGATTTGGTTCGGGCTGTTTTTGGGGATTTTCGGCATAGTATTGATGTGGGCGGCGATTACGCCGTTCCGCAACCGGCTGACCTTGAGCGATTATGTGGAAGGCACGATGGCGCAGTATATGCTGTTCACCGGCCTGGCGATGCCGGCGGCAATGGTGCACCGCGCGCTGCACGCCTACGCTTCCAGCCTGAACCGACCGCGCCTGATTATGCTGGTCAGTTTCGCGGCATTTGTATTGAACGTGCCGCTGAACTATATTTTCGTTTACGGCAAATTCGGCATGCCAACTTTGGGCGGCGCAGGCTGCGGACTGGCGACGATGGCGGTGTTTTGGTTCAGCGCGCTGGCGTTGTGGATTTATATCGCCAAGGAAAAATTCTTCCGCCCGTTCGGACTGACGGCGAAATTCGGCAAACCGGATTTGGCGGTATTCAAACAGATTTGGAAAATCGGCGCGCCCATCGGGCTGTCTTATTTTTTGGAAGCCAGCGCGTTTTCGTTTATCGTGTTTTTGATTGCGCCCTTCGGCGAGGATTATGTGGCGGCGCAGCAGGTCGGCATCAGTTTGTCGGGGATTCTCTATATGATTCCGCAAAGCGTCGGCTCGGCGGGTACGGTGCGCATCGGTTTTTCGCTTGGGCGGCGCGAATTTTCGCGGGCGCGTTATATTTCGGGCGTATCGCTGGTGTTGGGTTGGATGCTCGCCGTGATTACCGTGCTTTCTTTGGTATTATTCCGTTCGCCGCTGGTAAGTATGTACAACAATGATCCGGCGGTTTTAAGCATCGCCGCCACCGTCTTACTGTTCGCCGGCTTGTTCCAACCGGCAGACTTCACCCAATGTATCGCGTCCTACGCCCTGCGCGGCTATAAAGTTACCAAGGTGCCGATGTTCATCCACGCCGCCGCCTTCTGGGGCTGCGGCCTGCTGCCGGGCTACCTGCTCGCCTACCGTTTCGATATGGGCATTTACGGCTTCTGGACGGCATTGATTGCCTCGCTCACCATCGCAGCCGTCGCCTTGGTGTGGTGCTTGGAATTGTGCAGCAGGGAGATGGTCAGATCGCATAAGGTCGTCTGAAAACTCCGCCGATTATAGTGGATTAACAAAAATCAGGACAAGGTGACGAAGCCGCAGACAGTACAAATAGTACGGAACCGATTCACTTGGTGCTTCAGCACCCTAGAGAATCGTTCTCTTTGAGCTAAGGCAAGGCAACGCCGTACTGGTTTTTGTTAATCCGCTATAAAATATCGAAACTATGGGCTGAAGCCCGCCACTGACAATACCCGTTTTAAAGTTTAAACCCATGCAACCCATCCGATACCAAACCGACCTCACCCCCTACAACACTTTCGGTCTTCACGCCCAAGCCCAAGCCTTTATCGCGCTCGAACACGCCGACGAGTTGCGCGACATCGTCCGACTGCCCGAGTTCGACCGCGATACCGTTTTATGGCTCGGCGGCGGCAGCAACATCCTCTTGATGCAGGATTACGCCGGACTGGTCGTCCATATGGAAAACAAAGGCATACGCGAGATTGCGCGTTCAGACGGCATTGTTTGCATCGAAGCGCAGGCAGGCGAAATCTGGCACGATTTTGTTCTGCACACCGTCGCGCTGGGCTTGAACGGACTGGAAAACCTGAGCCTGATTCCGGGTACGGTCGGCGCATCGCCCGTGCAGAACATCGGCGCATACGGCGTGGAAGCGAAAGACGTGATTCACAGCGTGCGCTGCTTTGATTTGGATACGGAAACCTTTGTAACCCTTTCCAATGCCGATTGCCGCTTTGCCTACCGCGAAAGCCTGTTCAAGCAGGAAGGCAAAGGGCGTTATGTGATTGTTTCGGTCGTATTCGCCCTGAAAGAGCGTTTCGAGCCGAATCTGGGTTACGGCGATTTGGCGGCGGCGGTTGCCGAACGGTGCGCCGGCAGGGAAATAACGGCGAAAGACGTTTCCGATGCGGTGTGCGCCGTCCGCCGCCGCAAACTGCCCGATCCGGGCATTTTGGGCAATGTCGGCAGTTTCTTTAAAAACCCCGTCGTCAGCGCGGAAAAAGCCGCCACCCTGTTGCAGCAGCATCCCGATATGCCGCGCTATCCGCAGCCCGACGGTTCGGTCAAACTCGCCGCCGGCTGGCTGATCGACCAATGCCGTCTGAAAGGCTTTCAAATCGGCGGCGCGGCGGTACACGACAAACAGGCTTTGGTTTTGGTGAACAAAAACAATGCCTCGGCAAACGATGTTTGGCAGTTGGCGCAACACATCAAATTTACAGTATTTGCTCGGTTTCAGGTAGAATTGCACGCCGAACCTAATTGGCTGCCTGCCTCGTACAGCCTGTAAATCCAAGGAGTATGCCCGTGACCCGCACCGCCAAAATCAACACCTACACACGCATCATCGATGCCGGCCTCGCCTTGTTCAACGAGGAAGGCGAGCGCAACATCAGCACCAACCATATCGCGGCGCATTTGGGCATCAGTCCGGGCAATCTCTATTACCACTTCCGCAACAAAGACGAAATCATCGTCCAACTGTTCAAACGTTACAGCGAAGCCCTGCTGGCATATCTGAATGAAGCCGTGTTGCCGTCTGATGTGGAAGATTCCATCAACTATATGGCGGGCATTTACGACGTGATGTGGGAATACCGCTTCCTCTTCAGCGACGTGAACACCCTGCTTGCGCGCAGTGCCGAATTGTTGGGCGAACACAATACCTTCACCCAAGCCAAAGTCTCCCCGCTCTTGGTCAAGCTGCTCACCCAGCTCAACGGCTTAAACATCATCCAAGCCGACCAAACCGCTATGAACGACCTCGCCGTCAATATGTGGATGGTCACAAAATACTGGTTCGACTTCGACAGCTCCCTGCGCGGGCGCACCAAGCTGACCGAAGACTCCAAGGCACGCGGCGTCCGTCGTACTTTAAGCCTCCTGCGTCCCTATCTCTTGCCGGAACACCGCGAGGAATACGACCGGAAAATCGGCAACGGCAACCCATAAACCCACAGCGTCCGAATCAGTTTTCAGACGGCACTTGCCCGACGGTATCAGCGAATGAGCACAGTTCCCCCGCCCCGCATCTCCATCACCGGTCTAGGCTATCTCGGCCTGCCGCTGGCACAAAAGTTTTACGGGCACGGCAGCCGCGTCTGTGCCGTCAAACGCAGCCTGACTTCGGACGACATCAACCTGCCCATACACCTCGATACCATCGACCTCGGCAGCACCGGTGTCTTTCAGACGGCATTGTGGCGGCACCACGCCGACAAACCCGTTTGGTATTTCCTGCTGCCGCCCTCCTCGCTGACGCATTACGCCGACACCGTCAGACAATGGGCAGAACTTGCCCGGGCGTGTAACGTGCGACACCTGATTTTCACGAGCAGTACCAGCGTTTACGGCGATACAGCGCGCGAATGCGACGAAACCGCCCTACCCGATCCGCAAACCGAGTCCGCCCGCCAAATCCTCGCCGCCGAACAACACCTGCTCGACAGCGGCGTTCCGAACATCGACATCCTGCGGCTGGGCGGGCTTTATTGCGCCGAACGCCATCCCGTCAGCCGCCTTGTTCAAAAGCAAAACATCCCGGGCGGCAACCGGCCTGTCAACATCGCCCACCGCGACATCGCCGTCGAAACCCTGTTTCAGACGGCATTCAAACCCGGCGGCAGGCGGCTGAAAAACATTATTGAACCGCGCCACCCGACACGACGCGAATTCTATACGGAAGAAGCCGCCAAACTCGGCCTGCCCGCGCCGGATTTCGCACCCGACGACAGCGTGGGCAAAATCATCCGTACCGTTTGCGATAACGGCTTAAGCCTGTAAAATAAGCGGCAACAGCAACAAACAGGCATTCTCCGCCCCGATTAGAAATATGTCCGCCCTCCTCCCCATCATCAACCGCCTGATTCTGCAAAATCCGGACAGCCGCTCGGAACTTGCCGCCTTTGCAGGCAAAACACTGACCCTGAACATTGCCGGGCTGAAACTGGCGGGAAGCATCACGGAAGACGGTTTGCTCGCGGCGGGAAACGGCTTTGCAGACACCGAAATCACCTTCCGCAACAGCGCGATACAGAAAATCCTCCAAGGCGGCGAACCCGGGGCGGGCGACATCGGGCTCGAAGGCGACCTCATCCTCGGTATCGCGGTGCTGTCCCTGCTCGGCAGCCTGCGTTCCCGCGCATCGGACGAATTGGCACGGATTTTCGGCACTCGGGACGACATCGGCAGCCGCGCCGCCGACATCGGACACGGCATCAAACAAATCGGCAAAACCATAGCCGAACAAATCGGCGGATTTTCCCGCGAATCTGAGTCCGCAAACATCGGCGGCGAAACCCTTGCCGACTGCCTCAACGAAATAAGCAAACTGCGCGACGACGTTGCCCGCCTCAACGAACGCCTCGACAGGCTCGAACGCGACATTTGGATAGACTAACCTTCAGACGGCATCCGACATGAACAGCCCTTTTCACAACATAGGCATCGTAACCCGCCCCAACACGCCCGACATCCAAGATACTGCACACACACTGATTACCTTTTTGAAGCAGCACGGCTTTACCGTCTATCTCGACGAAATCGGCATAAGGGAAGGCTGCATCTACACCCAAGACACTGGCGGCTGCCACATCGCCAACAAAACCGAGCTGGGGCAATACTGCGACCTGGTCGCCGTCTTAGGCGGAGACGGCACCTTTCTCTCCGCCGCCCGCGAAATCGCCCCGCGCGCCGTTCCGATTATCGGCATCAACCAAGGTCATTTGGGCTTCCTGACCCAAATTCCCCGCGAATATATGACAGACAAGCTATTGCCCGTTTTAGAAGGAAAATACCTTGCCGAGGAGCGCATCCTGATTGAGGCCGCACTCATCCGCGAAGGCAAAACCGCCGAACGCGCCCTCGCCCTCAACGATGCCGTCCTCTCCCGTGGCGGTGCCGGACAGATGATTGAATTTGAAGTCTTCGTCAATCAGGAATTCGTCTATACACAACGTTCGGACGGGCTGATTGTCTCCACTCCGACCGGATCGACCGCCTATTCGCTTGCCGCCGGCGGCCCCATCATGCAGGCAGGATTACACGCCTTCACACTCGTACCCATCTGCCCGCAATCCATGACCAACCGCCCCATCGCCATTCCCGACACGTCCGAAATCGAAATCCTCGTTACCCAAGGCGGAGACGCGCGCGTCCATTTCGACGGTCAAACCCATATCGACGTGCAAAACCTCGACCGCATCACCATCCGCCGCTACCGCAATCCCCTACGCATCCTACACCCGACCGACTACCAATATTTCAAAACCCTGCGCCAAAAACTGCACTGGGGCGAGCAATTGGTTTAAGCCGGCCTTTACCCGAAAGTATCCATGAATCCCAAAATTTCCTCCGACCATACAGAAGATGCCATGCGCCTCTCCAAACGCATGGCGCAACTGGGGCTTTGTTCGCGCCGCGAAGCCGACGGCTATATCGAACAGGGCTGGGTAACGGTCAACGGCAAAACCGCCGTACTCGGTCAGAAAGTTTCACCGGCAGACCGTATCGAACTGAACAAGAAAGCCCACGAACAGCAGGCGGCACGCATCACCATCCTGTTGAACAAACCCGTCGGCTATGTCAGCGCACAAGCGGAAAAAGGCTATAAATCCGCCGCCGAACTGATTACCCCTGAAAACCGCTGGGAAGGCGACACCGGCCGCATCCGTTTCGATCCGAAACACAAAATCGGCCTAGCCCCCGCCGGCCGGCTCGATATCGACTCGGTCGGATTGCTGGTGTTGACGCAAGACGGCCGTATCGCCAAGCAGCTTATCGGCGAAAACAGCGGCAGTGAAAAAGAATACTTGGTGCGCGTGCGCGGCAAATTGGACGAAAAAGGACTTGCCTTACTGAATCACGGATTGAGTTTGGACGGTGAGAAACTGCGTCCCGCCAAAGTGGAATGGCAAAATGAAGACCAACTGCGTTTCGTGTTGAAACAAGGTAAAAAACGGCAAATCCGCCGTATGTGCGAACTGGTCGGACTGCGCGTCGTCGGGCTGAAACGCATCCGCATGGGCAAAGTCAAACTCGGCAGGCTGCCGCCCGGCAAATGGCGTTATCTCGCCCCCGGCGAATCGTTTTAAATAAGCATTAAAAAATGCCGTCTGAAAATCCTTGAGTTTTCAGACGGCATTGCCTTATGCCCAAATAACGGTTTCTTCCAAGGGCCTGCGCGCTTTCGTGGCGATTTCCCGATCCCGGTAGCCGAATGTCGCGGCAACGGACACGCCCCATTCTGCCGCATCGAACAAACCGAACTGCCCGGACAATACGCGTTCCATATCGGCATAGTTGAAACCTTCCACCGGACAGGAATCGATACCTGCCATAGCGGCACCCGTCATCATATTGGCTAACGCGATATAAGTCTGGCGGCAGCACCAGTCAAACAAGGCGCGCGAATCGTCCAAAATCTTGATGTCGCCGGCTTGAAACGCCCGATACCTCGCCAAAGATTTTTCTACGGCATCCGGTTCGGTAACGCCGCGCCGTTTGAGGCTTTCCAACATAAACGGGCTGTCGGAGCGGGCATTTTTCTTCGCCAAAAACACCACCAAATGACTGGCGGTATCCAAAGCATCCGCCATACCCCAAGAAAACGGCTTGATTGCCTGTCGGATTTCGGGGTTTTGAACGACAACAAACTGCCAAGGCTCCGAACCGACCGAACTGGGCGACAAACGCCCGAGTTCTAAAATAAACTGAAAATCCCCGGCACTGATTTTGCGTGCCGCATCGTAATGCCGGCATGATTTGCGGTTTTTAAATGCGGATAGGACCTGCTCTTTGCTTAATACTGTCATCGTGCATCCTTTTATAGTGAATTAAATTTAAACCAGTACGGCGTTGCCTCGCCTTGCCGTACTATTTGTACTGTCTGCGGCTTCGTTGCCTTGTCCTGATTTAAATTGAATCCACTATATTACTTTGATTGCAAATTGATTTCAAACCGATACGGCACTGCCGCATCATAATAAGCCGCCCCCGCCGTCGGGCTTTATCCGGATTTTGTCCATCTCCCGACAACCGGAAAAGTAAAGCGGCGGCAGATTCGCAAATGCCGCCCAAACGCCTTTCAGACGGCATTTGGGTCATCGCAAACACGCCTAAGGATACGCAATATAGGCATAAGCCGAATGGTTGTGGATAGATTCAAAATTCTCGCTCTCGACAATGAAACTCTTGATGCGTTTGTCGGCAATCAGCGAAGTAGCGACATCGCGCACCATATCTTCCACGAATTTCGGATTTTCGTAGGCCTTTTCGGTAACGTATTTTTCATCGGGGCGTTTGAGCAGGCCGTATAGCTGGCAGCTCGCCTGCGTTTCCACATAATCGATAACTTCCTCGATACCGACTTCGGCATCGGCAGTCAGGCTGACGGTAACGTGCGAACGCTGATTATGCGCGCCATATTGGGAAATTTCTTTGGAACACGGGCAAAGCGAGGTTACGGGAATCATGACCTTCATGCTGTGGCCGTATGCCCCGTCTTTGATTTCGCCCGTGAGGCAGACATCATAATCCAGTAAAGACCGAATACCGGAAACCGGGGCGGTTTTCTTGCGGAAAAATGGGAAGGAAACGCTGATTTTACCGGAGTGGGAATCCAAAAGCGCGACCATTTCGGCAGTCAGCCTGTGCAATTGTGCAAAATCCAAGGCTTCGGTATGTTGCTCCATCAATGCGACAAAACGCGACATATGCGTACCCTTCTGCTCGGCAGGCAGGTAAACCGTCATGGTCAGACGGGCAACTGTGGATTGCGTTCCTTCGGCGGTTTTCAGGGTAATCGGAAAGCGCAGGTCTTTGATACCGACCTGATTGATCGGCAGATTGCGCAAATCTCGGCTGGATTGCACGTCTGCAATAGTGTTCATGAGTTGTTTTTCCTTAATATTCATGTAATTGTTGAGATGTGTGCATGGTATGGCATTTCCGCCGGGGAATATACCGTCAATCTGCGAATGCGAGATTATATCACTCGCTTTTAGCAGCTGCATTGATTGTTTCTATTTTTCAGATAGTGATAAAATCTTTGATTATTCACATCTACATAGGCAGAGACCCAATGAAATTCGCCACGAAAGCCATTCATTCCAGCTACGATTGCGACGAACACAAGCGCGCGCTGATGCCGCCGATTTATCAAAACAGTATGTTTGCGTTGCACGAGATTGGCGAAAATGTGCCTTACCGTTATTCGCGCCTGAGCAACCCGACCCGTCAGGTATTGGAAGATACCGTTGCCGATTTGGAACACGGTGCGGCCGGCTTTGCGTTTTCCAGCGGTATGGCGGGGATTGATGCCGTATGGCGTACTTTCCTGCGCCCGGGCGATACGATTGTTGCCGTCGCCGATATTTACGGCGGCGCTTATGATTTATTGGTCGATGTTTATCAAAAATGGGGGGTGAACGTTGTTTTTGCCGATTTGGGCAATCCGGATAATTTGGACGGGCTGCTCAAAGCGCACAATGTCAAACTGGTTTGGCTGGAAACGCCGTCCAATCCGCTTTTGCGCTTGGTAGACATTAAAGCCCTCGCAGCGAAAGCCAAAGCAGCCGGTGCGCTGGTCGGCAACGACAACACCTTTGCCACGCCATATCTGCAACAGCCGTTGGATATGGGTTGCGATTTTGTGTTCCATTCCGCTACCAAATATTTGTGCGGCCATTCCGACGTATTGATGGGCGTAGTCGTTGCCAAAACCAAAGAGCTGGCTCAGCCTTTGCACGACATGATGGTGCATACTGGCGCGATTGCAGGCCCGATGGACTGCTGGCTGGTGTTGCGCGGTATCAAAACGCTGGCTCTGCGCATGAACGCCCATTGCCAAAACGCACTCGAAATCGCGCGCCGTTTGGAAGCCCATCCCGCCATTGAAAAAGTGTTCTACCCCGGCCTGCCGTCTCACGAACATTACGAACTCGCCAAAGCACAAATGCCCAAAGGCATCGGCGGCGTAGTGACGGTTTATCTCAAAAACGATACGCGTGAAGCGGCAAACAGCGTGATTAAAAACATGAAACTGGTCAAAATGGCTTCCAGCCTCGGCGGCGTGGAAAGTTTGGTCAATCATTGCTATTCCCAATCACACAGCGGCGTGCCGCATGATGTGAAAATGGAAATGGGCATCAAAGCCGGCCTGCTGCGTTTCTCTGTCGGTATTGAAGACGTAGATGATATTTGGAACGATATTTCCGCCGCACTCGATACGACTGTATAATCCACGCAAAATGCCGTCTGAAACCATAGTTTCAGACGGCATTTCAATTAACCCGACCGAAAATCAACGCTTCAGCATCTTTGCCGCCTCAATGGCGTAATAAGTTAAGATACCGTCCGCACCCGCGCGTTTGAATGCCAGCAGGCTTTCCAAAACCACTTTGCCGCCGTCCAGCCAGCCGTTGGCAACCGCAGCCTGCAGCATCGCATATTCGCCCGAAACCTGATAGGCATAAGTCGGTACGCCGAACTCGTCCTTCACGCGGCGGACAACGTCCAAATACGGCAAACCGGGCTTCACCATCACCATATCCGCACCTTCCTGAATATCGAATGCCACTTCATGCAGCGCCTCGTCGGTATTTGCCGGATCCATCTGGTAGGTTTTCTTGTCTGCCTTGCCCAAATTGCCCGAACTGCCTACCGCATCACGGAAAGGGCCGTAGAATGCAGAAGCATATTTGGCGGAATATGCCATAATCCGCGTATGGATATGCCCGACATCCTCCAAAGCCTCGCGGATGGTGCCGATACGCCCGTCCATCATATCGGAAGGTGCAACGACCTGTGCGCCCGCCTCTGCATGACATAAAGCCTGTTTCACCAAGACCTCTACGGTTTCATCATTCATCACGTAACCGTTTTCGTCCGTCAGTCCGTCCTGACCGTGAACCGTATAAGGATCGAGCGCGACATCCGTCATAACGCCCAGTTCGGGAAACCTCTCGCGCAAGGCTCGGACGGCTGTCGGCACGAGTCCTTCAGGGTTGTACGCCTCCTGTGCGCATTCCGTCTTATTTGCCGTAACGACGGGGAACAGTGCCAGCATAGGTATGCCCAAATTCGACGCTTCCTCCGCCGTAAACAGCAGCCTGTCCAAACTTTGACGCTTCACACCCGGCATAGAAGGCACATCCTCCTCGCGCGCCGACCCCTCCAATACGAACACCGGATAAATCAAATCATCGGCAGTCAGCGTATGCTCGCGCATCAGGCGGCGTGAAAAATCGTCCCTGCGCATACGGCGCATACGCGAAGCCGGAACATTGCGGTAAGGAAACTGCATAACATCCCTCCAATCATCCTGCAAATCACTCAAACCATATGTTTCAACACACAGGACGACACATAAAGCGTGGCCCTATGTGTTGCCCTGATTTGGAAAGGGTTACGCCCCTCCCAAATAAAGTCTGATCCTACCGACCTAAAGGGCGGGGTTTCAACCGAAAAGGAAATACGATGAAACCTGCAACACAAAAACACTTGCAGACGGCATCGGGCAGATATCCGGACAACTGTTTCCGCAACACCGAAAAACGGCTGTTTCGACATACCGCCCCTAAAATCAGGCTTCGATATTCTTACGCCACAATACCAAAAGTTTCCCGATATGTTGGATCAGTTGCGCGTCAACCGCCTCACACAAGGCATTACAGATTTCGACACGTTCGGCACGGTCGTCGCCGAACACGCGCACCTTAATCAACTCATGCGCCGTCAGCGCGGCATTGGTTTCCTTGATGACGGAATCCGTCAGACCCTGCTGCCCGACCATCACAACAGGATGGAGATGGTGCGCGCGCGCTTTCAGTTCCAAAATTTCTTTGGTATTTAATTTTGTATCAGTCATTTTCCTACTGCTTGAACCATAAAGAATAATGCCCCATTGTACGCGATTTGGCGCAGCAGGAGCAAAATTAACGTACAATACGCGGTTTCCATTCCGACCCGTAAAGCATTATGTCCGCACGTTCCAAGTCCTCAAAAGCGTGGCTGCACGAACACGTCAACGATCATTACGTCCATATGGCGCAAAAAGACGGCTACCGCGCCCGTGCCGCATACAAACTTTTGGAAATCAACGAAAAAGACAAATTAATCAAACCCGGCACGGTACTTGCCGACTTGGGCAGCGCACCGGGAAGCTGGTCGCAGGTTGCCGCCAAGCTGACGGGTACTTCTGGAGCAGTTTTCGCCTTGGACATCCTGCCTATGGAACCCATAGGGGGCGTATCCTTCATTCAAGGCGACTTCAGGAAAAACGACGTTTTGGCGCAATTTGAAGGCTTATTAAACAACCGCCCCTTAGACCTTGTAATCTGCGATATGGCGCCCAATATGTCGGGCAATGCCGTAAGTGATCAGGCGCGCAGCTTTTATTTGTGCGAACTGGCTTTGGACTTCGCCTCGCAACACCTGAAAACCGGCGGCAGCTTTTTGGTCAAAGTCTTTCAGGGAGCAGGCTATCAGGAATACATGGCGGCCATGCGCGAAATTTTCGGCACGGTGCAGACGCGCAAACCCGAAGCCTCGCGCAATCGCTCCAGTGAGATTTATTTATTGGGCAAAAATAAACGCTGACAATACAGACGGCGTGCTTTACAATCATTTCCGTTTTACACCTCAATTATGGAGCTTGGCTAAGTGGGGAACACCTTTAAATCAATCCTTGTCTGGGTCGCCTTGGGTATCGGCCTGATGGCTGCGTTCAACGCTTTAGACCGTAAAAAAGAAGACAACGGGCAAATCGAATATTCGCAGTTCATCCGACAGGTCAACAACGGCGAAGTATCCGGCGTCAATATCGAAGGATCCGTCGTCAGCGGCTACCTGATTAAGGGCGAGCGCACCGACAAAAGCACATTTTTCACCAATGCGCCTTTAGACGACAATTTAATCAAAACGCTTTTAGACAAAAACATCCGCGTAAAAGTAACGCCAGAAGAAAAACCGAGCGCGCTGGCTGCCCTGTTTTACAGCCTGCTGCCCGTATTGTTGCTGATCGGCGCGTGGTTCTACTTTATGCGTATGCAGACGGGCGGCGGTGGGAAAGGCGGCGCATTCTCATTCGGCAAAAGCCGTGCGCGCCTGCTGGACAAAGATGCCAACAAAGTGACCTTTGCCGATGTCGCCGGCTGCGACGAAGCCAAAGAAGAAGTGCAGGAAATCGTCGATTACCTGAAAGCACCGAACCGCTATCAAAGCCTCGGCGGTCGCGTGCCGCGCGGCATCCTGCTGGCGGGCAGCCCGGGAACGGGTAAGACGCTTTTGGCAAAAGCCATTGCAGGCGAAGCCGGCGTGCCGTTCTTCAGCATTTCCGGTTCCGATTTTGTCGAAATGTTCGTCGGTGTCGGCGCAAGCCGCGTCCGCGATATGTTCGAGCAGGCGAAGAAAAACGCCCCCTGCATCATCTTTATCGACGAAATTGACGCGGTAGGCCGCCAACGCGGCGCAGGTTTGGGCGGCGGCAACGACGAGCGCGAGCAAACCCTGAACCAACTGCTTGTAGAGATGGACGGTTTTGAAAGCAACCAAACCGTCATCGTCATTGCGGCAACCAACCGTCCCGACGTACTCGATCCTGCGCTGCAACGCCCCGGCCGTTTCGACCGCCAAGTGGTCGTCCCCCTGCCCGACATCCGGGGGCGCGAACAGATTTTGAACGTCCATTCCAAAAAAGTGCCTTTGGACGAATCTGTGGATTTATTATCCCTCGCGCGCGGCACGCCCGGCTTTTCCGGTGCGGATTTGGCAAACCTGGTCAACGAAGCCGCGCTGTTTGCCGGCCGCCGCAATAAAGTCAAAGTCGACCAGAGCGATTTTGAAGACGCAAAAGACAAAATCTATATGGGTCCGGAACGCCGCAGTATGGTGATGCACGAAGACGAAAAACGTGCGACGGCGTATCACGAATCCGGACACGCGATTGTTGCCGAAAGCCTGCCCTTTACCGATCCCGTCCACAAAGTAACCATTATGCCGCGCGGACGCGCGTTGGGTCTGACCTGGCAGCTTCCCGAACGCGACCGCATCAGTATGTATAAAGATCAGATGTTGAGCCAACTCTCCATCCTGTTCGGCGGACGGATTGCCGAAGATATTTTTGTCGGACGCATTTCCACCGGCGCATCAAACGACTTCGAACGAGCCACCCAAATGGCGCGCGAGATGGTAACGCGCTACGGTATGAGCGACAAAATGGGCGTGATGGTCTATGCGGAAAACGAGGGCGAAGTGTTCTTGGGGCGCAGCGTAACCCGTTCTCAAAACATTTCCGAAAAAACGCAACAGGACATCGATGCGGAAATCCGCCGGATTTTGGACGAACAGTATCAGGTTGCCTACAAAATCCTCGATGAAAACCGCGACAAAATGGAAACGATGTGCAAAGCCCTGATGGAATGGGAAACCATAGACCGCGATCAGGTATTGGAAATTATGGCGGGCAAGCAACCCAGCCCGCCCAAGGATTACAGCCACAACCTGAGTAACGGCGGCGTGGAAAATCCGGCTCCGAACCCGGATGAAGGGAAAGCGGGCGAACATCAAAACACGCACGCAGCCTCTCCGTCCGAACGGCAACCCGGAAACGAAGCCTGATTCCTCCGACAGACGGCAGCCGAAAAGCTGCCGTTTTTGCCTTTTAAGCCTTTCAGACGGCATTTTTCTCCGACAATGCCGTCTGAAAGCTATAATACCGCCTTTAAACAAACGCCGGACGCTTAGGGAATATCCGTGAAAAAAGTTGAAAAAAACATCTTGGTCATGCACGGCGCGGACAAAATGTTCGAGCTGGTCGATACGGTTGAGGATTACCCGCACTTTCTGCCGTGGTACAGCAAAACCGAAGTCATCGGGCGTAGCGGCAACGAACTGAAGGCGCGGCTGTTTATGGACTATATGCACGTGTGCCAATCGTTTGCCACGCACAACCGCAACATACCCGGCAGGGAAATCCGTATGGAGCTGCTTGAAGGCCCGTTCAAGACCCTGCGCGGAATATGGAAATTCATCGATTTGGGCGACGATATGTGCAAAATCGAATTCAAGCTCGAATACGATTTTTCCAATGCCGTTTTGTCCGCCTTAATTTCCCCCGTATTCAGCCACCTTTCCTCCACATTGGTCGAAGCGTTCGTCAAAGAGGCAGACCGCCGTTATGCTTGAAATTGAAATCGTGTACGGGCTGCCCGACAAGCAGGTTTTGAAAACGATGCGGCTTGTCGAGGGAACAACCGTCCGCGCCGCCGCACTGCAAAGCGGTTTGGACGAAATCTTTACAGACCTCGACCTGTACTCCGCGCCTTTGGGCATTTTCGGCAAAGCCGTCAAAGACGACACGCCGCTGCGCGACGGAGACCGCATCGAAGTATACCGCCCGCTTTTGATCGACCCCAAAGAAGCGCGCCGCAAACGCGTTCAAAATCAAGAAGAATAACCATGCCGTCTGAAGCCTTCAGACGGCATTCGACAGCAACACGGAAAATATTATGTCAAACACAATCAAAATGGTTGTCGGCTTGGGCAACCCCGGCAAAGAATACGAACAGACCCGGCACAATGCGGGCTTTTGGTTTTTAGACGAACTGGCTTGGAAGTGGAAGGTTTCGTTTAAAGAAGAAAAAAAATTCTTCGGCGAAACCGCCCGTGCCGCCCTGCCCGACGGCGATGTCCGGCTGCTCAAGCCGACCACGTTCATGAACCGTTCCGGTCAGGCAGTTGCCGCCCTTGCACAGTTCTACAAAATCAAACCCGAAGAAATCCTCGTCGTCCACGACGAACTCGACATCCCTTGCGGCAGGATTAAGTTCAAACTCGGCGGAGGAAACGGCGGACACAACGGCTTGAAAGACATTCAGGCAAAACTCGGCACGGCCGACTATTACCGCCTGCGCCTCGGCATCGACCATCCGGGCGACCGCAACCTCGTCGTCGGCTATGTCCTGAACAAACCCGGTGCGGAACACCGCCAACAGATTGACGATGCCATCGCCAAATCCCTTCAGGCTATGCCCGACATCCTTGCCGGAAAATGGGAAGAAGCAACCCGTTTCCTGCACAGCAAATGACACTATGCCGTCTGAAGCCCTTTCAGACGGCATTCCCGCCACCGGAAAGAACCGAAACTATGTCCGAACTCGACCGGCTCGTCCAAACCGAATCCGCCGCCATTATCGAAGAAACCTTAAATTTCCTGCTCTACGAGTGCAGCATAGACGATGCTCCCTCCGCCGCAGAAGTTGCCGGCTGGAAGGACGCTTTAAACCGGCGCGGCGGAAAATTCACACGCCTTGCACAAATCTGCCAAACCTGGCTCGATGAGGAAAACGTATAATGCTGCCGCGCAACCGCTTCAGCCTGCTTTCGGCATTGTGGTTTGCCGGCGGCATCTATGCGCTGCTCAGACCTGCCGAAACCACTCCGCCGCCTTTCCCGCATTTTGACAAAGTGGCGCACCTCGCCCTGTTTTTCGCACAAACTTGGCTTCTGACCAAAGCATTCAGAACCGGAAGCCGCCCCATCCCCTATCGCGGCCTGATGGTCTCCGCCCTCTGTTTCGCCCTCTTCAGCGAATGCGCCCAGGTCCTGTTTACCGAAACGCGCACCGGCAGTTTCGGCGATGTCCTTGCCGATATGGCGGGTACGGTTCTCGCGCTCTTTGCCGCCCGCGCCGCCCGCCGCCCGGACTGAATCGGTTTGCCGCAAGGAGTCCTTCCCGGCGCATCTTGTTTTTCTCCTTACATATCAATTCCGTCCCCTAACAAAGCCGGCAATTTGTTTACAATATATTTACACTACTTTAGATTACAAATATACTCGGACACGTTGCAGCAAACGCCGTCCGGCAAAATAACCGGATACGCGCCGTTCTGCACGGCATACAAGAAAAACCAATCTCATTACTTTAAGGAGTCTTCATGGATCTGCACGCAAAGGACAAAACCCGGCACCCGGAAAACGTCGAGCTGCTCAGTGCACAAAAGCCGATTACCGACTTTAAGGGCCTGCTGACCACCATCATCTCCGCCGCCGCCTGTTTCGGCATTTACAACATCCTGCCCTACGCCCCCGATGCCAACAAAGGCATCGCGCTGCTGATTTTCGTTGCCGCGCTTTGGTTCACCGAAGCCGTCCACATCACGGTAACCGCATTGATGGTGCCGATTCTCGCCGTCGTACTCGGCTTCCCCGATATGGACATCAAAAAGGCGATGGCTGATTTTTCCAACCCGATTATCTACATTTTTTTCGGCGGCTTCGCACTTGCCACCGCCCTGCATATGCAGCGGCTGGACCGTAAAATCGCCGTCGGCCTGCTGCGGCTGTCGCGCGGCAGTATGAAGGCCGCCGTGCTGATGTTGTTCGCCGTAACCGCCTTTTTGTCGATGTGGATCAGCAACACCGCCACCGCCGCGATGATGCTGCCTCTGGCAATGGGTATGCTGGGCCACCTCGACCGGGAAAAAGAACGCAAAACCTACGTCTTCGTCCTGCTCGGCATCGCCTATTGCGCCAGCATCGGCGGCTTGGGCACGCTCGTCGGCTCGCCGCCCAACCTGATTGCCGCCAAAGCCCTGAATCTGGACTTTGTCGGCTGGATGAAGCTCGGCCTGCCGATGATGCTGCTGATTCTGCCCTTGATGCTGCTCTCCCTGTACGTCATCCTCAAACCTAATTTGAACGAACGCGTGGAAATCAAAGCCGAATCCATCCCTTGGACGCTGCACCGCGTGATCGCGCTGTTGATTTTCCTTGCCACAGCCGCCGCGTGGATATTCAGTTCCAAAATCAAAACCGCCTTCGGCATTTCCAACCCCGATACCGTCATCGCCCTGAGTGCCGCCGTCGCCGTCGTCGTCTTCGGCGTGGCGCAATGGAAAGAAGTCGCCCGCAATACCGACTGGGGCGTGCTGATGCTCTTCGGCGGCGGCATCAGCCTGAGCACGCTGTTGAAAACATCCGGCGCGTCCGAAGCCTTGGGCCAGCAGGTTGCCGCCACCTTTTCCGGCGCGCCCGCATTTTTGATGATACTCATCGTCGCCGCCTTCATTATTTTTCTGACCGAGTTCACCAGCAACACCGCCTCCGCCGCATTGCTTGTACCGATTTTCTCCGGCATCGCTATGCAGATGGGGCTGCCCGAACAAGTCTTGGTATTCGTCATCGGCATCGGCGCGTCTTGCGCATTTATGCTGCCGGTTGCCACGCCGCCCAACGCGATTGTGTTCGGCACGGGCTTAATCAGGCAGCGCGAAATGATGAATGTCGGCATACTGCTGAATATCCTCTGCATCGCGCTGGTTTCGCTGTGGGCATACTTCTTCCTGATGTAAATCCGATTCCCTAAAACGATGCCGTCTGACATAATCCGTTCAGACGGCATTGAATTTTCCGCAAGCTGCCCAATTTTGCCTGTGATTTTCAACGAAAGGAAACATATGATCATCCTGCACACCAACAAAGGCGACATCCAAATCGAACTCGATTTCGACAAAGCCCCCGTTACCGCCAAAAACTTCGAGCAATACGTCAAAGACGGCTTCTACGACGGCGTAATCTTCCACCGCGTCATCAAAGGCTTTATGATTCAAGGCGGCGGTATGGATGAAAACATGAACGAAAAAGCAACGCGCGATCCGATTCAAAACGAAGCGTCCAACGGTTTGCCCAACGATAAATACACCATCGCCATGGCACGCACTTCCGACCCCCATTCCGCCGGCGCACAATTCTTCATCAACACTGCCGACAATGCCTTCCTCAACCACCGCTCCAAAGAAATGTACGGCAGAACCGTCGTCCAAGACTGGGGTTATGCCGTATTCGGCAAGGTAGTCGGCGGTTTTGACGCTGTCGATGCCATCGAAGGCGTATCCACCAAACGCCACGGCTACCATGACGATGTGCCGACCGAACCTGTCATCATCACTAAAGCCGAAGCGGTATAAACCGATAATCCGGAAGCAGCCCGTATCAAGGCTGCTTTTTTTGTTTCAAGCGGCACATATAGTGGATTAACAAAAATCAGAACAAGGCGACGAAGCCGCAGACAGTACAAATAGTACGGAACCGATTCACTTGGTGCTTCAGCACCCTAGAGAATCGTTCTCTTTGAGCTAAGGCGAGGCAACGCCGTACCGGTTTTTGTTAATCCACTATATAAAGCACGGCGGGCGCGCCGTCCGACAACCTTCAGACGGCATCGCGCCGTGTTAAAATAGCCTGTCTTTCCTGAAACCGAAACGAGGCAATCCCTATGGCAAACATCGCCCGCGACATCTTCAAAGCCTACGACATCCGGGGCATCGTCGGCAAAACCCTGACCGGCGAAGCCGCCTACCTCATCGGCAAAGCCATTGCCGCCAAAGCCGCCGAAAAAGGCATCACCCGCATCGCGCTCGGACGCGACGGACGCTTGAGCGGCCCCGAACTGATGGAACACATCAGGCGCGGCTTTACCGACAGCGGTATCGATGTCCTCAACGTCGGTATGGTTGCCACTCCTATGCTCTACTTCGCCGCCATCAACGAATGCGGCGGCAGCGGCGTGATGATTACCGGCAGCCACAATCCGCCCGACTACAACGGCTTCAAAATGATGCTCGGCGGCGACACGCTCGCAGGCGAAGCCATCCAAGAACTTTTGTCCATCATTAAAGAAGACGGTTTTGTTGCCGCCGGCAAACAAGGCAGCGTAAGCGAAAAAGACATCTCCGGCGAATACCGCAACCACATCGTCGGACACGTCAAACTCAAACGCCCCATGAAAATCGCCATCGATGCGGGCAACGGCGTGGGCGGCGCATTTGCCGGCAAACTCTACCGCGCTTTGGGCTGCGGCGTTACCGAACTTTTCTGCGAAGTGGACGGCACGTTCCCCAACCACCACCCCGACCCTTCCAAACCGAAAAACCTGCAAGATTTGATTGCCGCGCTGAAAAACAGCGATGCCGAAATCGGCTTGGCGTTTGACGGCGATGCCGACCGTTTGGGCGTGGTCACCAAAGACGGCAACATCATCTATCCCGACCGCCAACTCATGCTGTTCGCCCAAGACGTATTGGGCCGCAACCCCGGCGCGAAAGTCATCTTCGACGTGAAATCCACCCGCCTGCTCGCCCCGTGGGTCAAAAAACACGGCGGAGAACCCGTGATGGAAAAAACCGGCCACAGCTTTATCAAATCCGCTATGAAAAAAACCGGCGCACTGGTTGCCGGTGAAATGAGCGGACACGTCTTCTTCAAAGAACGCTGGTTCGGCTTCGACGACGGTCTGTACGCCGGCGCGCGCCTCTTGGAAATCCTGTCTGCCTTCGATAATCCGTCCGAAGTATTGAACAGCCTGCCGCAAAGCATTTCCACGCCCGAACTCAACATCGACCTGCCCGAAGGCGGCAACGGGCATAAAGTGATTGAAGAACTCGCCGCCAAAGCCAAGTTTGAAGGCGCAACCGAAATCATCACCATCGACGGCCTGCGCGTTGAATTTCCCGACGGCTTCGGACTGATGCGCGCTTCCAATACCACACCGATTCTGGTATTGCGTTTTGAAGCGGATACGCAAGAAGCCATCGAGCGTATTCAAAACCAATTCAAAGCCGTCATCGAAAGCAATCCGAATCTAATCTGGCCGCTGTAAACATCGAAAAAATGCCGTCTGAAGCCTTCAGACGGCATTTTTCACAAATGGTCAATCAAATCTTGGCAGATTGGATTTGGCTTAAAAATTTCCGCGTCCGTTCGTGTTGGGGGTGGTCGAACAACTCTTTCGGGCTGCCTTGTTCGACAATAACGCCGCCGTCCATCACGACGACGGTAGTCGCCACCTCAAGCGCGAACTTGATTTCGTGGGTAACGACAACCATTGTCCTGCCCTCCTGCGCCAACTCCTTCATAGCGTTCAACACGTCTTGCACCAATTCGGGATCGAGTGCGGAAGTCGGTTCGTCAAACAACATCAGCTCGGGCTGAATCGCCAATGCGCGGGCGATGCCGACACGCTGCTGCTGACCGCCGGAAAGCTGGTAGGGATAAAGGTCAACCTTATCGCCCAAGCCGACTTTTTCCAACAGTTTTAAAGCCTCTTCACGCGCTTGGGCGGCAGGCTTGCCTTGTACGGCAACCGACCCTTCCATCACATTTTCCAAGGCGGTTTTGTGCGGAAAGAGGTTGTATTGCTGGAACACCATTCCGGACTTGCGGCGCAGTGCCAAAATATCGTGTTTGCTTGGTTTTTTGGAAAAATCAATTTTCAGCGGACGCTCGTTGTCGAATTCGATTTGCCCGTCTTCAGGCATTTCCAAAGCGTTCAAACAGCGCAGAAACGTGGTTTTGCCCGAGCCGGAAGGCCCGAGGATAACGACCACCTGCCCTTTGCCCACATCCAAATCGATGCCGCGCAAAATAGTGTTTTCGCCGAAGGTTTTGCGGATATTGCGGATTTTAATCATAGCGTTTCCTTATTTGGCGACATAGCGGTCGAAACGTTTTTCCAAACGCACCTGAATCAGAAACAGTACTTTGCAGAAACACCAGTAAACCAATGCGGCTTCGATATAAACCGGCAAAAAATCATAAGTACGGTTTGCCGTTTCCTGCGCGACGCGGAATAATTCCGTTACCGTCACGACTGCCGCGAGCGAGGTGTTTTTAAACAAACCGATAAACTCGTTGCTCAAAGGCGGCACGGCAACGCGGAATGCCTGCGGCGCGACGATGCGGCGGAACGTCTGCATATAGGTCATACCGATGGAGAAACCTGCTTCCCATTGGCCTTTAGGTACGGACAAAATTGCCGCGCGTATGGTTTCGGAAGCGTATGCACCGACATTGAGCGAGAAGCCGATAATGGCGGCGGGAATCGGATCGATATAGATACCGACGGACGGCAGCCCGTAAAACACAATCACAAGCTGCACCAACAGCGGCGTACCGCGAATGACGGAAATATAAAATTCCACCAATTTCAGCAGGATTTTCCGCACGATGCCGCCGGCGGGCATAATCCGCACCAAAGCCACGGCTACCGCAATCATCATACCGATAACGAAAGAAGCTGCCGCCAAAGGCAGAGAGACCGCGAAGCCGGCTTTGACCATAGGCAAAAACGCGCTGACAATCATATCGGCGCGTGTTTCCGTCATAAACGGCAGCGAAGCAAGGAAATTATTGAACACTGATGTCTTTTCCGAAGAATTGTTCGCCCAGTTTTTTCAGCGTACCGTCGGCTTTCAGCTCGTTGATTGCCGTACTGAATTTCGCCACGGCTTCGTCATTGCCCTTGTTGACAATCAGGCCGGAACCGACTTTTTCATCGGCAGGTGCGGACCAAACGATTTTCACGCCCGCATTCGGGTTTTTCTTCAGATAGTCCAAAACCGCCAATTCGTCGTTCAGGGTTGCATCGGCACGTTTTTGTTCAATCAGGGTCAGCGATTGCGCCAAACCGTCAACAGCCACCAAATCTGCGCCTGCAGCTTTGGCTTTTTCGCCGTAGTTGCTGGTCAGGGATTGTGCGGTTTTCACGCCTTTGATGTCGTCGATAGATTTGATGTTGCTGTCGTTACGGGCAACCAATACGGCACCGCTCCAACTGTAAGGATCGGATTTGTCGAATGTCGCTTGGCGTTCGGGGCTGGTCAGACCGACTTGGTTTGCCACCACGTCGAAACGCCCCGCCTTCAAACCCGCCATCATCGAATCCCATTGCGTTTCTTTAAACTCGACTTTCACGCCCAGTTTTTCCGCCACGGCGCGGGTTACTTCCACATCGTAACCGGTCAGTTTGCCGTCTTTGTCGTGGTAGGTAAACGGTGCGTAAGTGCCTTCCGTGCCGACGGTAACCGTGCCTTTATTGTTGATGCGCTCGATTAAAGAACCGGAAACTGCCGATTGTGCAGGCGCGGAAGATGCTCCGCTGCCGCCTTCCGAACTGCCGCAGGCCGCCAAAACCAATGCGGCAATGCCGCCGAGTACGAATTTTTTCAACATCATCCTCTCCTGTAAAAAGTGTGCAAGTGCGGCATTCTAAGTGAAATTGCAGCAAACACAAAGAATACTTTTTTTATATGGTTATTCCAAACCGGAATGGGAAAGATATGCCGAAGCCGCCGAAAGCGGGAATAAAGGGGGCGGAAAAGGCGGCGGGCGGCACGAAACCGAAAAGCGGCATCAGGTACGCAAACGGCGGATTCACGCACGCCGTTCCGGCAAAAATCCGCCTGCCGATTCGGTGCTATAATCCACCCGAAACAGATGACACCAAAAAGGAACATCATGAACACGCCCCAATCCGCCATCATTCCCGACCACGCCCAAGCCGGCATCTTTATCGAAGCCGACTTCGCCGCCAACCGCCTCAACGATATTAAAGCCGCCTGCCGCGCTTCGCTCGACGCGCTATCCGCCTTGAAAACCCGTTTTCCGGACGATATTTTGGGTCTGACCATCGCCTTCGGCAGCGAAGCCTGGGCAACATTCGGACACACGGACGAAGGCAGTGAAATCAAACCCTTCCCCGAAATGGGCAATGGGCTTGCACCATCCACGCAGCACGATATGTACATCCACATCCAATCCTTCCGCCAAAACGCCGCCTACGCGCTTGCCCAATCCGTTTTGGGCGCGTTCGGCAGCAGCATATGCGTCGCGTCCGAGGAACACGGTTTGCGCCTGTATCAGGATCGCGGACTGGACGGTTTCGTCGACGGCACGGAAAACCCGCAGGGCGATGAAAAAATCCGCGAAGTCGCCATCATCCCCGAAGGGCCCGATGCGGGCGGCAGCTATGTGCTGCTGCAAAAATACCTGCACGATTTGAAAAAATGGGATGCCGTCCCCGTCGCCGAACAGGAAGCCTCGGTCGGACGCAGCAAGGAAACCAACGACGAATTCAGCCGCGATATCCGCCTGCCCGATTCGCACCTCGGCCGCGTCAACCTGAAAGAAAACGGAGTCGGCCTGAAAATCGTCCGCCGCAGCCTGCCCTTCGGCAAAATCAGCGGCGAACACGGTTTGATGTTTACCGCCTACTGCCGCACGCTGCACAATATCGAAGCGCAATTATTGAGTATGTTCGGCGACACGGACGGCAAAACCGACCTGCTGCTCCGACACCTCTCCGCCGCCGTTTCGGGCGGATACTACTACGCCCCGTCTGTCGAACGCCTGCAAAACCTCTAAGCCGGACGATGCCGTCTGAAACCCTTTTTCAGACGGCATTTTCCCGTTGTACCGTCCAACCGTTTTCATACACACTATGTCCGCACCCATCCAAGCATTCGACCCGCTGACCGTCCCCATTGCCGGCACCAACCTGATTGAAGCATCCGCCGGCACCGGCAAAACCTACGGCATCGCCGCCCTGTTTACACGTTTGATCGTATTAGAACAAAAAAACGTCGAACGCGTATTGGTCGTTACCTTCACCAAAGCCGCCACCGCCGAGCTGAAAACACGCCTGCGCGCGCGTTTGGATGATGTGTTACAAGTTTTAGAAAGCAAAGAAATTGCCAAACTTGGAGACGACACGCTTTCAGACGGCATTGCCGCCTACTGCGCCGAACACCACGAAGGCGACACCTTCCTGCCCGCACTCTTAAAACAGGCTTTGCAAAAAGAAAGCCGGACGCGTCTGATTGTCCGCCTCAAAGCCGCCATCGGGCAATTCGACAACGCCGCCATCTATACCATACACGGCTTCTGCCAACGTATCCTGCGCGACTACGCCTTCCTGTGCCAAGCACCGTTCGATGTCGAACTGACCGAAGAAGACGGCAACCGCCTGCTTGTCCCGGCCCAAGATTTTTGGCGGGAACGCGTCAGCAACAATCCGGTGCTTGCCGAATTGGTCTTCAAACGCAAAACCACGCCGCAAACCGTCCTTGCCCAAATTTCGCGCTATCTTTCCCGTCCATATTTACATTTCCGCATTCCACAAACCGATTTGCCGCAAGCCCGGGACACCGCTTTGGCAACTTGGCAGAACATTTGTGAAAATCTGACTGAATTAAAAGAAACTTTTTGGCGCATCCATCCCCTTTTAAACGGCAGCGTATATCAGAAAAACAGTTTTACCAAACTGTTCGACACATTGGAACAAAAAGCCCTGTCGCCGGATTTGCCCTTTTTTGAGGCAGATTTGCACGAACGGCTCTTGAAACTTTCATCCGACAAACTCGAAGCCAAACTCAAAAAAGGCAAATCGCCCGATGAGGCGGCATTCGCCGATTTGCAGCGGCTCGCCAATCTCGCACGCGATTTGGACGCACTCGAAGAAGCAGAAGAAGCCACAATGATCCGGCTGCAACTGGATTTAATCGAATATCTCAACCGCAGCCTTGCCGAAATGAAGAAAACGCGCCGCGAACGCGGTTTCGACGACCTGCTGCTCGATGTCCACACCGCGCTGACCGACAACCCGCACGGCGAAACCCTCGCCCGCGCCGTTGCCGAAAACTGGGAAACCGCGCTGATTGACGAGTTTCAAGACACCGACCCGCTGCAATATGAAATCTTCCAAAAGATTTTCATCGCCCAAAACCGCCCGCTGTTTCTCGTCGGCGACCCCAAACAGGCGATTTACAGCTTTCGCGGTGCGGATATTTATGCCTACCTGCAAGCCGCCGGAGACGCGCGGCACCGCTACACGCTCTCCACCAACTACCGCAGCCATGCCGCGCTTATCGGCAGCATAGGCGCGCTGTTCCGCCTTAAAGAACGTCCGTTCGTTTTGGAAAATATCGCCTACACGGATGTCGGCGCGGCACGCACCGAAAGCAGGCTGTCCCCCGAACGCGCCGCTGTGCAAATCCGCTGGCTGCACGGGGAAGACACGGAAAAAACCAATAAGGACGCTCTGCGCCGCCGCGCCGCCGACTATTGCGCCGACGAAATCGCCCACGCGCTCAACGAAGCCGCCGAAGGCCGTCTGAATTTCAAAGGCAGCCCGTTGCAGTCGGGCGATATTGCCGTGCTGGTCCGCACGCACAACGAGGCGGTAATGGTTTCCGCCGCCCTGAAAAAACGGCAGGTGCAAAGCGTCCTGCTCTCGCGCGAGTCCGTGTTCGCCTCGCCCGAAGCCGCCGCCCTGTCCGCACTGATCGGCTTCTGGCTCGAACCGCGCCGCACCGGAACGCTGCGCTTTGCCCTGACGAGCAGCATATTCGGCTACAACGCACAACAACTCCACGACTTCAACCAAAACGAAAGCGAGATTTTGCATTGGGCGGAATCTGCCCGCAACGCGCTCGACATATGGCAAAAATACGGCATTTTCGCCGCCATGCAGCAGTTTTCCCAAACACACGGCATCGAAACGCGCCTTTTAAGCCGGAACAACGGGCGCAGCCTGACCAACTATTTCCAACTGCTCGAACTGCTTGCCGCCGAAGACGCGCAAAACCGCAACCCCGCCGCCTTGCACAAGTGGCTGCGCGACCAAATCAGCCTTGCCGAAAACAACAGCAACGACAACCGCGCCATCCGTCTGGAAAGCGACGAAGATTTGGTCAAAATCGTTACCATGCACGCCTCGAAAGGTTTGCAGTATCCGCTGGTATACTGCCCGTTTGCGTGGGACGCGCAAGATACCGGCCCGTCCGACTGGCAAATCCTCCACCAAAGCGCAAACCGGACCGAACTGTTGGCAAAGGCGCAACTGTCGGAAGACGAACAGAAACAATACGCCGATGAAGAAATGGCGGAACGCCTGCGCCTGCTTTATGTCGCGCTGACGCGTGCCGAGGAACAGCTCAACATCTACGCCGCCTATTCTTCCGATACCGCCGACAACCCCCTCGCCTACCTGATCGAAGGCTTGCCGCAAGACAGCCGCGAAACCGTCCGCCGTGCCTATGCGTGTGAAAAAGACGGCATCGCGATGCTCAAACGCAACTGGCGGCGTTTGGCGGACAACGCCCCTTCCGGCACAAATTTCGCCTTCACAGAAGATGCGCCGCCGCCTGCCGTATATTGCGGCAACGCCGGCCAAACCGCCGAATTTGCCGCAAACAGCATTCCCGACCGCGGATTTCGATTTGTCCGCCACACCAGCTTTACCGCCTTAAGCCGCCATACCCAAACGCCCGACGGCGTTGGGGAAGATGCGCGTCCGTCCTTGGATTCTGCCGAAACCTCGGTGCCGGCGATGCCGTCTGAAACACCGCCGGCTTCAGACGGCATATCGATACACGACTTTCCGAAAGGCACACAGGCGGGGTTGTGCCTGCACGAAATTCTGGAACACTTCCCATTCGACCGCCCTGCCGCCGGACAGGAAACACCTATTGCCGACACGCTGAAGAAATACGGTTTTGAAGAAATATGGCTGCCCGCCGTTGCCGAAATGGCGGAAGCCTGCCGCAAAACGCCGCTGACGGGAACATACAGCCTGTCCGACATTTCGCCCGAGTACCGCTGCCCCGAAATGGGCTTTACGCTCTTTACCGAAGACTTCAGCCTCAAACGGCTGCGCGACTGGTTTGCCCGAGACGACATCCGGTTGCCCGAAGTCTGCCGTGCCGCTGCCGAAACGCTCGACTTCCACACCGTCAACGGCTTTTTAAACGGCTTTATCGATATGGTCTGCCAAGACCCCGACGGCAATATCTGCGTCATCGACTACAAATCAAACTACCTCGGCGCGGACGCATCCGCCTATACGCAACAGGCGATGGACGAAGCCGTCGCACACCACCACTATTACCTTCAGGCACTGATTTACGCCGTTGCCGCCGCACGCTACTTCAAGCTGCGCGGACAACCGCCCGCCGCCGTTTCCGTCCGCTACCTGTTTTTGCGCGGCACAGACGGCAAAGGCGGCGGCGTTTGGCGTTGGGACATAGATGCCGCCGCTTTGGATCGGATAAGATAACTTCCCGCCCCTTGGGACGACAACTTTAGGAGAACCATATGAATATCAAACACTTAATTACAGCCGCACTCATTGCCTCAGCCGCCTTTGCCGCGCAGGCAGCCCCGCAAAAACCCGTATCCGCCGCCCAAACCGCGCAACATCCGGCCGTTTGGATCGATGTCCGCAGCGAACAGGAATTTCAGGAAGGCCATTTAAACAATGCGGTCAATATCCCCGTCGACCAAATCGTCCGCCGCATACACGAAGCCGCGCCCGACAAAGACACACCCGTCAACCTCTACTGCCGCAGCGGACGGCGTGCCGAAGCCGCCCTTCAAGAGCTGAAAAAAGCAGGTTATACGAAGGTTGTCAATCACGGCGGTTATGAAGACCTGCTCAAAAAAGGCATGAAATAACGCCATGCCGTCTGAAAGGACAGGCTTTCAGACGGCATACGGCACTCCGGCACGCGGCGCAACATCAGGCGCGGCGCGTGCCGCCCCGTCCGAAGCCTGACAAACAAACCGATAAGGAAAAAGGAAATACGATGAAACACATACTCCCCCTGATTGCCGCATCCGCACTCTGCATTTCAACCGCTTCGGCACACCCTGCCGGCAAACCGCAAACCCAAAACGAAACCGCTATGACCACACATACCCTCACCTCAAAATACAGCTTTGACGAAACCGTCAGCCGCCTTGAAACCGCCATAAAAAGCAAAGGGATGGACATTTTTGCCGTCATCGACCATCAGGAAGCCGCCCGCCGGAACGGCTTAACGATGCAGCCGGCCAAAGTCATCGTCTTCGGCACGCCTAAAGCCGGCACGCCGCTGATGGTCAAAGACCCCGCCTTCGCCCTGCAACTGCCCCTGCGCGTCCTCGTTACCGAAACAGACGGCAAAGTACGCGCCGCCTATACCGATACGCACGCCCTGATTGCCGGCAGCCGCATCGGTTTTGACGAAGTGGCAAACACTTTGGCAAACGCCGAAAAACTGATACAGAAAACCGTAGGCGAATAAACCGCGCCGCCTTTACCGGCAATCGCTTTCGCACCCTGTTTGGAAGCGCGTCCGAAATTCCCTGCAAGCAAAATGCCGTCTGAACCTTCAGACGGCATTTCCTTTCAATCCCTGTCTTCCCGACAAATATCAATGGCCTCCTGCAAACTCGAAACGCCGTGGATTTTCAGCTTGGGGAATTCTTTGGCGTTGCGCGGCATATTGGCTTTGGGAACAATGGCGCGTTTGAAGCCGAGCTTTTCCGCTTCTTTGAGCCGCTCCTGTCCGCGTGCGACGGGGCGGACTTCGCCGCTCAAACCGATTTCGCCGAAAACCACGGTTTTTTCAGGCATAGGGCGGTTGCGGAAGCTGGAGAGCATCGCGAGGATAACCGCCAAATCCGCCGCCGGTTCGCCGATTTTCACGCCGCCGACGGCGTTTAAAAATACATCCTGATCGAAACAGGCGATGCCGCCGTGGCGGTTTAACACGGCGAGCAACATCGCAAGGCGGTTTTGTTCCAGTCCGACGGTAAGGCGTTTGGGGGTGAATCCGTGCGCGTCATCGACCAATGCCTGAATTTCAACCAAAAGCGGTCGGCTGCCTTCCTGCGTAACCAAAACGCACGAACCGGGCGTGTCGTCGCGGTAGCTGGCAAGGAAGATGGCGGACGGGTTGGATACGCCTTTCAAACCGTTTTCCGTCATCGCGAACACGCCCAATTCGTTTGCCGCGCCGAAACGGTTTTTGATGGCGCGTATCATGCGGTAGTTGGAATGCTGGTCGCCCTCGAAATACAGCACGGTATCGACCATATGCTCCAGCACGCGCGGGCCGGCAATCGCGCCGTCTTTGGTCACGTGTCCGACCAGTATCATGGCGATGCCCATTTGTTTCGCCATGCGCGTCAGTTGGGCGGCGCATTCGCGCACCTGCGATACGGAACCGGGGGCGGAAGTGATTTGGTCGGAATACATGGTTTGGATGGAATCAATGACCACGACTTCGGGCTGATGCTGTTTCAAGGCCGTCTGAATGGCTTCCATGCGGATTTCGGCAAGCAGGTTCACGCCTTCGGTGGGCAGCTCCAAACGTTGTGCGCGCAGGGCGACTTGTTGGGCGGATTCCTCGCCGGAAACATACAGCACTTTGCGGCTTTGCGCCATTTTGGCGATGGTTTGCAATAGCAGCGTGGATTTGCCGATGCCGGGGTCGCCACCGAGCAGGATGACCGCTCCATCAACCAAACCGCCGCCCAATACACGGTCGAGTTCGCCCATACCCGTCGGATTGCACGGCACTTCGGTCGCTGTAACGGCGGAGAGGGATTGGACGGTCGAGGTATCCGCCGCCCAAGATTGGAAACGGGCGTTTTTCGGTTCGGGCGAAGCTAAGCTTTCCTGAAGTGTGTTCCACTCGCCGCAATGCGGGCATTTGCCCTGCCATTTCGGGGAAGTGCCGCCGCATTCGGTGCATTGGTAAAGGGTTTTAAGCGTTTTTGCCATCGGTTTTCCCTGCATCTGAAAACAAAAATGCCGTCTGAAAATAGGGACGGTTGGGATTGCACCAATACGGCAACGCTGCCGTCCTTACGTACTATCCGTACACAGAGGGCTGACGTATTGCCTTATTTTCCATCTCTCGGCTTCAGACGGCATATCGGACAGTTTCCTGCCGGCTTACCCGCCGTGATATTGGCGCGACAGTTCGTGTACGGTATCCACCAAAATTTTGGCGTGTTCGGGGTCGGCGTGTTGGTTGATGCCGTGTCCGAGGTTGAAGACATGACCGCTGCCTTGTCCGTAGTCGGCGAGGATGCGTGCAGCTTCGGCGCGGATGGATTCCGGCGTGCCGAAAAGGGCGAACGGGTCGAAGTTGCCTTGCAGGGCGACTTGCCTGCCGACGCGGCGGCGTGCTTCGCCGATGTTGCACGTCCAGTCCAAGCCCAATGCGTCCGCGCCGATTTGAGCCATGCTTTCCAGCCACAGCCCGCCGCCTTTGGCAAACACGATGACGGGAACGCGTCTGCCTTCGCTTTCGCGTTTCAATCCGGCAACGATTTGGCGGATGTATTTGAGGCTGAACTCCTTAAACGCCGCGTCGCTCAACACGCCGCCCCAAGTGTCGAAAATCTGCACTGCCTGCGCGCCCGCGTCGATTTGGGCGTTGAGGTAGGCGGTAACGGCTTGGGCGTTGGTATCGAGGATTTTGTGCAGCAAATCGGGGCGCGAGTACATCATGGTTTTGATGGTGCGGAATTCTTTGCTGCCACCGCCTTCGACCATATAGCAGGCGAGCGTGAACGGGCTGCCGGAGAAGCCGATGAGCGGTACGCGGCCGTCCAATGCTTTGCGGATGGAAGTTACCGCATCAAAGACGTATTGCAGTTTTTCCATATCGGGTACGTGCAGCTTGGCGATGTCGGCTTCGTGTTGCAAAGCGCGTTCAAATTTCGGGCCTTCGCCTTCGGCAAAATACAGCCCCAAGCCCATTGCGTCGGGGACGGTCAGGATGTCGGAGAACAGAATCGCCGCGTCCAAATCGAAGCGTTCTAAAGGTTGGATGGTAACTTCGGTCGCCAATTCGGTGTTTTTGCACAAATCGAGGAAGCTGCCCGCTTTCGCGCGTGTGGCTTTGTATTCGGGCAGATAACGCCCCGCCTGGCGCATCATCCAAATCGGCGTGTATTCGACGGGCTGTTTGAGCAGGGCGCGGAGGAAAGTGTCGTTTTTTAAAGAGGTCATGTGGGGCTTTCGGTTTGTTTGTAAAACGGGGAAGGGAAACGGTTTTCAGACAACCTTTGCAGCGGTTTCCGCAATGAAAGGTCATCTGAAAAGGGAGGGACGGGCACATTTGCCTAGGTAATCATCAGTAGATGATTAAACGGCAACAGGTTTTCATGGGGTTTCAATGGTGCGTTTATCTTCGATATGGATAACTTTGGGTTCTTCAGCATCACAATCGCGATGAGAGCGCCCTTCGATACCGATTTTGAAATCTTCATCCAATCCTTCTTCTTTTAGGATTAGCGTAAAAATTTCGGGATGATGACATGAAACGGCATATCCATCGCCACTATCTAAAGTGATAATGCCAAAATCTGCAGATGGTGTTCCTATTTGAACCTTGCCCCATTTGCTTAATATCTCTTTAGCTTGTTTCGCCAAATCTTTTTCTGGTTCAAGTAAAATGACGCAAGTCCCATTTTCAAAGAGCACCCAAGATTTTTCGTTTCCATTAATGCTCTTTTTCCAAACATCAATTAACTTTTGGCGATAAGCAGGCGTTCCAATTTCAAATATTTCTTTCTTTTCCTTAAAGGAATCTGAAGGTCCCATCAAATTCTCCCAGATAAAGATATTTCCCAAAATCAGCTATGCTGCTCTAACGCTGCGTGGCGTTCGTCATCGGAGACGGCTTCCAAAACCAAGCTGCGCTGCGCCTCCGCCTTCTGCGTTTCCCCGATTTCGTCAAAAACCTTTGCCAGAACCAAACGCGCGGAAATACTCGGCTTCAGTGCGATACTCGCTTCAAGGTAGCCTTTTGCCTTGCCCCAAAGTCTGCGGCCGTAGGCAAGCTGTCCGAGATACATCAGCAGCTGCGCGTCGCCCGGGTGTCCTTCCAGCCAAGAATCGGCAAGATCAATGGCTTTCTGCTGACCGCGTTCGTCCAAAAAGCGCACACTCCCGACAAAGGCCTCCAAAAGCCCGGGGAGGCGGTTTTGCGGATAATGCTGCCTAACCCATTTGACCGCATCGGCATACAGCCCCAAACGCCGGTATTTTTCCGCAACCGGTACGCTCAATTCCCCGTTTTTCAGACTGTCGGGAATCCGTTTCAGGCAGGTTTTCAAAGCGGCAGCATCGGCAGCGTCCGCCAACAGCCGGCGGTAGGCCCAATTTTGATACCGTTCCATTTCCGATTTGCCCAACGCGCCCGCCTTGGAAAGTTTTTCGGTTTTTGCCAACACCTGCGGCACATCGCCCCTGTCGAAGGCGTAACGAAGTTGCAGACGCACGAGGCGCGTAAGGTTGGCATTCATCTTCGCCGCCGCGTGCAGATTGGCCTCCGCCGCTTCGTAATCGCGCCGGTTCAACGCCGATTCCGCCAGCAGCAGGTAGCGGGAAAGCTGCTGTTTTTCCGGCAGTTTGGCGATTTCGGCAAGGTAGCGGTCGCGCAATTCGGTATTTTCCATCTGCCCGGCGGCGTGCGCGCCCAACATCAATGCCAAAGTACGGTTGTCGCCGGCTTCCTTGTTGCCCAATACGCGCGAGGCTTCGAGTTCCGCCTTTTCAAAACGCCCTTCAAAATACGCCAAACCCGCCTTGTTCAAGGCAAGCGCGGCCTTGCGTCCCTTCCGCGCCGAACCGGAACGCCGCAGCCTTTCGGGGATATTGAGTACGCCGATAATGAATTTGAACAGGAAATACCAAGCCGCAACGGCAATCAGCAGCCCCAGCACAAAGGCGTGCAGGTTAATTCTGAGCATAGTCTGTCCGACGACGACGAACACATCGCCGGTGTAAATGCCCGAAGCCAACGCCAGCCCGACGGCGGCGGCAAACAGTACGACAATCCAGACTACCGTTTTCATGCGCGTTCCCCTTTAACGGATGGAGAACGCGCCGCTTTTTCCGGGGCGTGCTGTTTCTTCTCCGGCTGCTCCGGCCTGCCTTCCGAAGGAAGGGGCGGCACTTCTATGTCCTTCGCATCGGGCGCGCCGGCCGGTGCCGATACTGTTTTCCCGTTTGCCCGTTCGGAAGCATCCTGCACCGCCCCCTGATTTTCCGCCGTTGCCGCACGCGCGCCGTCGAGGTAGGCGCGGACGGCGTTCAGGCTGGCTTTCAAACCGTCGTCTGCCGACACCCGGACATCCGTCGCCTTCAATTCCGCCAATTCTTTCAGCCACGACTGCGTGGCGGGCGATTTGGCATCGAAATACTGTCTGACGGCGGCTTCGGCACTGCTCAAATCGCCCTGATAGATTTCGCTGTTGCGCTGCATCAGTGCGGTACGCGCACCCAAAAGGCGCAGGCGCAGGTTTTCACGCACAAAATATGCCTGTTCGGGAGAAATCAGCATCGCATCGTTGCTTTTCAAGCGGCGGATTTCGACCAGCCCTTTCAATGCTTCGAGGGATTTCCCCCAAGCGTCCTGCCACCAAGATGAGGCGGGTGCTTCGTTTTTTGCCTGCACGCCGGGCTTCAATACGCCTTCAAGAATCAGAGGCAGCCCGGATACGGCGGCTTCCAGCCTGTCGAGGCGCAATGCCGTGCCGGAAATATCGGCGTAGGGGCGGTTTTTCAATTCTGCCAAATCGCTGCCGACCGCCTGTTTGATCGGCAGCAGCTCCGCCTGATCGAAACGGGACAGCCGGTTGTCGATATGCTCCAACACGCCGACGGCAGCCTGTATGTTGCCCGTCAGCACCAGCTGCTGCGCCGCCATATCGAGCATCGCCTCGGCTTCGTCCGCCAGCCAGTCGGCGCGTCCTTTGGTCAACTCGCGGTAGGCTTTTTGCGCCGTCGCAATCTGTTCGGCGTTGGTTTTGACATTTTCTCCCAAACGGTCGAGTTCGGACTGCATCGCCGCTTGGCGGTTGATGCCGTCTTTCAGCAGCGCGGCGTTTTCCGACTCGCCCAAGGCGGCTTTGTCGATTTTCTGGTTGAACGCCAATTCTTGGTTTTTTAGGACATTCTGCCCTTGTACGAACAAAAATCCGCCCGCGCCCAAACCCAAGGCCGCCAATACCAAGGCGCAGATTGCCAGGGCGTTGCCGCCGGTTTGTTTGACGACGAAGGTGTGGTCGTCCTCTGCGTAACCCGTGCCGGTTCGCGCCTCGGATTCGGACTTTTTGTCCGGTAAAGAGGTTTCAGACGGCATTTCTTTTTGCGCCGCTGCCCCGCCGACGGGTTCGGATGATTTGTTTTCAGGTTCGCCCACCGTTTTGCTCCTTATCGATTGGGTGTTTGGGAAAAGTCATACCGTCTGAAACGGAAATGGGGAAATGCGACAGCGCGGCTTCCAGCGAAGGGACGGTTTCCACCGCCCCCGCACCTTCGCGCTTCAATGCCTCCGCAATGCGCGGATGATGGGTAAAGTATAGCAAGGATTTGAAGAATCGGGAAAATTGCGGAGGAAGCTGTCCGAACAGCGCGCGCACCAGCTCCGTCGACGTAATATAGGCGGCGGCAATATTTCGGGATTGGAAATTTTGAAAGTTCAAGGGCTTATGCCGCCTGAAATACACTTCGGCAACTTCGGTTTGCAAACCCTTTTCCCGAAGCCGCCCCATAAGGAAATCGCGCCCGCCGTGTCCGCGCACGAACAAAACGCGCGCGCCTTCCGGCAAGCCGTCCCAAACCGGCAGGCGCAAAACCGCCTCGCTGTCGTTTCCGTCATCCGGCGCGATGACCGTTCTGCCCAGACAGCGTTCCAATGCGCGGCGGCTGCCCTGCCCTACGGCAATGTGCATCTTTATGCCGTCTGAAAGGTCAAGGTACGGGACGGCGGTTTCGATTGCGGTCGGACTGACCCAAAATACCGCATCGGCGCGGGCATATTGTTCGGACAAAAGTCCCAGTCCGGCAGCATCTGATTCGATTTCGACCGGGCTTAATACTTCCGCGTGCCAACCTGCAAGCCGGCAGGTTTTAACATCTTCTGCAGCCCTGACGGACGGGCGGACAATCAGCATAGTCGGCATCATTAAATTCCATTATCGGGGATTACCAGGCAAAATCGTCATCGTCGAAATTCGCCTGCGCGGTTTTCGGCGTACAGTCGACCCGTGCGACTTCCTTGCCCCTACGCTCCACAACGACACCGCTGCCTACTGTATGAGTCACGGAATCGACGCCTGTCTCTACGGTGTACATAAATTCGCCGTTTTTGGAATTTCATCGTCGCCCAACGGCCTCTGCCCCAGCCTTGCCACCTGTCGGAACGCCCCAACAGATCAGCTTTGCTGTTGCGTATGGCAATTTCTTTTTTTTGCCGCACTGCCGAACGAATATTCGTAAAGATTGCGGTTAATTTTTTGAACTTCTATATATTTGTTGTTGTCCGTTTTACAGGAAAACACCGTATCTGCCCACACGGTTTGGGTCGCAGCCGACAGAAGCAATACGGCAGAAAGGAACGTTTTTTTCATCGCATTTCCTTAATGGTTAAAACCCCGCCACTTGGACATCCGTCCTTCGTGGCGGCAGCATCAGATTTTATTTGAAAGGGTGTAACCTCTTCCAAATTGGGGCAACACATAGGGCAATACCCGTTTTACAGTCTTCTTTCCGACAAAATGCCGTCTGAAACGGATTTCAGACGGCATAGTCAAAAATTATCGGGCAGCAAGCGGCTTGAGCAACCAAGTTTCACCACTTTGCACGACTTTTTCAAGCAGGTCGATATTGGGATGTTTGCCGGGGTGGGCGCGCGCGTCGGCAACGTGTTCGGCAAACCACGTCAAACCCTGTTCTGCCGCTTCTTTATCCAAGCTGCCGTTAAAGCGTTCCGCCAAAGCGTTATACAGCCTGAGCGAACCGAGCTTGCCCTGTACGGCAGGAATATGGTGAACCGTTTTGCCGTCGGCATCCTGAATGTCCAAACCGGTCAAATGATCGATGGGCGGGAATGTGGCGAGATAATCTTGAAAATTCATATCAACTCCGAAAATCAGGCAGTTAGCGCGTACCGAAAATCTTGTCGCCCGCATCGCCCAGACCGGGAATAATATAGCCGTTTTCGTTCAAATGGCTGTCCAGCGCGGCGGTATAAATCGTAACATCGGGGTGCGCGTCATTAACAGCCTTCACGCCCTCGGGTGCGGCAACCAAGACTAAGGCTTTGATGTTGCGGCAGCCTTTTTCTTTCAACAGGTCGATGGTGGCAACCATCGAACCGCCTGTCGCCAGCATAGGATCGATAATCAAAGCCGGACGCTCGTCCATACTGTCCACAAATTTCTCAAAATAGGAAATAGGCTTCAATGTTTCCTCGTCGCGCTGCAGACCGACCACGCTGATTTTGGCAGTCGGAATCAAGTCGAGTACGCCGTCAAGCATACCCAAACCTGCACGCAGTATGGGAACGACGGTCAATGTTTTGCCCTTGATGCGGTCGCCTTCAATCTGACCGCACCATCCGTCGATAAGGTATTTTTCGATTTCAAAATCACGACTTGCTTCGTACGCCATCAGGCGTGCCAGCTCTGTGGTAAGCGTTCGGAATTTGTAGGTGCTGCAATCTGCCTCCCTCATCAGGGTTAATTTGTGGCGGACGAGCGGATGGTTGATAACGTTAACGTTCATCGCGGTGTTCCAGTGTGATTTTGAGACGCGCCATTATACTTTTTTTTAATTTGCCGGAAAAGAAAATGCCGTCTGAAACACGTTCAGACGGCATTGCCTGCCGAATCAGGCTTTGAGCAGGTCTTGCAGCTCGCCTGCCTCGTACATCTCCGCCAGAATGTCCGAACCGCCGACAAACTCGCCGTTCACATAAAGTTGGGGGATGGTCGGCCAGTCGCTGTATTCTTTAATCCCTTGGCGCACTTCGGGATTTTCCAATACGTTGACGGTTACATAGTCGGTACAGCCCGCCGCATTCAGGATTTGCACGGCGCGGGAAGAGAAACCGCATTGCGGAAACTGCTTCGTGCCTTTCATAAACAATACAACGCGGTGTGCCGTTACTACTTCTTTGATTTGGTCGTGGATGGAAGCCATCGCTTATTCCTTTTGATAAAGTTGACAAAATTTGTCAGGCAGGGCGCATTATACGCAAAAGCGGAAACTTCCCACAACATCCGCCCTGTTCCGCGCACGTTTCAAGGGAAAAAGGAAAACGCCCGTTTCCTTCAAATAACCGCCGCAAAGAATATTCCCTGCCGAATCCGTTTCCCCCGACCTTTCCGCCACAACTTTTAAAAACACATCGTGCGGCTTGCCGAAGTGCGGCGTTGGCACATTTGTCAGCCCGCCCGCATATCGGGTACTTTTTTAAACAGCCGGTAAAAGTTTTCCGTCGTGTATGCCGCAACCTGTTCCAATGTTTGGTTCCGCAATTTGGCGATATGCTCTGCGGTATGGCGCACAAAAGCCGGCTCGTTCTGCCTGCCGCGTTTGGGAACGGGTGCGAGGAACGGCGCATCGGTTTCTACCAAAATGCGGTCGTCCGGCACATATTTTGCCGCCTCCTGAACCAAGGGGGCGTTTTTAAACGTAACGATTCCCGAGAAAGAAATATAGAGCCCCAAATCCATTGCCGCGCGGGCAAAGGCTGTATCTTCGGAAAAACAGTGAATCACACCCGAATTGGTTTTACATTCTTTCAAAATCGCCAAGGTGTCCGCCGCCGCATCGCGCGTATGGACGATAACGGGCAGTCCGGTTTGATTGGCGGCTTCAATGTGGTCTGCAAAGCGTTTGTGCTGCCAAGACAAATCGCCTTTGCACCAGTAATAATCCAATCCCGTCTCGCCTATGCCGACCACTTTCGGCGAGGCGGCTGCGGCAACCATTTCTGCAATGGAAAATTCTTCGGCTTCCTTGCTGTCGGGATGTACGCCTATGGTGCAGTAAATATGTCCGTGCGCTTCGGCGATAGCGGATACTTCGGCAAAACTCTGCCTGCTGACGCTGATGGCAAGCGCCTGCCCCACTCCGTTTTCTTCCATATTGGACAAAACTTCGGGCAGGCGTTCTTTCAAACCTTCAAAATTGAGGTGGCAGTGCGAATCGATGATATGCATGGCGTTACATCGTAAACGTAGGTCTGCTGCCGCCGAGCACGCTGCCCAGTTCGACTTCGATCTGGTCTTTGACTTTCAGGCAGTTTTCGTGTTTTGTAAATGCCAGCCCCACTCCTTTGGGTTTGGAGGAAGTGCGCGCCGGATTGATCCACGCCACCTGTGTTGGCAGGAACAGTTTGGGATAATTGAGAATTTCCACGGCAAGCAGGATGTCCTCCCCGATGGAAAGCACGTCGTCGGTCTGCACAAACAAACCGCCATACTCCAAAAACGGCATATATGATTTATAAAGCAGGCTCATGTCCTGCAATTTCAACGACATCATCTTTACCGGGATATTTTGTCCGTCCGACATCATTTCACCCTTTCCCTTTCTTTAATTCCAAATAATCGATAAGCAGAGATTCAATCTGCATTTTGACGTTTAAAGTATGAAACCCGTACGGGGCGAGCCTTTTCAGCATATCCTCTGCGGCAAACACAGTGCGCGGGCAGAAACCGGATGCCGTCTGAAGCAGCCGGTCTTCATAAGAAGGATGGTAGGCAGGTTTCATATTGTGCAGGCACAGCCCCAAATCGGTCAGCCATTTCTGCATCCATTCGACAAACACGGCAAGCGGCAGCCCTTCTTTCTCGAACAAGGCGGCATAATCCAAAATCTTCAACAACCTCGGTTCTGCCAAAATATCCAACAGTCCGGCCCGCAACGCACGGACACCGTCCGCTTCATCAAACAGCGGCGCGCCCGAATGGAACGCCAAAAATTCTTCCGGTTCCGCCACGCCCCTTTCACGCAGATATGCCGATGCCTCCTCATAGGAAGGCGCAGGCAGAACCATCTTCCAGCAGCGGCTCTTGACGGTAGGCAAAACCTTGTCCGCCGCGTGGCTTACCAGCAAAAAGACAACTTGGGGCGGCGGTTCTTCCAACACTTTCAACAAACTGTTGGCGGCCTGGACATTCATACTTTCCGCAGGATGGATGAGTACTACGCGCAAACCGCCCCGCACCGAAGTCAGGTACACGCTGCCGATAACCTTCCTGACCTCGTCGATTTTAATCTGCAACAGTTTGCGCCCGTTTTCGGATTCGTCCGACAAGGGGCTGATTTCGTAAAAATCCGGATGACTGCCTTGTTCAAAAAAATGACAAGAAGCACAAGTGCCGCAAGCCCGGTGATCCGGACTTGGGTTTTCACACAATAATGCTTGAGCCGCAAAACGGGCAAACTCGGTTTTCCCTATGCCTTTTTTGCCGGTAAACAGCCAAGCATTGGGACGGCGTTCCCAATGTTCCGCAATCTGCCGCCATTGCTCATTATGCCACGGATAAATCATTTCAAACCACCCGCCCGGGAATCCATATCCTTCATCAGAGCAATTCCAAATCCGGTCCGGAACTTTGCGCGCGGCGGCTTCTCAACTGGACAGCCAAACGCAAATCATGCGCCGAATCGGCATTTTTCAAGGCATCCTGCAAGGAAATATCGCCTTTTTCATACAATTGGTAAAGGTGTTGGTCGAAAGTCTGCATACCCAGGGTGGTGGATTTTTTCATCACTTCTTTGATTTCATGGATGTTGCCGTTGTGAATCAACTCCGAAATCAGGGGCGAATTGAGCAGCACCTCGACTGCCGCCACCCTGCCCTTGCCGCCGTCTCGCGGAACGAGGCGTTGCGAAATAAACGCCTGAAGGTTGAGCGACAAATCCGTCAGCAATTGTTCGCGCCGCTCCTCGGGGAAGAAGTTGATGATGCGGTCGAGTGCCTGGTTGGTGCTGTTGGCGTGCAGCGTCGCCATACACAAATGCCCCGTTTCGGCAAAGGCGATGGCGTAATCCATGGTTTCGCGGTCGCGGATTTCGCCGATAAGGATGACATCCGGCGCCTGCCGCAGGGTGTTTTTCAACGCCGCCATCCAGTTTTCCGTATCCACACCGACCTCGCGCTGGGTGATGATGCAGTTTTTATGTTCGTGGACAAACTCAATCGGGTCTTCGATGGTGATGATGTGTCCGAACGAATTTTCATTGCGGTAGTCGATAAGCGAGGCAAGCGAAGTCGATTTGCCCGAGCCGGTTCCGCCGACAAAAATCACCAGGCCGCGTTTTTTCAGCGCGACATCCTTCAAGACCGGCGGCAGGTTCAGGCTTTCAAACTTGGGAATCTTGCTGGTAATCGCGCGGAATACCAATGCCGTCGCGCCGCGCTGTATCATCGCATTGACGCGGAAGCGGCTGGTGTCCGGCAGGCTGATGGCGAAGTTGCACTCGTTGGTCGATGAAAATTCTTCCGCCTGCTTCGCACTCATAATCGAAAAGGCGATTTCCATACATTTTTCCGCCGTCAGCGGCTCGTCCGTGATGCGGGTAATTTTGCCGTCCAACTTCATCGCGGGCGGGAAATTGGTCGTCACGAACAGGTCGGAACCTTTGTTTTTGTTCATATGGCGCAGCCATGCGAACAGTTCTTCCTTTGCAGTCATATTTTCACCGGCAAACATCTTCATCCCCCAATCTTCAAACAATCTGTATCTTCCCATTCTACCAAAAACCCGCCGTGCCGTCTGAAACGGTTTCAGACGGCATTGACGGCCTGCCCGCCCAACCCTGCCCCTTTAACGTGTATAATCCGGCACTTATCCGAAACTCACAACAGGCTGTCAATATGTCTTTGAAAACAGTGGCCGTTATCGGCGCGATGGAACAGGAAATCGAGCTTTTGCGCGAGGCGGCAGACAACGTAAAAACCTTGTCTTTCGGTCAATTTACCGCCTACGAAGGGCATTTGTCGGGCAGGCGCACCGTGCTTGCCTTAAGCGGCATCGGCAAGGTCAACGCGGCGGTTGCAACAGCCTGGCTTATCCATCAGTTCGCACCGGACTGCGTCATCAATACCGGCAGCGCGGGCGGCTTGGGCAAGGGCTTGAAAGTCGGCGACGTGGTGGTCGGCACGGAAACCGCGCACCACGATGTCGATGTAACCGCATTCGGCTATGCTTGGGGGCAAGTGCCGCAACTGCCGGCAAGGTTTGCTTCAGACGGCATTTTGATTGAAGCGGCAAAACGGGCGGCGCAGACGTTTGAAGGCGCGGCGGTAGAACAAGGCCTGATTGTCAGCGGCGACCGCTTCGTCCACAGCAGCGAAGGCGTGGCGGAAATCCGCAGCCGTTTCCCCGAAGTCAAGGCAGTTGAAATGGAAGCGGCGGCAATCGCCCAAACCTGCCACCGGCTCGACACGCCGTTCGTCATCATCCGCGCGGTTTCCGATTCGGCAGACGAAAAAGCAGACATCAGCTTTGACGAATTCTTGAAAACTGCGGCGGCAAGTTCCGCAAAAATGGTGGCTGAGATTGTCAAATCTTTATAAACCCTTTATCAAACTTATGCCAAAACAGCGGTTTTCCGCTAGAATGTCGGGCTGTTTATCCCGTTGCGCCCGACATTCGGACGCAGCGCCGTTTGTTCAGACGGCATTTCCAAAACCCACTGTCCGACATTCAAAATAACTCTAATGAAAAATATCCGAAATTTCTCCATCATTGCCCACATCGACCACGGCAAATCGACGCTTGCCGACCGCTTCATCCAATATTGCGGCGGCTTGGATTTGCGCGAAATGAGTACGCAGGTACTCGATTCTATGGACATCGAAAAAGAGCGCGGCATCACCATCAAAGCGCAAACCGCCGCGCTCAACTACAAAGCGCGCGACGGGCAGGTGTATCAGCTCAACCTGATTGACACGCCGGGACACGTCGACTTCTCTTACGAAGTCTCCCGCTCGCTGTCCGCCTGCGAAGGTGCGCTTTTGGTGGTTGACGCGTCGCAAGGCGTGGAAGCGCAAACCGTGGCGAACTGCTATACCGCGATTGATTTGGGCGTTGAAGTCGTGCCCGTTTTGAACAAAATCGACCTGCCTGCCGCCGACCCCGAGCGCGTTGAACAAGAAATCGAAGACATCATCGGCATCGATGCGGTTGGTGCGGTGCAATGTTCAGCCAAAAGCGGCATCGGCGTGGAAGACGTTTTGGAAGAAATCGTTGCCAAAATCCCCGCACCGGCCGGCGATGAAAATGCGCCGCTGCAAGCGGTGATTGTCGATTCGTGGTTTGACAACTACGTCGGCGTGGTCATGCTGATCCGTGTGAAAAACGGCGCCATCAAGCTGAAAGACAAAGTGCGCTTTATGAGCACCAAGGCGGAAACGCAGGTTGAGCAGCTGGGCGTATTCACGCCGAAATCGGTTCAAAAACAAGAACTCAAAGCCGGCGAAGTGGGCTTTTTGATTACCGGCGTAAAAGAATTGGGACAGGCAAAAGTCGGCGATACGGTTACATTGGTTGCCAATCCCGCCTCCGAACCGTTGCCCGGCTTCCAAGAAGTGCAAAGCCAAGTATTCGCCGGACTTTATCCGGTAGAAAGCCACGACTACGAAGCCTTGCGCGATGCGCTGGAAAAATTGCAGCTGAACGATGCTTCGTTGAAATTTGAGCCTGAAGTTTCCCAAGCATTGGGTTTCGGCTTCCGTTGCGGCTTCTTGGGCCTGTTGCATTTGGAAATCGTGCAGGAACGTTTGGAGCGCGAGTTCGACATGGATTTGATTACCACCGCGCCGACGGTGGTTTACGAAGTCGTGTTGAAAAACGGCGAAAAAATCGAAGTCGAAAATCCGTCCAAACTGCCCGACATCGGCAGCATCGAAACCATTCTCGAGCCGATTATCACTGCAACCATCCTCGTGCCGCAGGAATATGTCGGCAACGTCATGACTTTGTGCAACCAAAAGCGCGGCGTGCAAGTCAATATGCAATATATGGGCCGCCAAGTGATGCTGACTTACGACTTGCCGATGAACGAAGTGGTGATGGACTTTTTCGACAAACTCAAATCTACTTCGCGCGGCTATGCTTCGTTGGACTACCATTTCAAAGAATTCCAACCGTCTGATTTGATTAAGCTGGATATTATGGTCAACGGTGAAAAAGTCGATGCCCTAAGTCTGATTGTCCACCGTCAAAGCGCGGTTCACCGGGGCCGCGAACTGGCATCGAAAATGCGCGAGCTGATTCCGCGCCAAATGTTTGATATTGCCGTCCAAGCCGCCATCGGCAGTCAGATTATCGCCCGTGAGAACGTCAAAGCCCTGCGTAAAAACGTTTTAGCAAAATGTTACGGCGGCGATATTACGCGTAAGAAAAAACTGCTTGAAAAACAAAAAGCAGGCAAACGCCGTATGAAACAAGTGGGCAATGTGGAAATCCCTCAAAGCGCGTTCTTGGCAATTTTGCAGGTAAGCGACAAATAATATCCGGTACCCCCCTTAAACCGCCCTGATTGCAGGGGCACGCGCCCGCCAACAAACTTTGTGATTTACCGCCTCTTAAAAACGGTTGCACGGACGGGCGGGTTTTTAACCGTTAAGGAACAACAATGAACATTATGCTAATGTCGGGCGCGGCTGCCGCGCTGCTTGCCGGCATCATCCTTTATTTTAAAAGCGACAAGAAGCGGCAGGAAAATGGGGAATGGAGTTCCGGCCTCGAATACGCCTATATCCTGACGGTAGTCGGCGTGTTTGCCGCTTTGTCCCTGTTTATGAGCTTTACCGCCGTTTTCCTGATTTTCGTTGTATTGTGCGGCACGGCTTGGGGGGTATATAAATACCGTCTGAAGACTCATCCCGAAATCTCGGAAAGCAGCCACTTCGGCGATTATTTCGGCGGTTTCTTCCCTACCGTTTTGGTATTGTTCCTCATCCGGTCGTTTATTGCCGAACCGTTCCAAATCCCGTCCAGCTCGATGCGCCCGGGCCTGATCAAGGGCGATTTCATTTTGGTCGGCAAATTTTCCTACGGATTGCGCGTACCCGTTTTAAACAATGTATTTATCCCCACGGGCAAAATCGAACGGGGCGATGTGGTCGTTTTCAATTATCCTTTGCAGCCGGACATGACCTACATCAAGCGTATTGTCGGCATTCCGGGCGATGTGGTCGAATATCGGGATAAAGTTTTGACGGTAAACGGAAAACCTGCTTCCGATATTCCTGACGGCACATACCGTTATCCCGACGACACCGACCCATCCGAAATCCACAATACGGATATGTTCCACAGCGGTTTGGACGGCAGATCCTTCAATATTTTGAAAAAAGAAGGACAGCCTGCCGTTTCCCTGCCCGTATTGGGCAAGTATACCTCCGATATTATGTCTGAAAATGGCTACTCCATAGACCGGAGCGGTCTGAACCATTGCCAATATGCCGACGACGGCAGCGGTTTCGTGTGCAAAGTTCCCGAAGGACGCTATTTCGCTATGGGCGACAACCGCGACAACAGTGCCGATTCGCGCTACTGGGGATTTGTGGATGACAAGCTGGTTGTCGGCGAGGCGGCTTTTATTTTGATGAACTTCGGCGATTTCGGCAGGGCCGGCACGGCAATCCGCTAATCAGGTAAGCCAAGAATGCCGTCTGAACATAGTTTCAGACGGCATTTGCTATTCCTCACTTTTGCAGGCGGGTCCGGCGTTGTCGGATTTTCCTGCCTATCAGTCTGGTAACGCAGGTTTTGCACGGCAAACTGCCGATACTGCCTCGATAGAATCAATGTGAAGACTGCTGTTTCAGCGAACCGAGGTAAATCGCCGAAAGCGTCAGCGCCACCCCTGCCCACTGCACGCCTCCAATCGGTTTGCCCAACGCAAAATAATCGATTAACAAGGCGGCAACCGGTTCGGATAAAAGCAGCAGACCCGTCAGCGACAGGGAAAGCAGCGGAATGGCATAGGCAACCATCGCCCACGCAAAGCACTGCATCACCACGCCGTACACAAGCACCAAACCGGCATCTTTCCAAGTCGTCGGATAAAGCGCGCCTCCGTCCATCAGCAATGCCGGAACAATCAGCGATACCGCGCCGCCCAAACTCAAAATCATCATTGATGGGAAAAGCGCCACCGGCTCGATTTCATGGGTTTTGCGGACGAACACCATCGACAGGGCGAGCATCAGCCCGGACACCAAACCGCTGGCGAATCCCCAAACCGCATTGCCGTTGTATCCGAATTCCGCCCCGGCAATCATCGCCACGCCGGCAACTGCCGATATTAAGCCCGCCTTTTTCAGCCCGTTCAAACGTTCGTTAAAAAAGAAAACACCGATTGCGGACAAGAAAAAGATTTGCAGACTGTTGAGCAGTGTGGAAATACCCGGCCCGACCGCGTGTATGCTTTCGTGCCAAAGTGCCAAATCGAAAGCGAGAAACACGCCCGCCATCAGGGCATATCGGACGGTTTTCCTGTTTTTTGGGAATTTTTGCCCGAAAAACCGTGCCAAAAACCAAAATACAAACACCGAAATCAGCAACCGCCAAAAGGCGATCGCATACGATCCGATGGGTACAAACCTGACAATCAGGCTGCCCAATCCGAACACCACGCAACCCAGCACCAACAATGGTGCGGCATATTTTTTGCCGTCCACAATATCCCCTCCTCCCCATACGGCTGCCGCGCCGCCGGCAAAAATGCCGCCATTCCGAAAATATGCCGTCTGAAGCCCCGGTTGCGCTCGGGCAAACGGCTGATTTTACGGGCAGGCAGGCTATTTTCGTTTGGGCAAAAAACCGTCCTGCCGGATAAAACCCGAATAAAAAATATAGTGGATTAACAAAAATCAGGACAAGGCGACGAAGCCGCCGACAGTACAAATAGTACGGAACCGATTCACTTGGTGCTTCAGCACCTTAGAGAATCGTTCTCTTTGAGCTAAGGCGAGGCAACGCCGTACTGGTTTTTGTTAATCCACTATATTTCCCTCAAGCAATGCGGCGACACCAACACCTGATTAAAACACAACCGGCGTTTTCGGCATATATGCAAAAACGCATTTCCCGGCACGGCGTTACACCGATACCGAAAAATGCGTCTGAATGTTTCGACAATCCGATTAAAGCATTATGCCAAATCTGCAAAAAGTGGCGTAGAGAGATAGCGTTCGCCATAAGAAGGCAGCAGCACGACTATCAATTTGCCTTCATTTTCAGGCTGTTTGGCAAGCTGCAACGCGCTCCAAACCGCCGCACCGGAAGAAATGCCCACCAAAATGCCTTCTTTTTCCGCCATTGCGCGGGCGGTTTCAAAAGCCGCTTCGTTCGGCACTTTGGCGATGCTGTCGTAGATTTTGGTATTCAAAACGGTCGGAATAAAGCCTGCGCCGATACCTTGAATCGGGTGCGGGCCTTTTTCGCCGCCGCTTAAAACCGGGGAAGCCTCAGGCTCGACGGCAACCACTTTGACTTCGGGTTTGTATCTTTTCAACACTTCGCCCACGCCGGTTACCGTACCACCCGTGCCGACGCCGGCAACAAAGACATCGACTTTGCCGTCCGTGTCCCGCCAAATTTCCTCGGCGGTTGTTTTGCGGTGGACTTCGGGATTTGCCTCATTATCGAACTGGCGCGGCATAAAATAAGTGTCCGGATGAGCGTCCACCAAGGATTGCGCTTTGGCAATCGCGCCCGCCATACCTTCGGCGGCAGGTGTCAGAATCAGTTCCGCGCCAAATGCGCGCAACAGCATTTTGCGCTCTTTGCTCATGCTCTCCGGCATGGTAATCGCCAGTTTGTAGCCGCGTGCGGCACATACCATTGCCAAACCGATACCGGTATTGCCGCTGGTTGCTTCGACAATGACGGTATTTTGATGAATCTTACCCGCTTTTTCGGCTGCCTCAATCATTGCTTCGGCAATACGGTCTTTGACGCTGCTGCCCGGATTGAAGAATTCAAGCTTCACGGCAACTTCCGCCTTCAAACCTTCGGTCAGGCGGTTCAACTTGACCAAGGGGGTTTTGCCGATCAATTCGGTGATATTGTTTGCAATTTTCATCTTCTGCTCCTGAATAATAAGATTTCGACAGCAAGGCGTGTAATCCCCGCCGGCATCCTGTCCGATTGCAAGGGATTTGCGCCGAACCATAAACAAATTTCAGATATAGCCGTATCCTAAACCTATGCCGTCTGAAAAACCAATACCCAAAATTTCTTTCTTTATAACTTTTTGTTCCGATACAGACCGCATCACAATCATCTGCCGATTTCGGCAAGCAGCATTGCCGTTACCGCAACCTGCATCACCGCCGCCGCCAACACGCCGAGTCGCAGCTGCGAACCGCCGAACGTTGACGGCGGCTGCCGGTCTATACCGCAACGGTGGACATAGGCAACCGCCATCAACACAAACTGCAACACAAACCAATAAACCGGCTTCAGCGCATAAAGTTTGAGCAGTGCTGCAAACACAAACACTTGAAGCGTTCCCGAAAAGCAATAATGCACCAACGCACATATTCCGACAAAAGCAAGCGTCATCAATGCATTACTGACGGCAAACAGCCCGAGCAGCGGATGTTCGGGGTCTGCCTGCCATCCGTTTCCATCCGTTTTCCGGTTCCAATGCCCGATAAAGAAAAATATGCTGCCCAGTGTCAGGTAAAAATGGGGAATGAACAAAGGTGCGGCACGGGTTATCCCCCACATCCCCGGCATCAGTTTCGCCCCCAAAACCGATATGCCGAGCCACAGCACAATACTCGCCCAAAACCATTGCAACATTCCCGCGCGGAATATCAGAAACAGAAAAACCGCCGCATACAGTACAGCAGACAAAAAATCCAAATGCAGCAAAATCATGAATACGCCAACTCGCCTTCAAACACGGTTTCCGCAGGACCGGTCATCATCACATCGCCGCCGCGGGCCCATTCGATATATAGAGTCCCGCCCGGCAAAACCACCTCTACCGTTTTCCCTTCATCCAACAGCCCCAGACGGATACCCGCCGCCACAGCCGCACACGCGCCCGTACCGCAGGCCTGAGTTTCGCCCACACCGCGCTCGAACACGCGCAAACGAATCGCGGTTCGGCTGACAACCTGCATAAAGCCGACATTGACGCGTTCGGGAAACTGTCTGTGCGCTTCGATTAGCGAACCGGTTTCGCGCACCGGCGCGCATTCCGCGTCATCGACCACAATCACAGCATGAGGGTTGCCCATATTGACGCAGCTGACAGGCTGAATGCCGGATTCGAGATGCACTCCATATACACAGGCATCATCCCCCTCGCCCGATACGGGAACAAACGGTATTTCAGACGGCATAAACTTCGGTTTGCCCATATTGACCGTAACCATACCGTTATCGGACAATCTCGGAAAAATAATGCCCTTTGCCGTTTCAACACAAATTTCTTTCTTATCGGTCAAACCCTTGTCTGCAACAAAACGGGCAAAACAACGCGCTCCGTTGCCGCATTGCTCAACCTCGCCGCCGTCGGCATTGAAAATACGGTAACGGAAATCCACACCTTCGGTTTCCGAACGCCCGACCACCAAAAGCTGGTCGAAGCCCACGCCCCGGAAGCGGTCCGCCCATGCCGCAATCGGCGCGTCCTCCGGGGTAAAATCCTGACTGACCGCGTCAATCACCATAAAATCGTTGCCCAAACCGTGCATTTTGGTAAATTTCAAAGTGTTCATATTGTTCCGAAATCCCGTATTGTCTGTTGCGTCCGAATCCGAAATCCCCGTGCCGGAGGGAAATACTTCCATCTCCTGCCGCCTGAGGATTAAAATGAGCCATTATACTGTTTGTTACCCCTTACAAGAAACACAATGTCCCGCCTGTTCCTGCTGCTTTTCCCTTGGGCAATCCTTGCCGCCTGCACCCGAAACATACCGGCAAACCCGGCCGTTTCAAATTGCGCGCATCTTCAAAACCGCACCGTCCTGCATTTCGACGCACACGGCAAACCCGCCGACAGCGCAGTAAAGGGCGGATTTTACAGGACTGTCGAAATTTATGACACAAACCGCATCCTTATTCAAGACTTTAACAGCACAGGGAATGCCCTCGCCCGACCCTATTGGTCGGACTGCCGGAAATTATCCGTTTTCCCCGACAAACATCCGACCATGAGCCGTCCATGAACCACGACATCACTTTCCTAACCCTGTTCCTGCTCGGTTTCTTCGGAGGAACGCACTGTATCGGCATGTGCGGCGGATTAAGCAGCGCGTTTGCGCTACAACTCCCTCCGCATATCAACCGCTTTTGGCTGATCCTGCTGCTCAACACGGGACGGATAAGCAGCTATACGGCAATCGGCCTGATGCTCGGATTAATCGGACAGGTCGGCGTTTCACTCGACCAAACCCGCGTCCTGCAAAACATTTTATACACCGCCGCCAACCTCCTGCTGCTCTTTTTAGGCTTATACTTGAGCGGTATTTCTTCCTTGGCGGCAAAAATCGAGAAAATCGGCAAACCGATATGGCGCAACCTAAACCCGATACTCAACCGGCTGTTACCCATAAAATCCATACCCGCCTGCCTTGCTGTCGGAATATTATGGGGTTGGCTGCCGTGCGGACTGGTTTACAGCGCATCGCTTTACGCACTGGGAAGCGGCAGCGCGGCAACGGGCGGGTTATATATGCTTGCCTTTGCACTGGGTACGCTGCCCAATCTTTTGGCAATCGGCATTTTTTCCCTGCAACTGAAAAAAATCCTACAAAACCGATATATCCGCCTGTGTACAGGATTATCCGTATCATTATGGGCATTATGGAAGCTTGCCGTCCTGTGGCTGTAAGTCCATTCATTCCCGATACCTGTAAAAATGCCGTCTGAAACCAGTTCAGACGGCATTTTCATCCCTAAGTGTTACTCGGCGGCATTTTCCTCACGGACAGGCGCATCCAGCAGGGCTTTGATGGACAGACGGACACGGCCGCGATCGTCTACTTCCAATGCTTTCACGTTCACCACCTGACCGACTTGCAGGTAGTCGCCGACATTGCGTACGCGCTCGTGGGCGATTTGGCTGATGTGTACCAAACCGTCTTTGCCCGGCATCACGCTGACAATCGCGCCGACATTGTTGTCGAGGATTTTCACCACAGTGCCTTCATACACTTTGCCCACTTCCACTTCGGCGGTGATCTGCTCGATGCGTTTTTTCGCCGCATCTCCGGCTTCTTGAGTGGTCGCGGCAATGGTAATCGTACCGTCTTCAGCGATGTTGATTTCCGTACCGGTTTCAGCGGTAATCGAACGGATGGTTTCACCGCCCTTACCGATAACTTCGCGGATTTTGTCTTGGTTGATTTTCATCGTGAACAAACGCGGCGCGTGTGCGGACAGCTCTTGCGGGCCGGCAACGGCGGCCTTCATCTGATCCAAGATGTGCAAACGTGCTTCTTTGGCTTGGGCCAAGGCGATTTGCATGATTTCTTTGGTAATGCCTTGGATTTTGATGTCCATTTGCAGCGCGGTAACGCCTTCGGTCGTACCGGCCACTTTAAAGTCCATATCGCCCAAGTGGTCTTCGTCGCCCAAAATGTCGGTCAGGACGGCAAACTTATTGCCTTCCAAAATCAGACCCATCGCGATACCGGCAACGTGTGCTTTCAAAGGCACGCCGGCAGACAGCAGGCTCAAGCAGCCGCCGCAGACGGAAGCCATAGAGGAAGAGCCGTTGGATTCGGTAATTTCGGAGACCACGCGCATGGTGTAGCTGAAATCTTCAGGTTTCGGCAATACGGCCAACAATGCACGTTTAGCCAAACGGCCGTGACCGATTTCACGGCGTTTCGGCGCACCCATGCGTCCGACTTCTCCGGTAGAGTACGGCGGAAAGTTGTAGTGCAGCATAAAGCGGTCGGTGTATTCGCCGGACAGCGCGTCAATGATTTGCTCGTCACGCGAAGTACCCAAAGTCGCTACGGCAAGGGCTTGGGTTTCGCCACGGGTAAACAAGGCAGAACCGTGCGTGCGCGGCAATACGCCGGTTTGGATGTTCAGCGGGCGGACGGTGCGTGTGTCGCGGCCGTCGATGCGCGGTTGTCCGTCCAAAATTTGGCTGCGGACAACATCGGCTTCCAAGTGTTTGAAAATGCCTTTGATTTCATTGGCGGCCAAAGTGTCGGTTTCTTCGGTAATCAAGGCTTCTTTTACCGCATTCCAAGCCTCGTCCAATTTGGCGGAACGCGCTTGTTTTTGACGGATTTTGAACGCTTCTTTAATGGTTTCGCCGGCAATCCCGCGGACTTTGGCAACTAATTCTTCATTGGTTTCAGGTGCTTTCCAATCCCAAACTTCCGGATTGACTTCGTCGGCAAATTCATTGATGGCGTTAATCGCCGCCTGCATTTGATCGTGGCCGTAAACCACCGCGCCCAACATCACGTCTTCGGGCAGGATTTTGGCTTCGGATTCCACCATCAACACGGCTTTGGACGTACCGGCGACCACCAGGTCCAATTGCGATTTCGCCAACTCGGCTTTAGTCGGGTTCAAAACGTACACGCCGTTTACATAACCCACGCGTGCCGCACCAATCGGGCCGGCAAACGGTACGCCGCTCAACACCAGCGCGGCAGATGCGCCCAACATTGCAGGAATATCGGAATCGATTTCCGGATCGACGGACACCACCATCGCTACGATTTGGATGTCGTGGTAGAAACCTTCAGGGAATAAAGGACGAATCGGACGGTCGATCAGACGACTGGTCAGGATTTCTTTTTCGCTTTGTTTGCCTTCGCGTTTGAAGAAGCCGCCGGGGATTTTACCTGCGGCGTAAGTACGCTCGAGGTAATCGACGGTCAGGGGGAAGAAGTCTTGGCCTTCTTTCACTTCTTTGTTGGTGGTAACGGCAACCAAAACTACGGTGTCGCCCATAGATACTTTAACGGCAGCAGCGGCTTGGCGGGCGATTTCGCCGGTTTCCAAAGTAACGGTTTGATTACCGTATTGGAAGGTCTTAACGTGTTTATTGAACATTATTGTTCCTTTCAAAATACCGCACTGCTAAAACACTAATAATGCACACTAAAATCCGAATGTGCATAGTTAGGGTTTCAGACCGTGCGGCAGGTTATAAACAAGCTTTCAGACGGCACTCCGGACGCTGAAAACAGCCCCCGATTATAAAGGCAACCATCCTTAAAATCCAGTATTGATACGATAAAAAGGCCGTCTGAACCATATTTCTTTCAGACGGCCTTCAAACTTAAAAATCAATCCTGAGTCAGCAAAGTCAATGCTTCCTGATATTTTTCGACTGTTTTTTGAATCACATCGGCAGGCACTTTAGGCGCAGGCACTTTTTTGTTCCAACCGCTTTGCTCCAGCCAGTCGCGGACGAACTGTTTGTCAAAAGACGGCGGATTGGTGCCGACTTTGTATTGGTCGGCAGGCCAGAAGCGGCTCGAATCGGGGGTCAATACCTCATCCATCAGCGTCAGCGTACCGTTTTCATCCAAACCGAATTCAAACTTGGTATCGCAAATGATGATGCCGCGAGATTTCGCATATTCCGCCGCTTCTGTATAAAGCTGAATCGCTTTGGCGCGCACTTCCGCCGCCAATTCTTTGCCGATAATGCGTTCGCATTCTTCAAAGCTGATGTTTTCATCGTGATCGCCAACCTCGGCTTTGGTCGACGGTGTAAAAATCACTTCGGGCAGTTGTTGCGCCTCCCGCATACCTTCGGGCAGTCGGATACCGCAAACCGAGCCGGTTTTTTGATAATCTTTCCAACCGCTGCCCGCCAGATAACCGCGCACAATCGCCTCTACTTTCACCGGAGTAAGTTTTTTCGCCACGACGGCGCGTTTTTCTAAAACTTTGGCTTCGTTTTCAGGCAAAACGTCGTAAACCGTATCGCCGGTAAAGTGATTCGGCATAATATGTGCCAGTTTTTTAAACCAAAAATTGGAAATCTGCGTCAGAATCTCCCCTTTGCCCGGAATCGGGTCGTCCAAAATCACATCGAATGCAGACAGGCGGTCGGAAGCAACCATCAACATTCGTTTATCGTCAATTTCGTACAAATCGCGGACTTTGCCGGAATAAATTTTCACCAAGCCGGTTACACTCATTTCACATCACCCTGAAAATGCCTTAAAAAATACCGAAACGACACTCGACTATCGGAATCGGAACCGAATCGCGCTATTTTAGCCGAAGTCGGTATAAAACAATACTCTTCGCACAAAATGCCGGCGCATCGGACACCGGCAAAATTTTGGCACTATAATATCGGCAACAGGTCTTACCATACATTTTTATCAAGGAAATTGCCTTATGAGGATTCTACTGACCGGCTCAAAAAGCCAGCTCGCCCGCTGCCTGCGCGACCGCATTCCCGAAGATTGGGAAACCATCGCGACGGATTCCGCATCTTTAGACATTACCGATGCCGATGCCGTCTGCCGTATGATTCAAAATTTCCAACCCGATGCCGTTGTGAATACCGCCGCCTATACCTCCGTCGACAAAGCGGAAGGCGATGCGGCTGCGGCATTTGCCGTCAATGCTTCCGCCGTGTACAACCTCGCTTCGGCGGCACACCGCGCCCACGCCCGATTCATCCACATTTCTACCGACTATGTATTCGACGGTCAGGCCGACAAACCTTATTTGGAAAGCGACTTTACCAATCCGCCCAACATATATGGGAAATCCAAAGCCGCCGGCGAACTGCTCGCACTGTCTGCCAATTCGGAAAGCCTTATCCTGAGAACCTCCTGGCTGTTTAGCGAATATGGCGATAACTTTGTCCGAACTATGCTGAACCTTGCCGGCGAACGTTCTTCATTATCCGTCATAAGCAATCAAACCGGCTGCCCAACCTATGCCGGCGACTTGGCTGCCGCCATCATCCGCCTGTTGCAGCAATCATCGCCGGTACGCGGTATTTACCACTTTGCAGGCGGCAAATCCGCCTCTTGGTACGAATTTGCCCGGCACATCTTTCAGACGGCATTGCAGCAGGATGCCTCTTTTCCCGCTCCCGAACTGAATGCCGTATCGGATGAAGAGTATCCGGATGCTGCTTCCAGACCGCCGTACAGCATTTTGGACTGCCGCAAAATCGAAAGCGACTTCGGCATCAAACCGTCAGACTGGCAAAAAGCCCTTTCACAAGTTGTTTTAAAGCTGCTTTGACCCCGCTCATTCATAGCGTTTCCGCCGCCAAGCACCGCCTTGGCGGTTTTCTTATAAAATCTACCGATTACACAAGCACATATCATCTTTACATTACCATACCCCCGCCCCATTCAAAAAATGGTATGATTGCCGAAGATAACATCTCACAATGAATTTCATAATCTCTATTGGGAAAATCAATAAATCGAAATCTCCCAACCGACAAATAAAATAAAGAAAGGGTTAATATGCAACACCGAAGAAGACTGGCAATTTACCAAGCATTCAAACGTACTGCCTTTAACGGCAAGTCCTCTGTTCCGCAAAAAAGCGAGAACCGTTAATTCAATTTGAAAATGCCGTCTGAAGTCCTGCTTCAGACGGCATTTTTACGATTCGAGAACCTGCCTCAACTTTTCCTCATCCAAGTACCAATGGCAGATTTCTTTATCACCCGCCAACAAAACAGGCACCAGCTCATTGTATTTTTCTTCCAAAGCGGGATCGTCGTCCACGTCAAACACATCCAAGCCAAACCCGTATTCGTCCTGAAAAGGTTTGAGTTCGTCTCGCATTTTGTGGCACAAACTGCAATATTCGCGAAACATCAAGGTCAATTTCATCCGCGTTTCCTTATCTGTCAATTTGCACACGCCATAGCCTTAGACGCAGCAGAATCATGGTCTATTTGGAAAAAACAATGTCTTCGAGGAAGATGATACTCAAATCCTGCCAAAAAAACAGCAAAAATGCCGTCTGAACTGTTCAGACGGCATTTTTAAAACCGTTTTACGCTTGAACGCTAATGCCTGCCGTAACCGTCGGTTGCGCGTTATGCGCCGTCAGAAACGAAGCGGCAAGCTCCCCGCAGCAGCCGCAGCAGCTTGCCACGCCCAACTGCGATTGCAAATCGCCCATTGTGGTCGCGCCTGCGGCAATAGTTTCTTTGATTTGATGGTCGGTAACGGCATTGCAGATGCAGACAAACATTTTGTGCTCCGTGTGTTCTCAAACTATCTTACCGATAGCGGCTTTTATTATCGTGTGCAAATATAAATAAAAACAGTTCGTATTGCAAGGTTAAGATACTCGGTTCTCTTGGTATTTTTTTATTGTATTTCTATTTTCGATTGATTTTTTATTAATCTGAAGCAGATGAGGGAACAGAACCTCAATTTCGGGAATGATGTTCCTTAACCACGCTATGCAGCCGCACATTGGCAACATGGGTATAAATCTGAGTCGTGTTCAAATCGGCGTGTCCCAACATATCCTGAACCACGCGCAAATCCAATCCGTGCTGCACCAAGTGTGTGGCGAAAGCATGACGCAGGCTGTGCGGGCTGATGTGTCCGATACCTGCCTGACTTGCATATTCTTTCACTATCATCCATGCCAGCTGTCGGGAAATGCCCGTTTTTTTCTGACTGACAAACAAGGCATCACAAGGCCTGCCCTTCAACAAGGCCGGACGCGCCTCCGTGTAATAGCGTTCCACCCAATACGCCGATTCCTGCCCCATCGGGACCATCCTCTGCTTGTTACCCTTGCCCAAGGTAGTGATACACCCCCTGTCCAAATCCAGATTGCCAAAACCCAGCCTGACCGCTTCGCTAACACGCAAGCCGGTTGCATACATTAATTCAAGCAATGCCTTATCCCGCAAACCGTGCGGAGTATCCGTATCCGGTGCGGAAAGCAGTCGGGAAATCTGCTGTTCGGTAATCAGGGTCGGAATATTCCTATCGGTTTTGGGCGGTTTCAGCAAACGGGTGGGATTGTCCGTCCTTATCCCTTCACGCTCCATCCACGCATACAGGCATTTGCACGCCGATAATGCGCGCGCCTGCGAACTCCGTTGCTCCCCGTCAACATAAACCGCCGCCGCCAAATCCGTTTCGTCCGCATCTTCCAGCGTTTTGCCGCACAAAGACAGCCGGCAGGCGATTTTTTCCAAATCCCGCCGGTAGCTGTCCAAGGTATTCCGACTAAGCCGCCGATCCAGCCACAAAGTTTCCAGCAGCCTGTCAATCAAACCGTTTTCCATACCGCTCCAAACCGATGCCGTCTGAAGGCTTCAGACGGCATCGCGACATTCATCGGGAAAGCGTTTCCAACACTTCCTGCGCATGACCCGCTACCTTGACTTTCCGCCATTCCCGGACGATTTCTCCGTCCTTATTCAAGACGAACGTACTGCGCTCGATACCCAACGACTCTTTCCCGTACAGTTTCTTCAATTTGATGACATCAAACAGGCGGCACACCGTTTCATCCTTATCGCTCAACAGCTCGAACCGGAAACCCTGCTTGGCGCAAAAATTCTGATGCGCCTTTACGCCGTCGCGGGAAATACCGACCACGGTATAACCCAATGCCTCAAACTGTTCCAAACGCGCATTAAAATCCAGCCCCTCCGTCGTACAGCCCGGCGTACTGTCTTTCGGATAAAAATACACGACCAAAGGCAGATGTTCTGCCGAATGGAAATCCGCACCGCTGCTCGAAGGCAGGGTAAATTCATATTTCAAACCCATTGTCCGTACTCCCAATATTTCAACGATTAAAACAATGCATCAGCACACACCCGTGCATCAGCCTGATTCCAAACAACCCCCGATTCTACCGCCCCGGCGGCGGAATATCCAACCGTCCGGCAAACCCGAACGGCACACGGCGGCACAAAGGAAACCGCGCCAAACCATTAAATACGTTCTAATTTAAAAACAAAATGTTACAAAGCAAACAAAATAACAAGGCAGCGAAACCGCCGGAAGGCGGGCGGCTTTTTTTTCAGGCGGTACACTTTACAGATGGCTGTTTTTTCAACAAAATAACGCCGATATTCAAATACACGGAATCAAAAATGCCTGCCCTCCCCCTGAAACACCTGCGCCCCGCCCTGCTCCTCGGTTTGGCTTTCCTGCTGCCCTCTGCCCGACTTTTCGCGGATACCGATATTTTGGGGCAGTTTTTAAAACAAAACCTGCTCACCTCCTCCGACCCGATAGAAATATTCGCCGAAAGCACGATATATCCCACCGACACCCAAGCCATTACAGGCGGGCTGATTCTGTCTTCCCAAGCCGCACTGGTCGTTAACAACAAAACAGGGCAAATACTGTATCAGAAAAACGCCGACAGAATTATGCCCATCGCCTCTATCTCCAAACTGATGAGCGCGATGGTCGTTTTAGATGCCGATTTAAATATGGATGAAACCATCACCATCACACCCGACGAAATCGACCGCCTCAAAGGAACCGGCAGCCGCCTTGCCATCGGCACGTCCCTGACCCGCAGGGAGCTGCTTCATTTAAGCCTGATGAGCAGCGAAAACCGCGCCACACACGCCTTAGGCAGAACCTACCCCGGCGGTATGGGCGAATTTGTCGCCGCAATGAACCAAAAAGCCCAAAGCCTCGGTATGTACGGCAGCCGCTTTTACGAACCGACCGGCCTCAATTTCCATAATGTTTCCACCGCCAAAGATCTCAATCTTATGGTTAACGCCGCCGTCCGATACCCCCTGATACGCGCCAACTCGACTTCCAATTATGCTTCGGTGCAGACCAAAAACGGGCAGCAAAACTATAAAAATTCCAATGCCTTGGTTAGGGAAGGCAGATGGAACATCGAACTTCAGAAAACCGGCTACATCCGCGAGGCGGGCAGGTCTATGGTCGTCAGAGCCAATATTCAAAACCAACCGGTTACCATCGTATTGTTAAACTCGCCCACATCCGCCACACGGGTCAACGACGCGCGCAAAATCGAATCGTGGATGCTGCAGCAGCATTCTTGACACGCCCGGGCAGGCGGCGGGCAAATCGGTTTCAAACACAAAAAAAATTGGTAATTTTTTCCTATTAAAGGCTACAATCCCACACGTACAGGGCATTTGCCCGATTTCACAATCATAATAGCGGAGCTAAAAGATATGACAGCTAAAGGACAAATGTTGCAAGATCCCTTCCTGAACGCATTGCGTAAAGAGCACGTTCCGGTTTCGATTTATTTGGTTAACGGCATCAAACTGCAAGGTCAGGTCGAATCTTTCGACCAATACGTCGTCCTCTTGAGAAACACTTCCGTCACCCAGATGGTTTACAAACACGCCATTTCCACCATCGTACCGGCACGTTCCGTCAGCCTCCAGCACGAAAACAAACCCCAAGCCGCCCCAGCACCGGGACTCGTCCAAGTGGAGACCGTCCGACAAGCTGCCGAATAATCCGCACAATTTCATATATTTTAATACCTTACCGAAAACGGTAAGGTATTTTTATTTTCAGGCGGCATTTGAAAATGTTATTGCAAAACATCATTCCATTCGCCCATTGCCTTTTACGGCAGGCACTGCCCGAAGGCGGCAATGCCTTAGACGGCACGGCCGGCAACGGACACGACACCCTTTTTCTTGCACAAACCACAGGCATCCGGGGGAAAGTGTGGGCATTCGACATCCAACCGCAAGCCCTGAGCCGCACCCGATGCCGTCTGAAAGAGGCGGGATGCCGCAATGTGCAGCTTATTTCGGACGGACACGAAAACCTGAAACAATATGTTTCAGAACCGCTGAATGCCGCCATTTTCAATTTCGGCTGGCTGCCCGGCGGGGACAAAAGCCTTACCACCCGCACGGAAACCAGCATTCCCGCCCTTTCCGCCGCCCTGTCCCTGCTGGAGGAAGGCGGTATGCTCGTTGCCGTCCTCTATCCGGGACACGGAAGCGGAAAACAGGAGGCAGAAGCCGTCGAACAATGGTCAAAAGGGCTGCCCCAAGAGCAATTTGCCGTTTTGCGTTACGGGTTTACCAACCGGAAAAACAACCCGCCCTATCTGTTGGCATTTGAAAAGTTACGTCAAAAATAAATGTTTGCGGTAAAATACGCAGATTCCGATTTTTATGCCGACAAGGGCCGACCATGCAGTATCTGATTGTCAAATACAGCCACCAAATATTTGTTACCGTTACCATTTTGTTGTTCAACATCCGCTTTTTCCTGCTTTGGAAAAATCCCGAAAAACCTTTGGCGGGCTTGTGGAAGGCACTGCCCCATCTCAACGACACCATGCTGCTGTTTACGGGATTGTGGCTGATGAAAATCACCCATTTCTCCCCGTTCAACGCGCCTTGGCTCGGCACAAAAATCCTGCTTCTGCTCGCCTATATCGCATCGGGTATGATGATGATGCGCGCCCGCCCCCGCTCGGTCAAATTCTATGCTGTTTACCTGCTTGCCATGTGCTGTGTCGGCGGTATCGTTTACCTTGCCAAAACCAAAGTCCTGCCATTCTGAAACACCGTTATGAACAACAGACATTTTGCCGTCATCGCCTTAGGCAGCAACCTTGACAACCCTGCACAACAAATACGCGGCGCATTGGACGCGCTGTCGTCCCATCCCGATATCCGGCTTCATCAAACCTCGTCCCTATATGCCACCGCCCCTGTCGGCTATGACGACCAACCCGATTTTGTCAATGCCGTCTGCACCGTCTCCACCGATATGGACGGCTTCTCGCTGCTCTCCGTGCTCAACCGTATCGAAGCCGATTTCGGACGCGAACGCAGCTTCCGCAACGCACCGCGCACATTGGATTTGGACATCATCGACTTTGACGGTCTATCCAGCGACGACCCCTGCCTCACCCTGCCGCATCCGCGCGCACACGAACGCGGTTTCGTCATACGCCCTTTGGCAGAAATCCTCCCTGATTTTGTTTTAGGAAAACACGGAAAAGTTGCCGAATTGTCCAAAAAGCTTGGCGATCAAGGTATCCGTCTTTTACCGGACGGGTAATTCGGCACACGGATGCCGTCTGAAAACCGTTTTCAGACGGCATTTTTATGCTGCCGCCAATCTGTACGCAAAAAAATCGCCCCTTGGGAAAGGGGCGCAAAAGGAACACAAACCACTACCAAAACTTTAAATCTGCAACATTGCCTGCCGCATACTGTATCCGACAGGATATAAAGCCCTCACTAAATCGTTTCGAGAAATCCAAACTTCTTCATCACCGACAGAAAACCTGCCTTTCTCCGGCACCAGCTCCAACAAAAATGGTTGAACCGCCGTATGCAGCTTGTCTTTACACCGCCCCAACTTTCTAGACAGGGCAGCCAGTGCGCGTTTGTAGGCATTATCCTTGCGGTCAAGCTCCCTCGCACTGCCGACCCAGCTCAAGCGGATGCTGCGGCTTTCATCTTCAATCAGTAAAATACCTGTTTTGACTTCCCCCACCTCGGGCTCGCATGAAAGCGAAATATAATATTTGCCGTCGATGTTGACATACGCCGCCTCATGCACCTGACAGTTGCAGCCGGAAGTGGCAAGCAGCGAATAAACAGAATCACGGTGCAGCCTCAAAATATCGGAGGAAATCTGTTTGAAAATACTTTCCGGCATTTTTCCCTCCTTTCGTCTGCTGCGTTGTTTACTGGATTGACTGCATTATACAGACATCTCCCAATCTTGCAAATGATAATTGTTACTATTTTTTAAAAAGTTTATAAATTATTGATGGATATATGAATTAATTTTTAAGATTTAAAACCTTTGTCTCAAAAACACAAAAATGCCGTCTGAAATGTGTTCAGACGGCATTGGCTGCACAGGCAGTCCGTTTAAAATTTCACGCCTTTGTGCAATGCCACAATGCCCGCACTCATATTGTGATAATCCACGCTGTCGAAGCCCGCATCCAGCATCATCTGTTTCAAAGTTTCTTGGTCAGGATGCATACGGATAGATTCGGCGAGATACCGGTAGCTGTCCGCATCTTTGGCAATCAGTTTGCCCATAACCGGCAGCAGCTTGAACGAATAGAAATCATACGCACCTTCCAAAGGTTTGTAGATTTTGGAAAACTCCAGCACCAGCAATGTCCCGCCGGGTTTCAGAACGCGGTACATCTCTTTCAGCGCGGCATCTTTATGCGTCATATTCCGCAAACCGAACGCCACGGAAACCAAATTGAAATAATTGTCGGGGAAAGGTAGTTTTTCCGCATCGGCAAGCGATACGGGGAGAATCATACCTTCGTTCAAAAGCCGGTCGCGCCCGACGGTCAGCATAGAAGAATTAATATCGGTCAGCCAAACCTCGCCTTCTTTGCCCACGCGTTTTGCCCACCCGCGCGACAAATCGCCCGTACCGCCGGCAATGTCCAACACTTTATCGCCTTTTTTCAGGTGCGCCGTGTTGATGGTGAAATGCTTCCATACCCTGTGCAGACCTGCCGACATGACATCATTCATAATGTCGTAGTTTTTGGCGACGGAGTGGAATACTTCCGCCACTTTTCCGGCTTTTTCGTCTTCGTTGACCGTGCTGAATCCGAAATGCGTTTTCTGTCCGCCCATATCCTGACCACCTCTCTGATGCCGCCCTACGGCATCCCAAACTTAACAATCTGATTGCTTTTCAAAACGCGACGCGCCCGCCGCCGCCAATTTGTCCAAATATTCCTGCCACATCGCATCGTATCCGTATGCCAAACGGTGCAGGTATGCCCAATCGTAAAGACCGCTGTCATGCCCGTCCGAAAAACTGATTTTCAGCGCGTACTGACCGACAGGCTGCAAATCCGTAATTTGCACATCCGCCTTACCGGTCTGCAAAACATCCTGTCCCACACCGTGTCCGCGCACTTCCGCACTCGGCGAATAGACGCGTAAAAATTCGGCAGGCAGATTTTTAGGTTCGTCCCCATAAGTCAAAACCAACACGGTACGGTTTTTCAACAAACGGATTTCAACAGGAATATTATTCAAAAAACACCTCGATTCGGCATACAATATCCGGCAGGCGCAGGCGTGCCTTCAAACGGCGCGTATTTTAACAGCTTTATCCCGATACCGATATTCAAACCCACATTTCAGACGGCATTGATATGGACAATCTCGCTTGGGGCGGCATTCCCGACATCCGCACGCTTCATAATATTATCGACAAACGCGCGCAACCGCTCAACCTGATTATCTGCCTCCCCGATTATCAGATTCCCGATTTTCAAACCGCACAAGACGCTTCGGGCGCGGAATGCCGTCTGAAGCACCGTTTGAATCAGGCAATGCAGTGCCTCCAGTTCGACAGCATCAACCTGATCGAACACATCCTGCCCGATGTCCGTTTCTGGCTGGTTCCCCCTTCACGCACCAGCCGCCTGCACGAACACTTCCACCACATTTCATGGCAGTCCGAAGCCATCCCGCAAACCGGAAACAAGCCCGACAAACCCTGGTTTGCACTTCCACAAACATCCGAACGGCAAAAACCGAAACACGTCCTCGTTATCGGCGCGGGCATATCCGGCGCGGCAACCGCCCACGCCTTAGCATCACACGGCATTTCCGTTACCGTATTGGAAGCCCGAAAAGCCGCATCAGCCGCCAGCGGCAACCGTCAAGGGCTGCTCTACGCCAAAATCTCGCCGCACGATACCGAACAAACCGAACTTTTGCTTGCCGGATACGGTTACACCAAACGCCTGCTCGAACACATCCTGCCCGACTCCGACACTTGGGGCGGCAACGGCATCATCCACCTCAATTACAGCCGCACCGAACAACAACGCAATCACGAATTGGGTTTGCAAAAACACCATAACCACCTCTACCGCAGCATTACGCCGGCAGAAGCAGAAAAAATCGCCGGCATCCCGCTGAACACCCCCTACGCCGAACCATCATGCGGACTGTTTTGGCAGCACGGCGTATGGCTCAATCCGCCCGTATTCGTCCGCGCCCTCCTCAACCATCCGCTAATCGGACTGCACGAAGACACACCCTTAACCGGCATTTCCCACGACGGGGAAAAGTGGATTGCAAGCACGCCAAACGGCATATTTTCCGCCACACACATCATCTACTGCACCGGCGCGCACAGCCCCTGCCTGCCCGAAACCAACCTCTCCTCCCTGCCTTTCCGACAAATACGCGGACAAACCGGTATCGCCCCCTCCACCCCGTTTTCTGAACAACTGCGTTGCGCCGTTTCAGGCGAAAGTTACATCAGCCCGTCGTGGCACGGACTGCACTGCTACGGTGCAAGTTTTATTCCCAACAGCAGCCATACCGGATGGAACGAAGCCGAAGAAGCCTCAAACCGCCAAGCATTGGCACAGCTTGACCCCGCCCTTGCCGAATCATTGTTTGCCGCCAACCCAAACCCTCAAAAACACCGGGGACACGCCGCCATACGCTGCGACAGCCCCGACCACCTCCCCGTCGTCGGCGCACTCGGCGACATTGCCGCCATGCAACAAACTTACGCCAAACTCGCGCTGGACAAAAACTACCGCATAGATTCCCCCTGCCCATACCTGCCCAATGCCTACGCCAACACCGCGCACGGCACGCGCGGACTCGCCACCGCCCCCATATGCGCCGCCGCCGTTGCAGCCGAAATCCTAGGCTTGCCCCACCCCCTCTCAAAACGCCTGCGCCACGCCCTACACCCCAACCGCACCGTCATCCGCGCCATCGTCAAAAGGCAGAACCTGACTCTCTAACCCTTTGCCGACCGCACAAATTATATTCAAATAAACATACCAATCCTGACGGTAAAATATCGAAAACACCCATAACGTTTTCTTCCCTAAATAAGAAGTAAGAAACGCCTAACAAATTGCCTTTGTTGTTCAAAATGAATTTTCCGTAACATTCAAAGACTTCCTTAACCCCGCCGGCCGTTTCAGTTTCTGTACCACCCCCTGTTAGATAAAGAAGGAAGATTTGAAGCAGTTGCCGCCTTTTTTCGCCCCTTCCTTATTTTCCATGGTGCGAATCCTCAAAACAAACAAAAAAATGCCCTATTACTTGTATAAAGTAGAGAATATTGATTTTTGTTAATTATTCATTCTCGAGAACTCGATATATAAG
>AEPI01000020.1 GCA_000193795.2 Neisseria lactamica NS19 | reverse complement strand
CAATGAAAATATTTCCCGGCAACTGCACCCTTGCGCCGCAACTCAGGACAAAATGCCGTCTGAAGGGCTTTCAGACGGCATTTGTTCATACGGCCTCGGCTTATTTCGCCAATTCAGCACGCAGTTTGCGGGTTACGTTCATCATCACTTGGAGTTGTTCCAAAGTTTCTTTCCAGCCGCGTGTTTTCAGGCCGCAATCCGGGTTCACCCACAGGCGTTCAACCGGTACAACCTCGATGGCTTTGCGCAACAGGTGTTCCACTTCGGCTTCAGTCGGCACGCGCGGGCTGTGGATGTCGTAAACACCTGGACCAATGTCGTTCGGGTATTTGAACTCACCGAACGCAGTCAAGAGTTCCATATCGGAACGTGAAGTTTCGATGGTAATCACGTCGGCATCCATAGCGGCGATGGCAGGCAGGATGTCGTTGAACTCGGAGTAGCACATATGGGTGTGGATTTGGGTGCTGTCTTCGCAACCGGCAGAGGACAGGCGGAAAGATTCGCCCGCCCAGTTCAGGTAGGCATCCCAATCGGCACGTTTCAAAGGCAGACCTTCACGGATGGCAGGTTCGTCGATTTGGATGACTTTGATGCCGGCTTTTTCCAAATCCAATACTTCGTCGTTCAGGGCCAGTGCGATTTGTTTGCACACGGTAGAACGCGGAATATCGTTGCGGACGAAAGACCATTGCAGAATGGTTACAGGGCCAGTCAACATACCTTTCATCGGACGTTTGGTCAGGCTTTGAGCGTAAGTAGACCAAGCGACAGTCATGGCTTCAGGACGGCTTACGTCGCCGAAGATGATAGGTGGTTTCACGCAGCGTGAGCCGTAGCTTTGTACCCAACCGTATTGGGTGAATGCAAAACCGCTCAACAGTTCGCCGAAGTATTCGACCATGTCGTTACGCTCGGCTTCGCCGTGTACCAGTACGTCCAAGTCCAGTTTTTCTTGCTCTTCAACCACCAAGGCGATTTCTTTTTTCATCGCGGCTTCGTAATCGGCGGCAGACAGCTCGCCTTTTTTGAAGGCTGCGCGTGCTTGGCGGATTTCGGTAGTTTGCGGGAAAGAACCGATGTTGGTAGTCGGCAGCAGGGGCAGGTTCAACCATGCTTGTTGCGCTTTGATACGGTCGGCAAACGGTGATTTGCGTTGGTCTGCGTTGGCAGGCAAATCGGCCAGGCGTTTGGCAACGTCTGCACGGTGGATTTCACTGCTGTTGGCACGGGAATCGGCGGCGGCTTGGCTGGCGGCCAGTTCTTCGGCAACGGAATCGCGACCTTCGTTCAATGCAGCTTTCAGAACGCGCAATTCTTGGGTTTTTTGCAGGGTGAATGCCAACCATGAGTACAGGTCGGGTTTGTTGGCTTTCAGTTTTTCTTCAACTGACAAGTCAAATGGAGTGTGCAGCAGAGAGCAAGAGCTGGAGATCCACAAACGGTCGCCCAGTTTGGCTTGCAGAGGCTCAACAGTTTCCAAAACTTTGTTCAGGTTGGCGCGCCAGATGTTGCGGCCGTCGATAACGCCGGCAGACAGGACTTTATCGTAGTCGGCAAATGCGTCCAGTTGCTCGGGAGCGCGTACCAAGTCGATGTGCAGGCCGTCAACAGGCAGGGATTTCAGCAATGCGGCGTGTTCGGCAACAGAACCGAAGTAAGTGCTCAACAGGATTTTGGCGCTTACTTTGCTCAAAGTAGCGTAAACGTCTTTGTATGCTTCTACCCATTCTTTAGGCAGATCGACAGTCAAAGCAGGCTCGTCGATTTGAATCCACTCGGCACCGGCTTCAACCAAAGCAGTCAGGATTTCAACGTAAACAGGCAACAGTTTAGGCAACAGGCTCAGACGGTCGAATTCAACCGCACCTTTTTCTTTACCCACCCACAGGAAAGTCAACGGACCAACAACGGTCGGTTTGGCTTTCAAGCCCAAAGCTTGGGCTTCTTGCAGTTGTTGGACGTAGTGTTTGGCGTTGGCTTTGAATTCGGTATCGGCGTGGAATTCAGGCACCAAGTAGTGATAGTTGGTGTCGAACCATTTGGTCATTTCGATAGCGAATTGGTCTTTGTTACCGCGCGCCAGTTGGAAGAATTGTTCCAAAGACAGGTTTTGGCTGTCGAAGCCGAAACGGGCGGGAATCGCGCCGGTAGCGACTTGCAGGTCGAGGATGTGGTCGTAGAAGGTGAAATCGCCTACGGCAACGAAATCGGCGTTAGCAGCGGCTTGGTGTTTCCTGTTTTTCTCGCGCAAGTCTTTGGCAACAGCCAGCAATTCTTGCTCGCTGATTTCTTTGCGCCAGTATTTTTCTTGGGCGAATTTCAATTCACGGAAGGCGCCGACACGCGGGAAGCCTGAAAAATGTAATGTTGTCATATAAACTCTCCAGTTGGATTTTGTAAGGACCGGTTCGATCCGAATCGGCCGGTATTGTAAATCAGAATGGCTCGGCCGGGGCGGCGTTTTGCTTTTCAGACGGCCTCGGATGCCGTCTGAAGCCGTTTTCGGCTTTAAGGGCGCACGCCTAAAATATGGCAGATGGCGTAAGTCAGCTCGCTGCGGTTGAGCGTGTAGAAATGGAAATCTTTCACGCCTTCGCGGGAGAGGACTTTGACCATATCGATGGCGATACTTGCCGCCACCAGATTGCGCGTACCTTGGTCATCGTCCAAACCTTCATACATTTGCGACAGCCATTTCGGGATTTTGACATTGGTAACCTGCGCCATTTTGCCGAGTTGCTTGAAATTGGTAACGGGCAGGATGCCGGGAACGATTTCCACATCGATGCCCAGCATCACGCAGCGGTCGCGGAAGCGCAGGTAGCGTTCCACATCGAAGAAGAATTGGGTAATGACGTGGTTCGCGCCCGCATCGATTTTGCGTTTCAGATTAATCAGGTCGGCTTGTGCGGATTTCGCTTCGGGATGTACTTCGGGGTATGCTGCTACGGAGATGTCGAAGTCGGCGACGGAGCGTAATAGCTTAACCAAGTCTTCGGCGTAAAACGGTTTTTTCTCATAACCGGCAGGCTCGTCTCCGCGCAGGGCGACAATGCGGCGGATGCCGCTGTCCCAATAGTCTTTGGCGATTTGGCGCAATTCGTCGGGGGAAGCGTCGATACCGGTCAGGTGCGGCGCGGCTTCCAAGCCGGTTTCATGTTTGATGCGTTTAACGATGCCGTGTGTGCGGTCGCGTTCGCCGGAGTTTGCACCGTAAGTTACGGATACGAACTTGGGATGCAGGGTTTGCAGACGGTGGATGGAATCCCACAGCATCGTTTCCATTTGCTCGTTTTTCGGTGGGAAAAATTCAAACGAAACGTTGATGTCGCCTTTCAAATCGGAAAGGCTGTTGTTTAACGCATTGATTTCTTTTGCGTAACTCATATCTGCATACCTTCATTATCTTTTATACGATATTTCGGGCGGTATGATAAGGTTGCACCGAATATGAGTCAATTTCAAAATTTTCAGGTTTATGATGAAAATTTTTAATATTTCGCAAAAACAATCTGCTTTTCTTGTACAAGCCTTCTAAACTATGATAAAGTTTGTTATGTTATAACACTTCAAATAAGGCGATATATGAAACCGAATATTCATCCTGACAATTACCGAACCGTCCTTTTTTTCGACAGCAGCGCCAATGAAGGCTGGCTGATTCGTTCTTGCGCCGAAACACACGGAAAAACGATGGTTTGGACAGACGGCAAAGAATATCCGCTCTTTTCCTTAGATACATCCTCTTCCTCACACCCCGTCTATACCGGCAAACAGCGCAACGTCAATACCGAAGGCCGTGCCAGCAAATTCAACCAACGTTTCCAATCCGTAATGTCATCGTTTAGAAAGGACAAATAATGCAGGTTCTGTCTTCGCTCAAAACCGCCAAACAACGCCACCGCGACTGCCAAATCGTCAGGCGCAGGGGCAAAGTTTACGTCATCTGCAAAAGCAATCCGCGTTTTAAAGCGCGCCAACGCTGAACCCTGCCCTTCCTGCTTCGGTTGTAAAGCCCCTCCTACCGCAAGCCCTTTTCAAATATGCCGTCTGAAACAGAAAAATGCGTTTCAGACGGCATTTTTCCGTCAATACGAATCCGGAATGTGTTTGAAATACAGCATAAGCAGATACCAAAACAGCGTCGCGGCAGCCGCTCCGAGCAGCACCCACGCGCTGATTTTGGCGACATCGCGCAGGGCGCGCTTTTGCCTGCGGCTGAGGAGGCGGTTGATAATCAGCGCGGCAAGTGCGAAAAAGAAAAAAATACGGAAAAGTCTGCCTATCATATCGGGAAGCGAAAAGTATGGTTCGGGCGCGCGGTTGGCGGTTCGACGCGTCCGGCTGCCTGCCCGGCCGTGTCAAAAAGTCATACCGTTTGCGATATAATAACGCTTTTCGCCGCATTTGTTGGAACAGGATATGAGTCAAAATGCCTCGGTGGGTATTGTAACGCCCCAAAAAATTCCGTTTGAGATGCCGCTGGTTTTGGAAAACGGTAAAACTTTGCCGCGTTTCGATTTAATGATTGAAACTTATGGCAAACTGAATGCACAAAAAAACAATGCGGTTTTAATCTGCCACGCGCTGTCGGGCAACCATCATGTTGCGGGCAGGCATTCGGCGGAGGACAAATATGCGGGCTGGTGGGACAATATGGTCGGGCCCGGCAAACCGATTGATACAGAACGATTTTTCGTGGTCGGTTTGAACAATTTGGGCGGATGCGACGGCAGCAGCGGGCCTTTGTCGATCAACCCCGAAACCAACCGGGAATACGGCGCGGATTTTCCGGTGGTTACAGTGAAGGACTGGGTAAAATCCCAAGCCGCGCTTGCCGATTATCTCGGCATCGGACAATGGGCTGCGGTTGTCGGCGGCAGCTTGGGCGGTATGCAGGCTTTGCAGTGGACGATTTCCTATCCCGAACGCGTGCGCCACGCTTTAGTGATTGCGTCCGCGCCGAAACTGTCCACGCAAAATATCGCGTTCAACGATGTGGCGCGTCAGGCGATTTTGACCGACCCCGATTTCAACGAAGGACATTACCGCAGCCGCAATACCGTTCCTGCACGGGGCTTGCGGATTGCCCGCATGATGGGGCATATCACTTATCTTGCCGAAGACGGTTTGGGCAAAAAATTCGGACGCGATTTGCGTTCCGACGGCTATCAATACGGCTTTGGCGTTGAATTTGAAGTGGAATCCTATCTGCGCTATCAGGGCGACAAATTCGTCGGACGGTTTGATGCCAACACATATTTGCTGATGACCAAGGCTTTGGACTATTTCGATCCGGCGGCGGATTTCGGCAACAGCCTGACCCGCGCCGTGCAGGATGTGCAGGCAAAATTCTTTGTCACCAGCTTCAGCACCGATTGGCGTTTCGCGCCCGAGCGTTCGCACGAATTGGTCAAAGCCCTGATTGCCGCCCAAAAATCCGTGCAGTATATCGAAGTAAAATCCGCACACGGGCACGATGCCTTTTTGATGGAAGACGAGGCTTATATGCGCGCGGTTGCCGCTTATATGAACAACGTTTATAAGGAATGCCAGCAATGAACCTGCGCGATGATTTGCAACTGATTTACGACCGGATACCCGAAGGCAGCCGCGTCTTGGACTTGGGCTGCGGCGACGGCGAACTGCTGGCGGCTTTGGTGGAATACAAAAAATGCAGCGGCTACGGCATCGAAATCGACACCGGCAGCGTAATAGCCGCAATGTCGCGCGGCGTGAACGTCATCCAAGCCGATTTGGAAGAGGGTTTAACCGCATTCAACGATCAAAGTTTTGATGTGATTGTTTTGAGCCAGACCATCCAAGCGATGCAGAATACCGAAAAAATCCTGCGCTGCCTGATGCGCGTGGCGAAACAGGCGATTGTCAGCTTCCCGAATTTCGGCTACTGGCGCAACCGCGTCCAAATCGCTCTCGGCGGGCATATGCCGGTTTCCGAACGTATGCCCTACCATTGGTACGACACACCCAATATCCATTGGTGCACGCTCAAAGACTTCGATTTGCTGTGCGCCAAAAACAACATCCGCGTGCTCGAGCGCGCCGTGATGACGGGCAACAAACAGGTCAAACATTTCCCCAACCTCTTGGGCAGCCTGGCGTTTTACCGCGTCGGCTAAGACAGGTTGGGAACCTTGTCGGCAATAACGGTTTTTTGAGTCGTACTGACAAGAAGCCGTCTGAACAATGAAACGGCAGATTTTCAGACGGCCTTTTCAATATTGGAAACAAATAGAATGAAAAACAAAACATCATCACTTTCCTTATTGGTTGCGGCAATCATGCTGACCGCGTGTTCTCCGGGCAAAGAAGATAAAACAAAAGAAGTCGGCGCATCTGCCGCTTCGTCCTCCGCGTCATCAGCTTCTTCCCAATCCGATTTGCAACCGGCCGCATCCGCCCCTGATAACGTCAAGCAGGCAGAACGCGCGTCGCCGTCAAATTGTACCGGCCTGCATCAGATTAGCGGCATTGACGATCTCATGCAGCAAATCGCCGAACACATCGACTCGGACTGTCTGTTCGCCCTTTCCCATCACGAACTGGAAACCCGTTTCGGCTTACCCGGCGACTCTGACGACATACAGCGGCTGCTGTTTCCCGACATCCTCCCTGAAGATCCCGACTACTATCAGAAAATCATGCTGGCAATGGAAGACTTGCGTTACGGAAAGCGCACAATCAGCCGGCAGGCACAAGATGCCTTGATGGAACAGGAACGCCGCTACCAAGAAGCGACGCTGCTGCTGATACAGGGCAGACAAGAAACCCGCGGACAAGGCGAGGAGCCGAAACGCACACGTTATTTTGAAGTTTCGGCAACACCTGCCTATTTGAGCCGGCACAACAACGGTTTTGGCGGCAATTTCCAATACATCAGCCAATTGCCCGGCTATCTGAAAATACACGGAGAAATGCTTGAAAACCAATCAGTCTTCCGGCTGTCCAACCGTGAACGCAATCCCGACAAACCGTTTTTAGACATCCATTTTGACGAAAATGGCAAAATCACGCGTATTGTCGTTTACGAAAAAAACATCGACTTCAATCCAAACTTGGGGCGAATATAAAAAATGCCGTCTGAAACATTTTCAGACGGCATTTTCCAATGCGGCAAATCAGGCGCGTTTGCGGAATTCGCCGGTACGGGTATCGATTTCGACTTTGTCGCCGTTTTCGATGTAGGACATCACTTGGATTTCAGTGCCGCCGACCAGACGCGCGGTTTTCATCACTTTGCCTGAAGTATCGCCTTTAACGGCAGGCTCGGTGTACTCGACTTCGCGCACGATGATGGTAGGCAGTTCTACGGAGATAGGGTTGCCTTCGTAGAAGGTTACTTCGCATTGGTCTTCCATACCGTCAACGATGAATTTCAACGCGTCGCCGATGTTGTCGGCTTCGATTTCGTATTGGTTGAATTCTTCGTCCATGAAGACGTACATAGGATCGGCAAAGTAGCTGTACGTACAGTTTTTGCGGGACAGGATGACGACGTCGAATTTGTCGTCGGCTTTGTAAATGGTTTCGGAAGCGGCGCCGGTCAGCAGGTTTTTCAGTTTCATGCTGACTTTGGCGGAAGAGCGGCCGCCTTTGATGTATTCGGTTTTTTGAACGACCATAGGATCGTTGCCGACCATAAATACATTGCCGGCGCGCAGTTCTTGTGCTGTTTTCATTGTGATTTCCAATCAAATCGGTTGTAAATAAACGCGCTATTTTAGCGTATTTTTTGATGCTTTGAAACAAAGGCGGCGAGTTTTTCAGGGGCGGACGGCTGCCCGAAAAGATAGCCGCTCCACGCCTCCGCGCCGCGCCGCCAGCCGTTTTGGTGTTGATGCAGGGTTTGCCAACATTCGAGGCGTTGTGTTGCGGACAAAGCCTCTCCGCCGTTGAGGTCGTCTGAAAGGCGGCGGTGCGCCCGGGCTGTTTCGGGCGTGTAGAAACCGTGTGCCTTATCCCAAAAGGCGTGGAGTTTGTCGAGATGAATATTCTCGTCTTGCGGGTAGATGTGCCAAAAAAAAGGTTTGCCCGCAAGCTGGGCGCGGACGAAACTGTCTTCACCGCGTATCACGGCGCAATCGGCGAGGTGCAGCAGTTTGTCGAAATCCTGTTGCGGCACGAAAGGGATTTTGACGAGGCGGACGGATGCCGTCTGAAAGACATCGCCGTCGTTTTGCAGGGCGTTTTGCGGAATAACGCCGCTTTGTTTGAGGCTGTCGATAATTTGCGTACCCGCCGGCAACAAGGTCAACGGATTGCCTGCCTGTTGCCACATATCCAGCCACTTCGCCCAAATATCGCCCCGATAGCCGAAGAGCAGCCATTCGGGCGCGTTTTTCTCCGGCAGCATCAGCCGCCGGCGTAAGGCTTCGGTATCGAAACGGACGGCATCGCGGTAATTTCGTTCGCGTATCAGCCCGCCGCTTTTCTCGCTGAAACCCATAAACCAAAAATATTTTTGAACACCCTCCTGTGGCGAAGGCATCAGGTGCAGCCTTTCATTGCTTTCTTCCGCGCTCAAATATTCCCAATTCAGCCAAAGCGGTTTGTGTCGGCGGATGATGTGCAGCACATTTTCGGGCAGGTCGCAGGCAAAAGTTTCGATGACGGCATCGGGAACAGGCGCGGTATCAATGTCTGCCGCATCGGAATGCCAAGTGCGGACATCAATATCCTGATGAACGCAGGGAACATCGGACAAATCAGGGCAAAGCGCGCGCAAGGCGGATACATCGTCCGTCCACAAATGCACCCGCCAACCGAGTTCGCGGTGCAAAACACGGGCAAGCCGCCACGAAACGCCGATGTCGCCGAAATTGTCGATGACCTTGCAAAAAATCCAACAGACAAAAGGAGGAGTGTTCATAGAAATAACGGAAACGGGCTAAAACGCGCCGAAATAGTGGAACAAATACACAACCAGCAAAACGATGGGAATAAACAGCAACATAGTTTGACGTTTCAAATCAAACTCTTGCTTCAAGTGATGCTTGATGGTGTCGAAAAGGACGAATTTGAACAAAAACGTCGCTTCGCAGGCAAGGATGATGCCGTTGATCAGGTGCTGGGGTTTGTCTTCGGGCGGATTGGCGGCGAACACGGCAAGTGTCATTAAAGGTATCAGGCAGACGGCGAGCCAGCGGACAAGCAGGTTTCGGGACATCGCAAGGCTTTCAAAAAGCAAAACGCCATTATCGCCCCAAGCACACGCCTTGTCTAACGGACGTATCGGCACAGGCTGCCGGCGATGCCGTCTGAAGCCTTGCCGCCGGGAAGCGCGGTGCTGCCGCACCTTTAAATATGCCCGGGACCGGCGTTCCCCGAAAAATCGGACGCTGCCGCCGATGCCTGCGGACAAGGCGGCATCGGGCGCGGACATATTGAAAACCCGGCGCGTCGGTTTGAACGCATTTTAAAAGGCATACGGCAAACCCGTCCCTTGCCGGCGGCGTGCTTCCGCAAACCAAAATATAAGGGCGGCACGCTTTCCGCTATAATCCGCATTTTCGCAACCCGAAACATTATGCCGACCCCGAAAGCCTTTGCCCTCTTGGGACCTACCGCCTGCGGCAAAACCGCGCTCGCCCTCAAAATCGCCGAAACCCTGCCGGTCGAAATCATCAGCCTCGATTCCGCACTGGTCTATACCGGTATGGACATCGGCACGGCGAAACCGTCTCACGCCGAGCTCTCCTTTGTACCGCACCACCTTATCGACATCATCCCGCCTACCGAATCATACAGCGCCGCCCGCTTTGTCGAAGACTGCACGCGCTTGGTCGGGGAAATTTCCTCACGCGGCAGGTTTGCGCTGATTGTCGGCGGCACGATGATGTATTTCCGCGCCCTGACCCAAGGTTTGAACGATTTGCCCAAGGCAGATGCCTGCCTGCGTGCCGACTTGGACGAACAAAAACAAATGTACGGCTTGGATTTCCTCTACCGCACCCTGCAAAAAGTCGACCCCGAAACGGCATGCCGTCTGAAACCGAACGACGGCCAGCGTATCGGACGCGCTTTGGAAGTTTATTATTTGACCGGCAAACCGATGAGTACGCATCTCGGCAGCCCAAGCTCCCATGCACTCCCTTTCGATTTGCATACCGCCGCCCTGATTCCCGAAGACCGCGCCCGCCTGCATGAAAACATCGCCCTGCGTTTCCACCTGATGCTCAAACAGGGCTTTATCGGCGAAGTCGAAAACCTGCGCCGCCTCTATCCGGGCCTGACCGCCGACTCCCCCGCCATACGCTGCGTCGGCTACCGTCAGGCGTGGGAATATCTGGACGGAAAAACCGATTTCCCGACATTTGTCGAGAAAGGCATTGCCGCCACCCGCCAACTTGCCAAACGCCAACTGACCTGGTTGCGCAAAACACCTTTAAACTGCCTTGCCGACCCGTTTTCAGACGGCACTTCGAGCACACGCCTGATTGAAGCGGCAAAACGGTTTTTCGGCGCGTAAACCATGCTGACCACGCCGCCGCTCGCACCCAAAACCCTTGCAGCCCTCCACCGTCTGGGCATACGCACGGTTGCCGGCCTGCGTCAGACCGGCGCGGTTCAAACCTTTTTGTTATTGAAGGCATCGGGTTTGACCCTCACGAAAAGCACGCTGTGGCAGCTTCAATCGCTGCTGGACGGCACGCCGCCGCAAGAAATGGCGCAACACGAAAAAACCCGCCTGCTTGCCGAGTTGAAAAACCACCCTCCCGTCGCCGCCTTTCCCCCGCAAGGCGAAATGGAGTATTTCATGGGTTTGGCATTGGAACAGGCGGAAATGTCCGCATTAACGGGCGAAATACCCGTCGGGGCAGTCATTGTTTCAGACGGCATCGTCATCGCATCGGCACACAACACCTGCATTGCCGACTGCAATGTCAGCCGCCACGCCGAAATCAACGCCTTGGCACAGGCAGGCAGCGAAATGCAAAACTACCGCCTTGATGGATGCGACATATATATCACCCTCGAACCCTGCGCCATGTGCGCGTCCGCACTGATGCAGGCACGCGTCAAACGCGTTATTTACGGTGCAAGCGAACCCAAAACCGGCGCGGCAGGCAGCATCGTCAACCTGTTTGCCGACAAACGCCTCAATACGCACACCGCCATACGGGGCGGAATCCTGCAAGAAGAATGCCGCGCCGTATTAAGCCGCTTTTTCCAAAACAAAAGAAAAGGTTGAACCTATGACCGTACTGACCGTCATCCTCGCCCTCGCCCTGATAGCCGCCGGTACGGCGGGCATCGTTTACCCCGCCCTCCCCGGATTGGCATTGATGTTTGCCGGAACATGGCTGCTTGCCTGTGCCGGCGGCTACCAAATCTACGGCGCGGGCGTTTTGTGGACGGTCGGACTCATCAGCCTTGCCGGCATCATTATGGACTACATCTCCGGCTTACTCGGCACAAAATACACCGGTGCCGGCAAACTCGCCGTGCGCGGTGCTTTTATCGGCAGCATCATCGGTATGTTTTTCTCCCTTCCCGGACTAATACTCGGCCCCTTTATCGGCGCGGCGGCAGGCGAACTCATCGACAGGCGCAATATGCTTCAGGCAGGAAAAGCCGGTTGGGGTGCTTTATTGGGGCTGCTTATCGGAACAGCATTCAAAATCGGCTGCGCCGTATCCATCTTGTTTATCTTGTTGGTGAAATACATCGCCTACCTGTTTTAACCCCTTCAGACGGCATACCGGCAAATTGCTATAATGCCGTCCGAACCCTTTTCACAAAGCACCATTATGGCAAACCAAAGACTGATTTACGGCTTCCACGCCGTCAACACCCGATTGTGGCAAAACCCCAAATCGATTACCGAACTCTATGTCCAAGAAGGCAAATCGGACGCACGCACGCGCGAAGTGTTGGAAAAGGCGGCAGACGAAAACATCCGCGTATATTTTGCCGATGCCGACCGCCTCAACGCCATCAGCAAAGGCGCGCGCCATCAGGGCGTGGCCGGATTTATCGACGCCTCCAAAAACCACGTCCACCTCGAAGACGTATTGGAAAACTTAAGCGAACCTCCGCTGCTGCTGATACTCGACGGCATCACCGACCCGCACAACCTCGGCGCGTGCCTGCGTACCGCCGACGCGATGGGCGTACACGCCGTCATCGCACCAAAAGACAAAAGCGCGGGGCTGAACGCCACCGTCAGCAAAGTCGCCTGCGGCGCGGCGGAAACCGTCCCCTACATCACCGTAACCAATCTCGCCCGCACCCTGCGCGAGCTAAAAGAATACGGCATCTGGATTATCGGCACCGATATGGGCGGCGATGCCGACCTTTACCATTGCGATCTGCCCGACAGCGCTGCGTGGGTAATGGGCAACGAAGGCGACGGTATGCGCCGCCTCACGCGCGAACACTGCGATATGCTGGTATCGATACCGATGTTCGGCACGGTCGAAAGCATGAACGTCTCCGTGTCTGCCGGAATGGTATTAAGCGAAACCCGCCGGCAGCGCGTATTAAAAAACGAAAAAGCGTAAGCCTCAAAAACAATGCCGCCTGAAGCAGGGATTCTGTTTCAGACGGCATTCGTTTTCAAAATCAGTGTTCCAAGTGGTCGGTATCAAACTTGACCGCCGCCTCGGTTTTGTCTTCGGGCAAGACCAAATTCAGCAAGACTGCCGTGATGCCGCCGGCGGAAATAGAGTTTTGGAACAAGACGGGCAGGTTTTTAAACACTTCCGGCTCAAACGCCACGCCCAAGCCCAAACCGACCGAAGTCGCCGCAATCACCGCCTCGCGCCTGCGGATGCCGTGGCTGACCAAAATCCGCACGCCCGCAATCGCAATCAGACCGAACATCAAAACCATCGCGCCGCCCAACACCGGACTCGGAATCGTCGTAAACGCGCGTCCGACGACGGGGAACAAACCCAGCAGCACCAAAATCACGGCAATATATTTGCCCACATGGCGCGAAGCCACGCCGGTCATCTGAATCACGCCGTTGTTTTGCGCAAACGTCGTCAGCGGCAGCGAACCCAAAGCCGTTGCAATCACCGACACCAAACCGTCCGCCAACACGCCGCCGCGCAGGCGTTTGGTGTATTCCCCGCCTTCAATCGGCCGGTCGGACACCATTGCCGTCGCGGTCAAATCGCCGACCGCCTCAAACACGCTCAACAGGAAAATCGCGCCGGCAACGATAAACGCGTGCCAGTCGAAGGCGAAACCGTATTTAAACGGCACGGGCAGCGTAACCAGCGGCAGGTTTTGCAGCGCGGAAAAATCCACCTTGCCCAAAAACAGCGCGACAATGTAGCCGGCAATCAGCCCGACCGCGATGCCGCTCATCCTCAACAGCGGGTTTTTCATACAGTTGAACACCAACACAATCAGCAACACCAGCGATGCCAGCCCCAAGTTTTCCATCGAGCCGAACGTACCGTCCGCCTTCGCGCCGAAGCCGCCGCCGAAATCGGTAATGCCGACGTGTACCAAACTCAGACCAATCAGCATCACGACCACGCCGCTGACCGTCGGCGTAATCACTTTTTTCAAATACGGCAGAAGCCACGCCGAGAAACACACCAAAAACGCGCCGACAAACGATACGCCCAAGAGCGTCGAAATCATCGCATCCTTAGTCAAACCGCCCTCTTTCATCCCCGCGCCCAGCGCAATCATCACAGTAACAAACGAGAAATTCACCGACTGGATGGACAGCATCCCCGAACCGACCGGCCCGAAGCGGTTGACCTGCAAATAAGTGCCGACACCCGACGCAACCATCGCCATCGACACGAGGTACGCCGTCATCTCCACCGGCAATTCCAGCGCGCCGCCCACAATCAGCGCGGGCGTAATCATCGGCACGAAAATCGCCAAAAGATGGGTAACCGCGCTCAACAGCGCATTGCCGAACGGCGGCCTGTCTTCCAAACCGTACACCAAATCAGGCGCATCCGCCCCTTTTCCCATATGACCGCTCATAATGTTTCCTTGCTTCAAATGTTGAAAAAACCAAAGCGCGGATTGTAGCGAATCCGCCATACCGCTTCAATTTCGATTTCAGACGGCATACGCGCCCGTCCGGCAAACAGATTCCAAACCGTCGCCGCCGGAATATCGTTTGTAAAACGCAATGATATGATTTCAAACATAAAAATATAAACCCGGCACATCCGCCGCAGCACCGCCCGGGGCATCCCGGATCCGCCGGGTTTCACACCTGCGGTAAAGTAGGCTACAATCGGAAGCATTACCGCCCCTACACCACAACTGATAAAAGGTTCTGTATGTTACAAGGTAGCCTGGTTGCCCTGATTACCCCGATGAATCAAGACGGCAGCATCCATTACGACCAACTCCGCCAATTAATCGACTGGCACATCGAAAACGGCACAGACGGCATCGTCGCCGTCGGCACGACGGGCGAATCCGCCACGCTTTCCGTAGAAGAACACACAAGCGTCATCGAAGAAACAGTCAAACACGTCAACAAACGCGTCCCCGTCATTGCCGGCACGGGCGCGAACAACACCGTCGAAGCCGTCGCGCTTTCGCAAGCCGCCGAAAAAGCCGGTGCGGACTACACCTTATCCGTCGTCCCCTATTACAACAAGCCCTCCCAAGAAGGCATTTACCGCCATTTCAAAACCATCGCCGAAGCCGCTTCGATTCCGATGATTATCTACAACGTGCCCGGCCGCACCGTCGTCAGCATGAGCAACGAAACCATCCTGCGCCTTTCGGAAATCCCCAATATCGTGGGCGTGAAAGAAGCGAGCGGCAACATCGGCAGCAATATCGAACTCATCAACCGCGCGCCCGAAGGCTTCGCCGTCCTTTCCGGCGACGATCATACCGCCCTGCCGTTCATGCTCTGCGGCGGACACGGCGTGATTACCGTTGCCGCCAACGCCGCGCCCAAGCTCTTTGCCGATATGTGCCGCGCCGCGCTGCAAGGCAATATCGCCCTCGCACGCGAACTCAACGACCGGCTGATTCCGATTTACGACACCATGTTCTGCGAACCCAGCCCCGCCGCACCGAAATGGGCGGTATCCGCCCTGGGAAAATGCGAACCGCACGTCCGTTTGCCGCTCGTTCCGCTGACGGAAGGCGGACAGGCAAAAGTCCGCGCCGCCCTGAAAGCCTCAGGACAACTTTGAAATATAGCTATGCCGTCTGAACCGTTCAGACGGCATAACGCAACAAACACTTTAATATCCATGAAACAGGATGACACGATGACCCATATCAAACCCGTCATTGCCGCGCTCGCGCTCATCGGGCTTGCCGCCTGCTCCGGCAGCAAAACCGAACAGCCCAAGCTCGACTATCAAAGCCAATCCCACCGCCTGATCAAACTCGAAGTCCCGCCCGATTTGAACAACCCCGACCAAGGCGACCTCTACCGCCTGCCTGCCGGTTCGGGAGCCGTCCGCGCCAGCGATTTGGAAAAACGCCGCACCCCCGTCGTCCAACAGCCTGCCGATGCCGAGGTATTGAAAAGCGTCAAAGGTGTCCGCCTCGAGCGCGACGGCAGCCAACGCTGGCTCGTTGTCGACGGCAAGTCCCCTGCCGAAATCTGGCCGCTCCTAAAAGCCTTTTGGCAGGAAAACGGCTTCGACATCAAGTCCGAAGAACCCGCCATCGGGCAAATGGAAACCGAGTGGGCGGAAAACCGCGCCAAAATCCCGCAGGACAGCATCCGCCGCCTCTTCGACAAAGTCGGTTTGGGCGGCATCTACTCCACCGGCGAGCGCGACAAATTCATCGTCCGCATCGAACAGGGCAAAAACGGCGTTTCCGACATCTTCTTCGCCCACAAAGCCATGAAAGAAGTGTACGGCGGCAAAGACAAAGACACGACCATGTGGCAGCCCTCCCCGTCCGACCCCAACCTCGAAGCCGCTTTCCTGACGCGCTTTATGCAATATTTGGGCGTTGACGGACAGCAGGCGGAAAACGTATCGGCAAAAAACCCGACCCTGCCCGCCGCAAACGAAATGGCACATATCGAAGGCAAAAGCCTGATTGTCTTAGGCGACTACGGCAGAAACTGGCGACGCACCGCCCTCGCCCTCGACCGCATCGGGCTGACCGTCGTCGGCCAAAACACCGAACGCCACGCCTTCCTGGTTCAAAAAGCCCCGAACGAAAGCGATGCCGTTGTCAATCAAAAACCGGGGCTGTTCAAACGCCTGTTCGGCAAAAACAAAGCCGGCAAACCTGCCGAACAACCGGAACTGATTGTCTATGTAGAACCCTTTGCCGACGGTTCGCGCATCGTCCTGCTCAACAAAGACGGCAGCGCATATGCCGGCAAAGACGCATCCGCACTGTTGGGCAAACTCCATTCCGAACTGCGTTAAACCGTTCAAAACAAAAGCAGCTTCCCGTAAAGAAGCTGCTTTTTTATGCGGAACTTTTACAACAGCCGGGGCAAAATATCCTCAACCGCCCCTACCAACGCATCCGCCAAAGGCGGATCGAACGCACGATGCCCTGCCTGAACCACTCTCAATTCCGCTTCGGGAAAGGCTTGCGACAGCTCCCACGCACTCTGCATCGGCGTACACAAATCATACCGCCCCTGCACGATAATGGTCGGGATATGCCGTATTTTGCCGATATTGTTCAAAATCGCCCTATCGCCCTGCAACCAGCCGCCGTTGACAAAATAATGGTTTTCCAAACGCGCAATCGCCAGTGAGGCATAAGCATCTTCATCCACTTCCTCCGGCTCGAAACGAATCAGGTAGCTTTCCCAATCCGCCCAAGCCTTCGCGGCAGACAGGCACACTTCTTCATCTTCATGAAACAACAGCTCGTGATACGCCCCAATCAACCGGTTCCGCCTATTTTCAGCAATCGGAGCGACAAATTTTTGCCATTGTTCCGGATAAACCTGGCTCACGCCGCCTGCCTCGTTCAGCCACGCCGTTTCAGACGGCCTGCACAAAAATATCCCGCGCAATACCAATCCCTTTACCCGTTCGGGATGGGTCTGGGCATAAGCCAGCGACAAAGTGCTGCCCCAAGAGCCGCCGAACACCAGCCATTTTCCAATACCCAGCATTTCACGGACTCTTTCGATATCCGCCACCAAATCCCAAGTCGTATTATCTTCCGCACAAGCATACGGTCGGGAACGTCCGCAACCGCGCTGGTCGATAATGACGATGCGGAACACATCGGAATTGAAAAAACCCCGGCATTCGGGCGAAGCCCCCGCCCCCGGCCCGCCGTGTAAAAAAATCACCGGCACACCGTCGGGGTTGCCCGACTCTTCCCAATAAATTTGATGAATTTCAGACACCTGCAAGTATCCGCTATGAAAAGGCTGTTTTATCTCATACATCATTCAACTCCATATTTCACACCGCGCAACACAAAGTGCCGCCTACCGGCATTCCAAACCAAAGATTTGCATTCTACCGCCGCAAAAAACACCGCCTCGAGAGCAATGCCCACACATTCCAAGCCATCAAACACCGCAAATTCAAATATAGTGGATGAACAAAAATCAGGACAAGACGATGAAGCCGCAGACAGTACAAATAGTACGGAACCGATTCACTTGGTGCTTCAGCACCTTAGAGAATCGTTCTCTTTGAGCTAAGGCGAAGCAACGCCGTACCGGTTTTTGTCAAT
>AEPI01000021.1 GCA_000193795.2 Neisseria lactamica NS19 | reverse complement strand
GCTGATGCGCCCCACCGTTTCCAAACCGGCAGAAACACGGAACACAACAATCTGTTTTTAAAATTCAACAATAGAAACAATAGGATATTTCGTTTTCCACTGGCATAAAAAACCCTTCGCACGGCTGTCGGAAGGGGGTTAAGAAAAATAATGCGCCCTTCGTCGTGGCGGATATATAAAGTAATGAACTTATATATAACAAAGTTGATTTTCCAGTAGAAGGAACAAGCTTTAACACTCCACAAGATGTATTAGAGGCATCTACTCAAAATCTCCGCCCACCTAAATATCGGGGGAAAGGAAGAAAATAATGGCAGCTTGGCATTTTAGATGTGCAATTATTCCAAAGATAGGAATTCTAAAATATCATAAGCATATTCCTAAATATTTAGAGGAATATAAAGAATCTGAAGAGCTAATTTACAAAGAAAGTGAATATTGCTTCAATTATCCAAATTATTTTAACGCCAATTTAATAGAAAAAATGACTTCTCTGTTTTTTATATTCCATTATTAACTTATGGAAATAGTATTTCTTTTTTAAATAAAAGGGATAGTGTTGTAGAAGTATTTCCTGATGATATTGAATGCAAAATAAATATACTTGATTTAGATGTGGAGTTTTTAGAAAGAATAATTGCTATTGCACAGAAAAATGATTGTATTCTTGTAAATGAAGAAAATGGAGTTACTTTTAATCCAATGATGGGGCGTTTACTAAATCAAATTTCAACATCTAAAAAAAATGAGTTTCTATTAAAATGGAAAGAAACAAATCAATAAACTTAAAACCTGACGAATGCAGCCTAAAACCCTCAATTTAGTTTTTTCAGGCTGCCTATGGCTATTTTTTGAGAAATTTAGCCAAATCTCGATTGCGCACTTTTTAACACATTCTTCTTATTGCGGATAGAATACTAAGCAAGGAAGTGATTTTCCATCTAAGTAAAAGCCGCCCTATCGGATAAGCCGCTTGACTGAAAAGGCTTTACCCGTGCCATATCGGAACACGTCCTCTAAAATACAATACGTTGAATTGAAACAAATATAAAAACACTCGTCCGCAAAAACGGCAGCGCGTTGTTTGACAAGGAATGAAAATATCGGTTAAAAACCGATTTTCATACAAAAAACACCGCCGCCGTCCGCATCCGTTTCAGACGGCATTGAGAGAAAATCTTTTAGGAGAACCTTTATGTCCCGGCATCCCGCCCGCACCGGAGAAAAAACATTCTTCGGCCACCCCTTCCAGCTTTCCACCCTCTTCCATATCGAATTGTGGGAACGTTTTTCATTTTACGGAATGCAGGGCATCCTGCTGATTTACCTCTACTACACCGCCGACAAAGGCGGCTTGGGGATAGACAAAACCCTCGCCGGCGGCATTGTCGGCGCATACAGCGGCAGCGTGTACCTGTCCACCATTTTGGGCGCGTGGTTTGCCGACCGCGTATGGGGTGCGGAAAAAACCCTCTTCCTCTCGGGCATCGTCGTGATGCTCGGACACATCGTCCTTGCCGCAGCACCGGGCCTGTACGGCCTTTTAATCGGGCTGATATTCATCGCATTGGGCAGCGGCGGCGTGAAATCTACGGCCAGTTCTATGGTGGGCGCATTATACGAACAGGACGAAATGCGCCCGCTGCGCGATGCGGGATTTTCCATTTTCTACATCGCCATCAACATCGGCGGCTTCCTGGGCCCGCTGCTGACCGGACTGCTTCAGGAAAACATCGGTTTCCATTATGGTTTCGGCGCGGCGGCGGTCGGTATGGCATTCGGCTTGTGGCGTTATTCCTTGGGACGTAAAAACCTGCCCCACCCCACCGTCCCCCATCCGCTGTCAAAAGGACAAGGCAAAACTGCGGCCGCCGTCGGCATCGCCCTCATCGTCGCGCTTGCCGCCGCCATCAAAACCGGGCTTGTCAACCTCGACAATTTCTCCGGCATCCTCTTATCTACCGTCATCCTTGCCGTCATCGCCTATTTCGCCCGCCTGCTGACCAACCCCCGCGTCAGTTCCGACAACAAACGGCACATCATCGCCTACATCCCGCTTTTCCTGACCATCTGTATGTTTTGGGCCGTCTGGTTTCAGATTTACACCGTGGCAACCGTCTATTTCGACGAAACCGTCAACCGCACCATCGGTTCGTTTACCGTACCCGTCGCTTGGAAAGATTCTATGCAAAGCCTGTGGGTCATCCTGTTTTCCGGACTCATGGCGGCAATGTGGACAAAAATGGGGCGCAAACAGCCCAAAACTCCCCTTAAATTCGCTATGGCGGTATTTGTTACCGGCGCGTCGTTTTTGGGATTCGTCCCCTTTATTTCCTCCGGCACGCCTATGCCTATTGCGGTTTTCGCACTGATCGTCCTCGTCATCACGATAGGCGAACTGATGATTTCTCCGATTGCGCTGTCCATCTCCACCAAAATCGCACCGCCTTTATTCAAAACACAAATGGTCGCCCTTAATTTCCTTGCCTTTTCATTAGGCTTCACTTTGGGCGGCGTATTGTTTGAAAAAGGCTATCAGGCCGGCGACGAAATCGGCTTCTACCGGCTGCTGTTCTACATCGGCGCAGCCACAGGTTTCCTGCTGCTCCTGCTCGTCCCCAAATTGAACAAAATGCTCGATGGCGCAGACTAAGTCCCGCCCCGATGCGCCGATGCCGTCCGAACCCTTCAGACGGCATTTTTCCGCATAATGAAACCAAACCGTTTCCATCCGACAGGACAGGCTTCCGCCCACCTTGAAATAACCGCCCCGGCAGTCTGCCGGAATCTGCCGATTGTCATTTGAATACCCGCCTGATTCCGTCTGTTTGCAAGGGAAAACCGCTGATTTCCGTTTGTATGGAAACAGCTTGGTTTCATTGAATATAGTGGATTAACAAAAACCAGTACGGCGTTGCCTCGCCTTGCCGTACTATCTGTACTGTCTGCGGCTTCGTCGCCTTGTCCTGATTTTTGTTAATCCACTATAAAAGGCATTTTGTCCGACTAAATTAGAGCCACATCAACGGGATATAAAAACACAGCCTAAATAAAAATGCCGTCTGAACCGTATTTCAGGTTTCAGACGGCATTTGCGTGTCGGATGCACACCGGACGGGCGGTAAGCCGGGTTCTGTCTCGGACAGTCATTCCTCTAGGCATACCGTTGCCGGTATGCTCAAGCAACCTACCCGAACGCTCGGCGGGCAGCGTCATTGCGTTCTGTTTGGTCTTGCTCCGAATGGGGTTTGGCCTGCCGCATATTGTTACCAAATGCGCGGTGCGCCCTTACCGCACCTTTTCACCCTTGCCTGTGCTGCCCAAAGCAGCCATCGGCGGTTTTGCTTTCTGTTCCACTTTCCGTCGCGTTACCGCGCCCGGCCGTTAACCGGCATTCTACCCTGCGGAGCCCGGACTTTCCTCCCCGTATGCCTTACGCGATACGCGGCGACTGTCTGCCCATCCTGTGTGCGGCGCGGATTATAACACGAAACGCAAAAATGCCGTCTGAAACACAAAATGCTTCAGACGGCATACGGTTCAAACTACACGCCCTGTTTCAGGCTGGCTTCGATGAAGCCGTCCAAGTCGCCGTCCAATACGGCTTTGGTGTTGCCGACTTCGTAGCCTGTGCGCAAGTCTTTGATGCGCGAGGAATCCAAAACATACGAACGGATTTGGCTGCCCCAACCCACATCCGACTTGCCTTCTTCCAATGCCTGTTTTTCTTCATTGCGTTTGCGCATTTCCAATTCGTACAGTTTGGATTTCAACATTTCCATCGCGGCGGCTTTGTTGGCGTGTTGCGAACGGTCGTTTTGACATTGCACCACAATCCCCGTCGGCTCGTGGGTAATGCGCACGGCGGAGTCGGTTTTGTTGATGTGCTGACCGCCCGCGCCCGATGCGCGGTAGGTGTCGATACGCAAATCGGCGGGGTTGATTTCGATTTCGATGGAATCGTCGATTTCGGGGTAAACGAACACGGAGGCAAACGACGTATGGCGTTTGTTGTTCGAGTCAAACGGAGAATAGCGTACCAAACGGTGAACGCCGGTTTCGGTACGCAGCAAACCGTAGGCATATTCGCCTTCCACTCGGATAGTGGCGCGATTGATGCCCGCGATTTCGCCGTCGTCTTCTTCGAGGATTTCGATTTTGAAGCCTTTGCGCTCGGCGTAGCGGCTGTACATACGGAACAGCATACCCGCCCAGTCTTCCGCTTCCGTACCGCCCGCGCCTGCGGTGATGTCGATAAAGCAGTTGTTCGGGTCGGCAGGCTGGTTAAACATCCGTTTGAACTCCAAATCTGCCATCTGTTTTTCCAACCCCGCCACATCTTCCTGTACGGCGGCGAAACCTTCTTCGTCGTTTTCTTCGACGGTCATTTCAATCAGCATACGGTTGTCTTCGATTCCCGACGCAATGTTGTCGAGCGTCAACACGATGCCTTCGAGGATTTTGCGCTCTTTGCCGATTTCTTGGGCGCGTTTCGGGTCGTTCCAAAGTTCGGGATCTTCGGAAAGTCCGACAACTTCTTCCAATCGGTCTTTCTTGCCCTGATAGTCCATATAAACGCGGATGTCTTCGCTGCGCTTCTCCAAGTCGTTCAGGGTGTTGTTAAGCTGGTTGATTACTTCGGCTTCCATAATTCTTTCGTTCTTTCAAAATTTTAGGGGCGTATTGTACGGGATTCGGGTATTTTTTTCTATGGATGAAGCCTTCCGGAAACGCGTTCGGACGACATAGCGTCAATAACGGTATGCCGCCAGTTTGCGTTTGATTTCAGGCAATGCCGCGCGGGCTGCCTCCTCACCCAACCGGATGGCGCGTTTTTTCTGATCGAATCCGCCGACTGCACCCAAATCCAACACCTGCGGTTTGATGACGACATTTGCCTGCCCCAACTCATTTTGCAGTGAGGAAACACTCATTACGTTCAGTGTCTGATCGAGATAAGAGAAAAACCCTTGATTGACATTTTTACTCGGGCGGGCGGAAATATCGACGGCAATGACAAAATTCGCACCCTGCCGCCGGGCAGCACTGACGGGCACGGGCTGCGACAGGCCGCCGTCAACATATTTGTGCCTGCCGATGATGACGGGTTGGAACACATTAGGGATAGAGGCGGAAGCACGAACCGCCTGTCCGACATTCCCCTGATTGAAAGTGACGGCTTTGCCGGTTTCAAAATCAGTGGCAACGGCGGCAAATTTGATGGGAAACTGCTGAATCTGCCTGCCGCCGACTTTTCGGTTAATGTAATTTTGCAGCTTTTCGCCTTTGATAAAACCACTGGTGGACAAGGTTAAATCGACTAAATCGGTTTTGCCTAAAATTTCGGCTTCCAATTCGAGGCGGTCGGGCGACATACCCGATGCAAAAAGGCTGCCGACTATCGAACCTGCCGATGTGCCGGTAACCACCTTCACAGGAATATCGTTTTCTTTCAAAACCTTAATAATGCCTATATGGGCAAATCCTTTAGATGCTCCGCCACCGAGTGCCAAACCGACCACTGCGGCGGGTTTGGCGGTTTGCACCGGCTTGCGGGCGGCATTGTTTCCCGCCGTACCGCAGGCAGCAAGCAACGCGGCGGCGGCGATTGCCAAAAGTGATCTGATTTTTGAAAACATTACCATATTTTCCATTCCTTTATATATCGCACCCCGTCAAAGGGGATTGCTTTTCTTAACAATCTCCTTTGACAGCCAAGCGAAAGGGGCTTTGTTAAGTCATCATCAAATCTTTTTTCCTTTACGGAAATTGTATTTGCAAGCATACTGTCCAAGACGGGAATTATCTCACAACACCGCCGTTATCCAAACATCCCGCCTTTTTCCCTTTCTTTCCGTCAAAATACTTTCTTTTTATATTCATTAACTTGTTAAATTATTGGCTGCCGGGTGTCAGTTTTCCCGACAAAATCCGTCTAACGGGGTATCAACGGAAACAAAAACAGGAACACTTATGAAAATCGGAACGACTTGGCAGACGGCATCCGCTATGCTGGTTTTGCGTCTGTTTGCCGCATATGAATTTTTGGAATCGGGTTTGCAAAAATGGAACGGGGAAAATTGGTTTTCCGAAATCAACGATCAATTCCCATTCCCGTTCAACCTGCTGCCGGACGCGTTAAACTGGAATCTCGCGATGTATGCGGAGCTTTTGCTGCCCGTGCTGTTACTTTTGGGTTTGGCAACGCGCCTGTCGGCATTGGGGCTGATGGTCGTTACCGCCGTCGCTTGGGCTGCGGTTCACGCCGGTTCGGGTTACAATGTCTGCGACAACGGTTATAAAATGGCTTTGATTTATATCGTGGTATTAATCCCGTTGCTTTTGCAGGGTGCGGGCGGATGGTCGCTGGATACGCTGCTGAAAAAACTGTTTTGCCCCCGATGCCGTCTGAAACAAGATTGATTCAGTCGTGGAATCTGACTTTAAACATTCCAACCTTATCTCGTTAACTTGATATTCTGAAAAGGAAATAGAAATGAACAAAAACATTGCTGCCGCACTCGCCGGTGCTTTATCCCTGTCTTTGGCCGCAGGCGCCGTTGCCGCCGACAAACCGGCAAGCAACGCGACAGGCGTTCAAAAATCCGCCCAAGGCTCTTGCGGCGCATCCAAATCTGCCGAAGGTTCGTGCGGAGCGGCCGCTTCTAAAGCCGGCGAAGGCAAATGCGGCGAGGGCAAATGCGGTGCAACCGTAAAAAAAGCCCACAAACACACCAAAGCATCTAAAGCCAAAGCCAAATCTGCCGAAGGCAAATGCGGCGAAGGCAAATGCGGTTCTAAATAATCCATTCCTTCAAGCCAAGCCGCGTTTTTCAGTAAAATGCGGCTTTTTTAACGGCAAACGAAGATTTTTTTAACAAGCACACCACTCTTTTGTGCCATCCGAACCGGGTAAGAATATGATTCAACACGCAGGCTTGGGCTACCGCCGCGACTTGGCGGAAAACTTCCTCTCCCTTTCCGAAAACAGCCCGATATGCTTTATCGAAGCCGCACCGGAAAACTGGCTGAAAATGGGCGGCAGGGCGCGCAAACAGTTTGACCGCGTGGCGGAACGGCTGCCGCTGGCGTTGCACGGATTGTCTATGTCGCTGGGCGGGCAAGCCCCGCTGGATACTGATTTGATAGACGGCATCAAAGAAATGATGCGCCGTTACGATTGCACGTTTTTCTCCGACCATTTGAGCTACTGCCACGACGGCGGTCATCTTTACGATTTGTTGCCGCTGCCCTTCACCGAGGAAATGGTGCATCATACGGCGCGGCGTATCCGCGAAGTGCAAGACCGTTTGGGCTGCCGCATCGCGGTGGAAAACACGTCCTACTATCTGCATTCCCCGCTTGCCGAGATGAACGAGGTCGAGTTCCTCAACGCGGTTGCCCGTGAAGCCGACTGCGGCATTCATTTGGATGTGAACAATATTTACGTCAACGCCGTCAATCACGCTCTGCTCTCGCCGGAGGCTTTTTTTGGAAAATGTGGATGTCGGGCGCGTGTGTTATATCCACATTGCCGGACACGATGCCGAAAATCCCGAATTGCTGATTGATACCCACGGCGCGGCGGTTTTACCGACCGTTTGGGATTTGCTCGAACTCGCCTATGCCAAGCTGCCGACGATTCCGCCCACACTGTTGGAACGCGATTTCAATTTCCCGCCTTTTGCCGAACTCGAAGCCGAAGTCGCCAAAATCGCCGATTATCAAACGCGTGCCGGAAAGGAATACCGCCGTGCAGCCTGAAACCTCCGCCCAATACCAACACCGCTTTGCCCAAGCCATACGCGAAGGTAAAACCGCAGACGGGTTGCCGCAAGAACGGTTAAACGTCTATATCCGATTGATACGCAACAATATCCACAGCTTTATCGACCGTTGTTATACCGAAACGCTGCAATACTTTGACCGCGAAGAATGGGGCCGTCTGAAAGAAGGTTTCGTCCGCGACGCGCGCGCCCAAACGCCCTATTTTCAAGAAATCCCCGGCGAGTTCCTACAATATTGCCAAAGCCTGCCGCTTTCAGACGGCATTTTGGCACTGATGGATTTTGAATATACCCAATTACTGGCAGAAGTTGCACAAATTCCGGATATTCCCAACCTTCATTATTCAAATAACAGCAAATACACGCCCTCCCCTGCGTCCTTTATCCGGCAATATCGATATGATGTTACCGATGATTTGCAGGAAGCGGGAACAGCCTTGTTAATATGGCGAAACGCCGAAGATGATGTGATGTACCAAACATTGGACGGCTTCGATATGATGCTGCTGGAGATAATGGGGGCTTCCGCACTTTCGTTTGACACCCTCACTCATACCCTTGTCGAATTTATGCCCGAAGCCGATAATTGGAAAAATATTTTGCTTGGGAAATGGTCAGGCTGGATTGAGCAAAGGATTATCATCCCCTCCCTGTCCGCCATATCCGAAAATATGGAAGGCGATTCCCCCTGCCAAAACCATCCATCCGCATAAATTACCTTACTCCCGATACTATGCCGCTACCCGACCTGACCGATGCCGAATTAATGGAGTCGCGCAAACTGCTTCTGCATTTTGCGCGACTCCAATTGCCCGACCATCCTGATTTGGCTGAAGATTTAGTGCAGGAAACATTGCTGTCCGCATACAGCGCAGGCGACAGTTTTCAAGGCAGGGCGCTTGTCAACAGCTGGCTTTTTGCCATATTGAAAAACAAAATTATTGACGCATTACGTCAAATCGGGAGGCAAAGGAAAGTCTTTACCGCACTGGATGACGAACTGCTGGATGAAGCATTTGAAAGCCATTTTTCCAGAAACGGTCATTGGACGCCGGAAGGGCAGCCGCAACATTGGAACACTCCGGAAAAATCATTAAACAACAACGAATTTCAAAAAATTCTGCAAAGCTGCCTATACAACCTGCCTGAAAACACCGCACGGGTATTCACCCTGAAGGAAATACTCGGTTTTTCATCCGACGAAATACAACAAATGTGCGGTATCAGCACAGCCAACTACCACACCATTATGCACCGCGCCCGAGAGTCGTTGCGCCAATGCCTGCAAATCAAATGGTTCAATCAAGAAAACCCGAAGTAAACGTTATGAAAAAATGCCGCGATATTGCCCTGCTTCTTTCCAAACATCAGGAACGGGAAACCACCCCGGGCGAGAAGATTTCCATATACATACACCTGCTGTTCTGCCCGCATTGCAGGGAATATAAAAGACAGCTTCAAACCATCAAAATATCACTGGCAAAAACAACCAGAACTTCAAAATAAATGCCGTCTGAAAGGGCTTCAGACGGCATAAGCTGACGGAAACAAATTAAACCGATTTACTGTTATCGGCAGTTCATCCATAATACACACTTCAAAAGCAGCATATTCCTCCATACGGAATATATAAATACGCAAAACACGAAGGCTGCATCAATTTGCTATATTTGCCTCATTTCACAGACGGCATTATCCCCCCCCGCACAACCCGTTCCTTTCTGAATGAGCGGATTTCAATGATTAAGGAAACCTTAATGCGCCCAATCTTCCTATCTTTCGTTTTACTCCCTATATTGCTAACCGCCTGCAGCACACCGGACAAGTCTGCCCGATGGGAAAATATCGGCACGATTTCAAACGGCAATATCCATACATATATCAATAAAGACAGCGTGAGAAAAAACGGAAATCTGATGATTTTCCAAGATAAAAAAGTTGTGACCAATCTAAAACAAGAACGTTTTGCCAACACCCCCGCATACAAGACTGCCATTGCCGAGTGGGAAATCCACTGCAACAACAAAACATACCGCTTAAGTTCGCTACAGTTGTTTGATACAAAAAACACGGAAATTTCCACACAAAGCTACACAGCCTCTTCCCTCCGCCCGATGAGCATCCTGTCCGGGACATTAACTGAAAAACAATATGAAACCGTATGCGGGAAAAAACTCTGATTACAACTTATGCACAAACTTATCCATAAACCTTATTATAAAAATGCCGTCTGAAATACTGAAATATCAGCATTTCGGACGGCATTTTGCCATTTCCCCGAAAAGTTACCCCCAAAGTTATCCACATTATTTTTTAAACCAGCTTCCATACGAAATATAAACCTGCTATACAATTTCACTATCCAAACGTAAATTGTTCCATTGATACACAAAACTGCTTGCCCCCATAATTTTGATAAAGCATTTTTTGCATTCCCAGCTTCGTCCCGTAACCAACACAGCCTCTAAAAAATAATCGCTTGTTTTGACACCGATACACTCATACAGATATAGAAATTCAAGAAAACAGCCTTGTGCATTGACCATCTCAAGCAATTCAGAAAAATCAAGAAATTTTCTGACCGTAAACAAACGTTTCCCTAAAAAGACAATATCTTCAAAAATATCAACCAAATAATCGTCTTCGGCGTTTTCATTCTCATAGGTTAAAACAACACGGGAAAAATCTGTTTTCAGATGCTTGCCCGCTTGATTGTTCGGATTATTATTCAGAACGACAAAACCGTCCTCAAAATCAAAGCAGACGTTGCGTCCTTCTACCTTTATCTCTGTGCAATAACAATCATGTAGAGAAATACCATCCGAAAAATTTTTTCTTTGTGTATGCAAAAAAGTTTTCATTCAAGCACCCATATCTAACGCAAACGTTTACCTGTTTCCCCGTCGATAATCTGACTCGGCGATTTCTGCCTGCCGATTTGCCCGCCGACAATCCACACATCGCGTCCGAACTGCCTTCTGACTTCCCTCTCCGTCCGACACGCGCGTTTGCCCGCCCGATTGCATGAAGTGGAAACCAAAGGCATACCCAATACCTGACACAAACGCCTTGCACCTGCATGATCGGGAACCCTGACCGCCAGCTTGCCGCGCCGTTTCCCGCGCAACTCAGGCAATACGCAGGATTTGGCAGATAATAGGAATGTTTTAGGTGCAGGCCATTCTTTTCTAAGCATAGCCTGCAGATTTTCAGACGGCATTTGAAGTAAAGGCTGCAACTGTTCAAATTGATTCCCGATGACAATCATACCCTTGTGTTGCGGCCTTTTTTTCAAATGCGCCAACTTACCGAGTGCTTTGGCTAATGTCGGAAGACACCCCAAGCCATAACAAGATTCGGTCGGATAAGCGACCAAACCGCCTTTTTTCAAATAAACGCTTAACTTACGTTGCGCTGATGCAGCGATAATTCTCGGAAATAACATAATATAAAATGCCGTCTGAAGCATATAATTCATACTTGGCTTCAGACGGCATCATCCTCTTTCTAATTAACGGTTAATCGCTTTATCGGCAATATCTTTGCGGTACTGCATCCCGTCGAAGCTGATTTTTTCCAACGCGCCATACGCCTTGGCTTTCGCTTGCGCCACATTATCGCCCAATCCCACAACACACAATACGCGCCCGCCGTTGGTCAATACATCGCCTTTCTCGTTTGCCGTTGTGCCCGCATGGAAAACTTTGCCTACTTGGTTGGCAACATCCAGACCGGAAATAACATCGCCTTTTTTGGGCGCTTCGGGGTAATTTTGTGCCGCCAGCACCACGCCCACGGCAGTTTGAGGATTCCATTCCGCAGTTACGCTATCGAGTTTGCCGTCTATTGCCGCTTCGACCAAATCCGCCAAATCGCTGTTCAGACGGCTCATAATCGGCTGGGTTTCGGGATCGCCGAAACGGCAGTTAAACTCAATCGTATAGGGTGTGCCGCTTTGATCAATCATCAAACCGGCGTACAGGAAGCCGGTAAACTCATGCCCTTCCGCTTTCATACCTGCTACGGTCGGCAAAATAATCTCGTCCATCGCGCGCTCGTATACGGCGGGCGTTACCACAGGCGCGGGGCTGTACGCACCCATACCACCCGTGTTCGGGCCTTTGTCGCCGTCTAAAAGACGCTTGTGGTCTTGGCTGGTCGCCATAGGCAGCACATGATTGCCATCAACCATGACGATAAAGCTCGCTTCTTCGCCTTGCAGAAAATCTTCAATCACAACGCGCGCGCCGGCATTGCCCATTTTGTTACCCAACAGCATATCGTCAATCGCGGCGTGCGCCTCATCCAAAGTCATCGCCACAATCACGCCTTTGCCTGCCGCCAAACCGTCGGCTTTAATGACAATAGGCGCACCTTTCTGATTGACGTAACCATGTGCGGCATCGGCGTTTTCAAAGGTTTGATATTGCGCGGTCGGAATGTTGTATTTCGCCATAAATGCCTTGGCGAAATCTTTAGAACTTTCCAACTGCGCCGCATATTGTGTCGGACCAAATATTTTCAGTCCTGCGGCACGGAAATCATCCACAATCCCCGCTGCCAAAGGCGCTTCGGGACCGACGACGGTAAAAGCAATATTTTCTTTGCGGCAGAATTCAATCAAATCCTGATGCACAGTTAAGGCAATGTTTTGCAATTTAGGTTCAATCGCCGTACCGGCATTACCGGGTGCAACAAATACTGTCTCCACTCTGGGCGACTGCGCCAATTTCCAAGCCAGCGCGTGTTCGCGACCGCCATTACCGATAACCAGCAGTTTCATGCCATCTCCTTGACAAATATATACTTTTAACGAAAACTTGACACAAAGGGACTTTTATCCCGGTTGAAGAAATTTTGGTGAAATCAAACAAAAAAAGCTGCTTCATTCAACTCTATAACCATTCAACTTACCCTCAAAATTAAAAAAGGACAAGTAACCATGCAAAACCGTATTAATGAAATCCAAAGCAAATACCGCGAATGGTGTCATTTACTACCGCAATTGAAAGAAGACATCCGGCGTTGGAAACATGCCGTCGCTTTAATTCACGATATGGATAACTTCTATACCCACGAATATCAGGCGTGTCATCAGGCTATTAAGGACGGGGAGGAACTGGATTTGCATACGGAAGGCGAATACAGCATTATGAGTGAAGATGCGTTATGGAACGCGCTGGGCGAATTCCATCAATTGGCTTGGCTATATTTGCGCTCCAGCGTCGATGTTTTAGACAGATATACACAAGAAGATTAATGAGCGAAGAGGTTGTCTGAAATACCATCACAAGATATTTCAGACAACCTTTCATTCAAAAGGCTTTTCCGTATTTACTTCAATCTGCCGTGTATTTTTCCAAGCTGCAACACAGACCTCATAATTCGCCAACGACAAACTTACCGTCAATCGGCAATCTAACTGTAAATCCTGCTCCAATATATCCGCCTGATATTGTTTGGCGATGCGTATTGCTTCATTCAAAAACGGATATTCACATCTCAGCCAAACAGTTTTTTCAATATTCTTTTCAATCACTTCTGCAATCGCCAACGCCTGAGCCGTTGCCTCTTTATATGCGTGAATCAGACCGGGAACACCCAATAAAGTACCGCCGAAATAACGGACAACCACAACCAAAACATCGGTTATACCCACAGAATCAATCTGCCCCAAAATCGGTCGCCCCGCACTTCCTGACGGCTCTCCATCATCGTTAGCACGAAATTGCATGCCATCCACCCCCAGACGATAGGCATAGCACCAGTGTCGCGCTTTATGATGCTCTTCCTTTAACGGATCGAGGTATTTTTTCACATCAGCCAAAGTCCGAATCGGATAGGCAAAAGCGATAAAACGGCTGCCTTTATCTTTAAACTCAGCCTGCGTCGGAGAAGTAATGGTTTTATAAGTCGTAATCATGCTGAAATGTTTTCAGACGACCTCATTAATAACAAGGTCGTCTGAACGTTTCACGTGAAACATCAATTTTTCAATGCTTCTGTTAATTGCGGGACGATTTCGAATAAATCGCCTACCAATCCGTAATCGGCCACATTAAAAATCGGCGCATCGGCATCTTTGTTGATTGCGACAATCACTTTACTGTCTTGCATACCGGCAACGTGTTGAATCGCGCCTGAAATACCGATTGCAAAATACAGCTGCGGCGCAACCACTTTACCGGTTTGTCCAACTTGAGCATCGTTTGGCGCATACTCGGCATCTACTGCCGCACGGGATGCACCGATTGCCGCACCTAAAACATCCGCCAACGGTGTCAGCACTTCATTGAATTTTTCCGCACTACCCAGCGCACGACCGCCGGAAACAATCACTTTTGCCTGAGTCAACTCAGGACGATCGGAATGAGAAAGCCGGCGGTTCACAAAACGACTCAGGTTTTGAGCAGGGGTTGCTTCAACATTAACTGCCTCTGCATTCCCACCTTGCGCCAGCGCTGCATCAAAAGCTGTCGCACGGAAGGTCAGCACCAATTTTTCCGAATCGGCTTGCACAGTTTCAAATGCGTTCCCTGCATAAATAGGACGCACAAAAGTCGTGTTATCCACAATGTCGGTCAAATCAGAAATTTGCGGTACGTCCAATAAGGCGGCTACGCGGGGCAAAAGGTTTTTACCAAATGTGGTTGCCGTTGCAGTAACATAGCGGTAATCTGCCGCCAGCTTAACCACCAGCGGAGCAAGTTCTTCAGCCAAACCTTCGGCATAATGGGCAGCATCCGCAAGCAAAACTTTATCCACACCCGCTACTTGCTTCGCGGATTCCACTACGGCAGATGCGCTGCTTCCGGCAACCAATAAATCGACTTTACCAAGTTTGGCGGCAGCGGTAACAGCATGCAAAGTGGCAGGATTCAACTGTTTGTTGTCGTGTTCGGCAATAATCAATACGCTCATTTCGGTCTCCTCAAATCACTTTGGCTTCGTTTTTCAATTTTTCGACCAATTCGGCAACGCCTGCTACTTTTACGCCTGCCTGACGTGCTTTAGGCTCGGCGAATTTCACCGTTTTCAGACGAGGTGAAATATCGGCAACTAAATCGGCAGGAGCCAGTTTTTCCAAAGGTTTTTTCTTTGCCGCCATAATATTGGGGAGTTTGACAAAACGCGGCTCGTTCAAACGCAAATCAGCACTGATAACAGCAGGCAGTTTCAATGCGATGGTTTCTTCGCCGCCATCGATTTCGCGCACAATCTGTACTTCATCGCCTTCAATTTGTACTTTGGAGGCAAACGTACCTTGCGCCGCATTCAGCAAAGCAGCCAGCATTTGCGCCACTTGATTGGCATCATCGTCAATCGCCTGTTTGCCCAAAAAGAAAATTTGCGGATTTTCTTTATCCGCAACGGCTTTCAGCAGCTTGGCAACCGCCAACGGCTCCAATTTTGCATCGGTTTCAATATGAATTGCACGGTCGGCACCCATCGCCAAAGCAGTACGCAAGGTTTCTTCGCATTTTTTCTCACCCAAAGAAACCGCTACGATTTCGCTTACTTTTCCGGCTTCTTTCAGTCGGACGGCTTCTTCCACTGCAATTTCGTCAAACGGGTTCATCGACATTTTGACATTACCGATATCCACATCCGAACCATCGGTTTTTACACGAACTTTGACGTTGTAGTCCACTACGCGCTTTACCGCGACCAGTGCTTTCATTGAATTCTCCCAAAAAGAACGTTGCTTTCCACCCGGCGAAACCAAACCTTCTTTCCTATAAAACCAAATCCGTTTTCCTTAAAAACGAATTTATTTAAAAATCTTTCGGATAATACTTGCCGATTATATCATTTTAAATTATTTACTCAGACTGGCAGGTATACATTCCCACACTCGATAAATTCTCCGCCATTTCAGTTTCAGACGGCATCCGAACCTCATCGGCAGCCACACAATCCATCAGCGTTTGATAAACCAAATCTGCAGTTGGAATCTGCCCGATATTGCCCAAATTTTTTGCAACGTCCGAAACTTGAACACCCGTTTTAATCGGATCGGTATCGGTATAAATACCGACCACAGGCTTTTCCAAGGCGTTTGCCAAATGCAGCAAACCGGTATCCACGCCGACAATCCCGACCGCCTGTTTCAACAGATACGCCGCCTGCAATAAATTCATTTTATCGCACACGATAGCAAAAGGCAGCCCGTCTGCAATTTGTTCGGCACGCGCTTTTTCAGTTTCATTCCCCCAAGGCAAATAAATATTGCATCGTTGTTTTTGATTCAGTTTTCGCAACAACGCCCGCCAGTTTTCCACAGGCCATAATTTACTGTCCCGACTGGTCGCGTGCAAAGCCACATAATACGGCTGCACTAAATTCTTCAGACCGCCTGCTTCAGGAACAGTCAAACCAAATACCTGCGTTTCAGGCATCGCATACCCAAATACTTGGGCAAACAGCTCTCGGTTGCGCCAAACGGCATTTCTCCCTTTGGGCACAGCGTATGTTTTAGTATATGCAACTGCAGCCAATCTCTCTCTCGCGCTGTGTTTATCCAAACCATAAATAGGAGATCTTGCCATTTTGGCGAAACACGCGCTTTTAATCAGACCCTGACTATCCAATACAAAATCAAATGTTTCTTGCCGCAAAGCCTGTTTTAGACGACCTATTCCCCGCCAAGTTTCTGCTTGAAAAAGATGTTTGCGCCATTGCCGCCATTTCATCACATGGATTTTTTTCACAAACGGATGCAGGCGTGCAATATCCGCAAATCCGGCTTCACACAGCCAATGGAGTTCCACATCAGGGCATTGTCGCGCCAAATCTTCGATTGCAGGCAAGGTGTGAATCAAATCGCCCATACTGGACAATCGGACAAGCAAAACTTTCATATTCAGGAAGAGTGTTTCACGTGAAACAATTATAATTTATTGATTATTAATATATTTTTTAATTTCATCAGCGTTTTTTAAGATTGTTGCACCGGCAGAACGCATTTCCTGCCATGCTGTTTCGATGGTGTCCGGCGCAATACCCCGACAAGCCGCTTCATTGACGATAACCCGCCAACTTCCACCTTTAATCAACTGTAAAACCGTTGTTTTCACACAATAATCCGTAGCCAAACCGCCGACAATGACCGTATCCGTATTTTGACAACGCAACCACTCAATCAACCCTGTGCTCAGTTTTTCCTCAATATCGTGAAAACACGCACCGTAAGGATGCAATTCGGGATCGACACCTTTCCAAACGCAATAATCATATTCCTTAGCAGAAGGCAACCCGTCCAACAATTCATAGCCGCACGTACCAACCATTGCATGAGCCACCCAAGTCAAATCCGCATCGGGCAAACCTGTCGGCTTCAACATATCAACAGGGTTATCCACAAGCCATTTCGCTGCCGCGTGATGCGCATCTTTCGTCATCACGCGCAAATCCGCCAAAGCAGCTTGGGCATTCAACTCTTCGGCAATCAAATGCCCCTCATTCACGGGCAGTTCGTCAGGACACAGTGGCGTAAACGTTTTTTGTGCATCAACATCAATGGAAACAATCATCTCATCATTTCAACGAAATTAAAATGCCCTGTATTATAACAAATTACTGCCTGAAAGCGGTAAAACCGGCTGTGATAAGATAAGGTTTTTCCAAAAAACTTATCCACAATCTTATGACTTATACCATTACCCCCGTCGCCACCGCCCGCTCGCCCTACAAACAGAAATTCGGCATCGCCCGCCAGCCCGGTCTGGTCTCCGCCGCAGAAGTCTGCATCGAGCTGAATCCTGAATTTACCGCAGACAGCGTACGCGGATTGGAACACTTCGATTATGTGTGGATAAGTTTTATCTTTCACGGCGTACTGGATGAAGGCTGGGCACAAATGGTGCGCCCGCCACGGCTCGGCGGCAAACAAAAAATGGGCGTGTTCGCCACGCGCAGCCCCCACCGCCCCAACCATCTCGGACTCTCGCTCCTAAAACTCGAACGCATTGAAACCGGCAAACCCGTCCGCCTCTATTGTAGCGGCGCAGACCTGCTGGACGGCACACCGATTATCGACGTCAAGCCCTACATCCCCTTTGTCGAATCCAAACCCGATGCCGCATCCGGTTTCGTCAGCGGCAAACCCGAAGAACTGGAAGTTGTATGGCTGGAAAACATCGGCGCGGAAAACTTATCTACAAACACGAAAAACCTCATCAGCCAAAGCATCGCCCAAGACCCGCGCCCCGCCTATCAGAATATTCCCGAACGGATTTACGTCATGAACATTGAGAATTATGAAGTCAGGTTTCAGATAGAAGGAAACCTTGCGACGGTTATTAATCTTTCCCCAACACTACTTTAAATCGGGTAAAAATCCGGTTTTGCGGTATGGCGGCCGAACAAACGGTTGTTGTTTATTTACCATAAACCGCAATATCAAGTTACAGATAAACAATGCCGTCTGAACACATTGCGTTCAGACGGCATTTACTTATCCACAGGCTTGCTCAAACCTTAGATTTTGCCTGCGAAATATTCCAAAGTGCGGACGAGTTGGCAGGTGTAGGACATTTCGTTGTCGTACCAGGCAACGGTTTTCACCAGTTGTTTGCCGCCTACGGTCATCACGCGGGTTTGGGTGGCATCGAAAAGCGAGCCGTATTCGATGCCGACAACATCGGAAGAAACGATTTGATCTTCGTTGTAACCGTAAGATTCGCTGGCGGCGGCTTTCATCGCGGCGTTGACTTCTTCTTTGGTTACAGGGCGTTCGAGGACGGAAACCAATTCGGTCAGCGAGCCGGTGGCGACGGGGACGCGTTGGGCGGAACCGTCGAGTTTGCCGTTCAATTCGGGGATAACCAAACCGATGGCTTTGGCGGCGCCGGTGCTGTTGGGCACGATATTGAGCGCGGCGGCGCGGGCGCGGCGCAAATCGCCTTTGCGGTGCGGCGCGTCAAGGGTGTTTTGGTCGCCGGTGTAGGCATGGATGGTGGTCATCAAGCCTTCGACTACGCCGAACTCTTTTTGCAGGACTGCCGCCATCGGGGCAAGGCAGTTGGTGGTGCAGGAAGCGGCGGAGATGACGGTTTCGCTGCCGTCCAAAATGTCTTGGTTCACGCCATATACGACGGTTTTCACATCATTGCCGCCGGGTGCGGAAATCACGACTTTGCGCGCACCGGCGCGGATGTGCGCTTCGGCTTTGGTTTTGTTGGTGAAGAAGCCGGTACATTCGAGGACGACATCCACACCCAATTCGCCCCAAGGCAATTCTTCAGGATTCGGATTAGCGAAGACTTTGATTTCTTTGCCGTTTACCAAGATGGCATCGTCTTTTAATTCGGCAGTTCCTTGGAAACGTCCTTGAGTGCTGTCGTATTTGAAAAGGTGCAGCAGCATTTCGGCAGGGGTCAGGTCGTTGACGGCGACGACTTCGATGCCGTGTGCTTTTTCAATTTGACGCAATGCGAGGCGGCCGATGCGGCCGAAACCGTTAATCGCTACTTTAATGCTCATATTTTGTCTCCGGGTTGTGAAATAAAGCTCAATGCCTGCATTGTATTCTGAAATAAAACTACATTCCACTGTTACATAAGATTACTTGTGCTTTATTTGACACAGATGAATTTCGGTATTTTTAAACGCACATTCAATATTTGACTTTAAAATTTTAATGGTGATTTTGATGATTACGGACTTACTTGTGTGTAAGTAGTAAATATCCAATATTTTCATTACCTTTTTGCTAAATAAGTTTGAGTTTAAGGCTTTCTATATAGAACAGATACGCGTGGATGTTTTTTGACTTAATAATATTCTTGTGGGTAATTTTGCTGTTTTCCTATTTGTCTCCACAACTTTATTGACAGGCTTACGGTCAGTCTCATTCCGTCGAAGACAAATCCTTTTTGCTACAATACCGGTCTTCCACATTGATTAAGGCATCTTTATGAGCAAATCCGCCGTTTCCCCGATGATGCAGCAGTATCTCGCCATCAAATCGCAACACGCCGACAAATTGGTGTTTTACCGTATGGGCGATTTTTACGAGCTGTTTTTGGATGATGCGGTGGAGGCGGCGAAGCTGTTGGACATTACCCTGACTACGCGCGGGCAGATGGACGGCGTGCCGATTAAGATGGCGGGCGTGCCGTTTCACGCGGCGGAGCAGTATCTGGCGCGGCTGGTGAAGATGGGCAAAAGCGTGGCGGTGTGCGAGCAGGTAGGCGAAGTCGGTGCGGGTAAGGGGCCGGTGGAGCGCAAAGTCGTGCGCATCGTAACGCCCGGCACGCTGACCGACGCGGCGTTTTTGGAAGACAAGGAAACCAACCGCATCGCGGCGGTAAATATAGACAAAAAACAGATCGCCGTCGCGTGGGCATCTTTGCAAAGCGGCGAATTCAAAACCAAGCTGACGACGGCGGACAAACTCGCCGACGAGCTGGCGCGTTTGCAGGCGGCAGAAATCCTGTTGCCCGAAGGCAAAAGCCTGCCTGATGGTTTTCAGAGTGCACAGCCTGCCCGTGGTACGACCTCTGCCAACATCACGCGCCTGAACCCGTGGCAGTTTGCCGCTGACGCAGGCGCGAAATTATTGACCGAATACTTCGGCTGCCAAGACCTGCACGGCTTCGGTTTGGACGGCAAGGAACACGAAGCCGCCGTCGGCGCGGCGGGCGCGCTGTTGAACTACATCCGCCTGACGCAAAACCTGATGCCGCAACACCTCGACGGCATTTCGCTCGAAACCGACAGCCAATATATCGGTATGGATGCCGCTACGCGCCGCAACCTTGAAATCACGCAAACCCTCTCTGGCAAAAAATCGCCGACCCTGTTTTCCATACTCGACGGCTGCGCCACCCATATGGGCAGCCGCCTTTTGGCACTCTGGCTCCACCACCCCTTACGCAGCCGCGCCCACATCCGCGCCCGCCAAGAAGCCGTTGCCGCGCTGGGTTCGCAATACGAAACCCTGCAAGGCCGTCTGAAAAACATCGCGGACATCGAACGCATCGCCGCCCGCATCGCCGTGGGCAATGCACGTCCGCGCGACCTTGCCGCCCTGCGCGACAGCCTGTTTGCCCTGTCCGAAATCGAATTGTCCGCAGAGGGCAGCAGCCTTTTGGAAACCCTCAAAGCTATTTTCCCCGAAACCCTGCCTGTTGCCGAAACCCTCAAAGCCGCCGTGATGCCCGAACCTGCCGTCTGGCTCAAAGACGGTGGCGTTATCAACCAAGGCTATTGTGCAGAACTTGATGAACTGCGCCACATCCAAAACCACGGCGATGAATTTCTGCTCGACCTCGAAGCGCGCGAACGCGAACGTACCGGTTTGTCCACACTCAAAGTCGAATTCAACCGCGTCCACGGCTTCTACATCGAGTTATCCAAAACCCAAGCCGAACAAGCACCTGCCGACTACCAACGCCGCCAGACCCTGAAAAACGCCGAACGCTTCATCACGCCAGAGCTGAAAGCCTTTGAAGACAAAGTGCTGACCGCGCAAGAGCATGCATTGGCATTGGAAAAACGTCTGTTTGAAGCCCTGTTGAAAGAAGTTCAGACGGCATTGCCGCAGCTTCAAAAAGCCGCCAAAGCAGCCGCCGCACTCGATGTGCTTTCCACGTTTGCCGCCATTGCCGCCGAACGCGGCTTCGTCCTCCCCGAGTTTGCCGACTATCCGGTTATCCACATCGAAAACGGCCGCCATCCCGTCGTCGAACAGCAAGTGCGCCACTTTACCGCCAACCACACCGACCTCAATCACAAACACCGCCTCATTCTGCTTACCGGCCCGAATATGGGCGGCAAATCCACTTATATGCGCCAAGTCGCCCTTATCATCCTGTTGGCACACACCGGCTGTTTCGTACCTGCCGATGCCGCCACAATCGGGCCCATCGATCAAATCTTCACCCGCATCGGCGCATCCGACGACCTCGCCTCCAACCGCTCCACCTTTATGGTCGAAATGAGCGAAACCGCCTGCATCCTGCATCACGCCACCGAACAAAGCCTTGTTTTAATGGACGAAGTCGGACGCGGCACTTCGACTTTTGACGGACTCGCCATCGCACACGCCGTTGCCGGACACCTGCTGCAAAAAAACAAATCCTTCAGCCTCTTCGCCACTCATTATTTTGAATTGACGCGCCTGCCCGAAACCTGCGCCGCCGCCGTCAATATGCACCTTTCCGCGCTCGAACAGGGACAGGACATTGTGTTCCTGCACCAAATCCAACCCGGTCCCGCTGAAAAAAGCTACGGCATCGCCGTCGCCAAACTCGCCGGCCTGCCCGGCCGCGCCCTCAAAGCTGCCCAAAAATATCTGGACGAACTCGAATCCCAAGCCGCCGCAAAACGGTCCCAACTGGATATTTTCAGTACCATGCCGTCTGAAAAAGAAGATGAACCGAATGTGGGCAGCTTTGTTGACAAAGCAGAGGAAAAACATTTTGAAGGTATATTGGCGGCAGCCCTGGAAAACCTCGATCCCGACAGCCTGACCCCGCGCGAAGCATTGTCAGAACTGTACCGTCTGAAAGATTTGTGCAAATCCGTATCTTAATTTCCGTTGGCGGAGCAGCATCAAACCATATGGAAAAATCTGTGGATAAACATTATCCGACAGGAAATTTCCAAACACAAAAAATGCCGTCTGAACAGCTCAGACGGCATTTTTCCATTCGGCTTAAACCTTACCCACATCCAAACGCATAACCGTAACCCATTCACCGTTATGGAAATGTCGCCCGACAACCGCCCAGCCGAATGATTCATAAAATATTTGCACATCAGGCGTATAAAGATACAAGAACTTTATCCCCAGCGAACGCGCCGCGCCTGTGCAGTGGGCGACCAGCCTTCTGCCTATGCCTTTTCCGCGATATTCAGGTAAAACAAAGACATCGCCCAACCAATATTCATACTGTGGAAAACTTTCCATATCATGCCGCTTGAGCGCAGCCGAACCCAACAGGGTTCCGGAATCATCCACAGCCGCAAAAGCCAGCGGCAGTTCGTCATCCTTCAAACACCTGCCGTAATAGGCACGAATCTTATCCACAGAAGACCACGGTTCAAAATCGTGCCACTCCTCAAACAACGCCTGAGCCAACCTGCCGATATGCCCGGCTTCCAGCCGTGTGATGGAAACCGTATTTTCCACAAAATCAGGATGCACCGGTTAATTTCCCGCCGCTTTCGTCCCGCCGGCGCCGTAAACCGCATTCCAGGCATTGTCCAAGCGCAGCCCCGCCTGCTTCAATTCCTCTTCCTGCCTTGCTTTCATCGCCATCGCTTTGGGAATTTCCGCTTCCAAATGAATAATATCCGCCTGCGCCGCCTGCAAACGCCGGCGCGCATCTTCCAAATCCGACTGCATCCCGATGATTTTTCCGTCCAAATTGTTTTGCTTTTGCAATAAGGCGCGGTAACCGGATTGGATGCTGAGCAGATTGTCTTCCGCATCCCCGGCCCATACGCTTGTAGAAAAGGTAAACATCAGAAAATACAATATTTTTTTCATTTTCAACTTCCGTTTGAATGCCGTCTGAAGCCGTATTCCGACATCAGACGGCATCGCCTGCGCCTGTGGATAACTTAAGCGCGGATGCGTTTCAACACTTCTTCCTTGCCGATTAATGCCAATACGGCATCGACGCTCGGGGTCTTCGCCGTACCGCATACAGCGAGGCGCAAAGGCATACCGAGTTTGCCCATTTTGATGCCTTCTTCGTCGCAGAAAGGTTTGAACAGATCGTGGATGGCTTCGGCGTTCCAGTCTTCCAGCCCTTCGAGGCGTTCGGCGAAGCGCAGCATGCGGGCGGCGGCTTCGTCATCCCAATGTTTCTGCACATCCGCTTCGGCAGGCGTTTGTTTGACGTAGAAGTAGAGGCACTCGTCGGCAAGCGTGTTCAGATCTTGGGCGCGGTCTTTGACCAATGCCAACACGTCTTCCAAAGCAGGTTTGCCTGTTTCGTGAAGTCCGCGCAGCGCGAGGCGCGGTTTGACGAGTTCGGCGAGCTTGTCGTTAGCGGTAATTTTGATGTGTTCGCCGTTAATCCAATAGAGTTTTTTCAAGTCCATACGGCTTGGGGACGGGGAAACGTCTTTCAAATCAAACCATTCGATAAATTGTTCCATCGTGAAGAACTCGTCGTCGCCATGCGCCCAGCCCAAACGCGCCAAATAGTTGAGCATCGCTTCGGGCAGGATGCCCATCGCGCCGAAATCGGTAATGGCAACGGTATCGCCGCTGCGTTTGGAGATTTTTTTGCCTTGTTCGTTGAGAATCATCGGCAGATGACCGTATTCGGGCAGGTTTGCGCCGATGGCTTTCAAGATATTGATTTGTTTCGGGGTGTTGTTCACATGGTCGTCGCCCCGGATAACGTGGGTAACGCCCATGTCGTAGTCGTCCACCACGACGCAGAAGTTGTAGGTCGGCGTGCCGTCGGCGCGGGCGATAATCAGGTCGTCGAGGGCTTCGTTGGGGATAGAAATTTCGCCTTTGACCAAGTCCGCCCACCGGGTAACACCGTCCAAAGGCGTTTTGAAGCGGACGACGGGTTGCACGCCGGCGGGAATTTCGGGCAGGGTTTTGCCCGCTTCCGGCCGCCAGCGGCGGTCGTAAGTCGCCGTACCTTCTTTTTCGGCTTTCTCGCGCATCGCTTCTAATTCTTCTTTGCTGCAATAGCAGTAGTAGGCATCGCCTTTTGCCAAGAGTTCGGCGATGACTTCTTTATAGCGTTCGAAGCGGCGGGTTTGGTACACCACGTTGTCGGCGTTGTCGTAATCCAGTCCGACCCATTTCATGCCGTCGAGGATGATGTTGACGGATTCGGCGGTGGAACGCGCCAAGTCGGTGTCTTCGATACGCAATAAGAACTTGCCTTTGTGATGGCGGGCAAACGCCCAAGAAAACAAGGCGGTGCGTACGCCGCCGATGTGCAGGTAGCCGGTAGGGCTGGGGGCGAAACGGGTTTTGACGGTCATAATGGCTCCGAAATCTTTGAAAGCGTTTATTTTACTGGTTTTACCGTGCTTGGGCATCAAAAATGCCGTCTGAAACTTACTTGCGGATAAGTTTCAGACGGCATTTTCTACCGCTTCAATCAGACAGCCATCCCCAAAGGCGGCTGCCCCACTTTTCCAAGCGGTAAAGGGAAAGCGCATATCCCTCTTGCAGCATAAAGATTTTTTTCTTATTTCCCGCATCAAACCGCGTGGTCGGCGTGGCAGACATATAAACGCGGACACCCAAATCCTCCGCCATTTCCGCCGCCCGTGCCAAATGGTAGGGATCGCTGACAATCACCACGCTGGCAATACCGTTGGCACGCAAAACCGGACGGATGTTGCTCAAATTCTCATAAGTGTTGCGCGAAGTGTTTTCAAATAAGATATGGCGCGGCGGAATCCCTTGCTTAAGCGCGTACCGCCGCCCGACCTCGGCTTCGGTCATATAGCCTTTTTTGGTCCGTCCTCCCGTAAACACGATTTTGCCTACCCTGCGGCTTTGGTAAAGCGCGATGGCGTGGTTGATGCGTTCCCGAAAAACCGGGGAAGGGCGTTTGTCCCACGCCGCCGCGCCCAACACCAGCGCGGCATCCGCCCGGACATACGGCGGCAAAACCTGCCCGCCCGTCTGATAAACCGCCCAAACGGATGAGGCAAACACCAGCAAAAGCGGAAAAACACTCAAACAGAAACCGCCCAACAGGTAATAGCGCAAGCCGTTGCGGCTGCGAAACAGCCGTTTGTTCACAATACCGCTTCGATATTTTCCAAAGGTCTGCCGATTGCCGCCTTACCGTTCGCCAAAACAATCGGACGCTCCAACAGGGCGGGGTGATCGGCGATGGCACGCAGCAGCGCGTCATTGTCCAAATCGGGGTTGTCTAACCCCAATTCCTTGTACAAATCATCTTTCACGCGCATCATCCCGCGCACCGATGCCAAGCCCAATTTGTTGAAAATATCCTTCAATTCGGACAAGCCGGGCGGCGTATCCAAATATTTGACCACTTCGGCAGCAATGCCGCGTTCTTCCAATAGGGACAAGGCGGCACGCGATTTGCTGCAACGGGGGTTGTGGAAAATTTTGACTTCTGACATAAACCATCCTCGTTATTTGGAAACAGCCGCATTATCGGCCTCGGCGGGATTTTACTCAATATCCCCGTTCAAACCATAGACAGCCGCCCCAAAGGGTTTACAATACCCCATCCAATATACGGAGGACAAAAAAATGAAACGCTTACCGCTTGCCGCAATCGCCCTTGCCGCCACATTTGCCGCACATACCGCCTCGGCGGACGGACTGGCCGGCTGGAAAGACAATGCCGCGCAAAGCCTGCAATCGCTCAAAGCCCCCGTCCGCATCGTCAACCTTTGGGCGACCTGGTGCGGCCCGTGCCGCAAAGAGATGCCGGTGATGTCCAAATGGTATAAAGCGCAGAAAAAAGGCAGCGTCGATATGGTCGGCATCGCGCTCGACACATCCGACAATATCGGCAACTTCCTCAAGCAGACCCCTGTTTCCTACCCGATTTGGCGTTACACCGGGGCGAACAGCCGAAACTTTATGAAATCCTACGGAAACCATATCGGCGTACTGCCCTTTACCGTCGTCGAAGCCCCGAAATGCGGATACAAACAAACCATTACCGGGGAAGTGAACGAAAAAAGCCTGACCGAAGCCGTCAAACTCGCCTATTCAAAATGCCGTTAAATGCCGGATGCCGTCTGAAACCGCTTCAGACGGCATTTTTCCCGCCCGGCCTCCGGTATCCGCCAAACTTATCCACTATCTAAAAACAAACGGAATCTTTATAATCTCCGTTACTTACTTATTGTTCAGACGGCATACCGCAGACACCCCGTCTTCAGGCAGACAAGCCGGTACGGTATGCCCTTCCTTACAGGACCTCCTATGATCCGTTTCGAACAAGTTTCCAAAACCTACCCCGGCGGTTTTGAAGCCCTGAAAAATGTCAGCTTCCAAATCAAAAAAGGCGAAATGATTTTTATCGCCGGACACTCAGGCTCGGGCAAGTCCACCATCCTCAAGCTGATTTCGGGCATTACCAAGCCCGGCAAAGGCAAAGTGTGGTTCAACAATCAAGACTTGGGCGAACTGTCCGACAACCAAATCGGCTTTATGCGCCAACACATCGGCATCGTGTTCCAAGACCACAAAATCCTCTACGACCGCAACGTCCTGCAAAACGTCATCCTGCCCTTGCGGATTATCGGCTATCCGCCGCGCAAAGCCGAAGAACGCGCCCGCATCGCCATCGAAAAAGTCGGCTTGAAAGGGCGCGAACTCGACGACCCGGTAACCCTCTCCGGCGGCGAACAGCAACGCCTGTGCATCGCCCGCGCCGTCGTCCACCAGCCCGGCCTGCTGATTGCCGACGAACCCTCCGCCAACCTCGACCGCGCCTACGCGCTCGATATTATGGAATTGTTCAAAACCTTCCACGAAGCAGGAACCACAGTCATCGTAGCCGCCCACGACGAAACCCTGATGGCGGACTACGGCCACCGCATCCTGCGCCTCTCGAAAGGACGGCTCGCATGAGCATCATCCACTACGCCTCGCTGCACGTCGAATCCGCCCGCACCGCGCTCAAAGAGCTCCTGCGCCAACCCTTCGGCACGCTGCTCACCCTTCTGATGCTCGCCGTCGCAATGACCCTGCCGCTGTTTATGTATTTGGGCATCCAAAGCGGACAAAGCGTTTTAGGCAAACTCAACGAGTCGCCGCAAATCACCGTCTATATGGAAACCGCCGCCGCACAAGGCGACAGCGAGACCGTGCGCAGCCTGCTGGCGCGCGACAAACGGATCGACAACATCCGCTTCATCGGCAAAGAAGACGGTTTGGCAGAATTGCAGTCCAACCTCGACCAAAATCTGGTTTCGATGCTCGACGGCAACCCGCTGCCGGATGTCTTTATCGTTACCCCCGACCCGGCAACCACTCCCGACCAAATGCAGGCAATCTACCGGGACATTACCAAGCTGCCAATGGTCGAATCCGCGTCTATGGATACCGAATGGGTGCAAACGCTGTACCAAATCAACGAGTTCATCCGTAAAATCTTATGGTTTCTCTCCCTGACGCTGGGTATGGCGTTTGTCCTTGTCGCACACAACACCATCCGACTGCAAATCCTCAGCCGCAAAGAAGAAATCGAAATCACCAAGCTGCTCGGTGCGCCAGCGTCGTTTATCCGCCGCCCCTTCCTTTATCAAGCCATGTGGCAGAGCATCCTTTCCGCCGCCGTCAGCCTGGGGCTTTGCGGCTGGCTGCTCTCCGCCGTGCGCCCCTTGGTCGATGCCATCTTCAAACCCTACGGGCTCAATATCGGCTGGCGTTTCTTTTATCCTGAAGAAATCGTGCTGGTGTTCGGCTTCGTCATCGCATTGGGCGTATTCGGCGCGTGGCTTGCCACCACCCGGCATCTGCTCGGCTTCAAAGCCAAAAAATAAAACACCGTCAAAAATGCCGTCTGACCCGTTTTCAGACGGCATTTCAATTTGCCAGTATAATGGCGCATTTTCCCGATAAGGACTCCCCACTATGCTGACACCCGAACAAGTCAAAGCCCTGATTGCAGGCGTGGCAAAATGCGAACATATCGAAGTCGAGGGCGACGGACACCATTTTTTCGCCGTCATCGTTTCAGCGGAATTTGAAGGCAAGGCACGCCTCGCGCGCCACCGCCTCATCAAAGACGGACTCAAAGCCCAACTGGAAAGCAACGAACTGCACGCGCTTTCCATTTCGGTTGCCGCCACACCGGCAGAATGGAATGCCAAAGCACAATAACCGCCATACAAAATGCCGTCTGAAACAGATGGGTCTGCAAGCCGCCCGCGCCTACGCCGAAACCCTGACCGCCGAAGCCGCCGCCCTGCTCGAACCCTTCGGCGCAAAAGCCCTGCACTTACAACTGCCGGCGGAATTTGTCACCGCGCGGAAAAATTAGGGCTCCGGCAAACAAGCTGACTGACAAATGGTCTCTATGAACGATTTCGAACGCATTTACAACGACTGGCACGAGTTTGCCAAAAATCGCGATACCGCCCGACTGATCGCCCTGTATGACGACAACGCCGTTTTCGAAAGCCCGCTCGTTCCCCTTATCATGCAGCGGCAAAGCGGCATTTTGTGCGGCAAAGCCGACATCCTTGCTTTTTTAGAAGAAGGAACGCGCCGCCGACCGAATGAATTGGTACGCTGGTATCGCAACGGCACGCATTTCACGACGGAGGACACGCTGGTTTGGGAATACCCGCGCGAAACGCCCGACGGCGATCAAGTGGATATTTTGGAACTCATGCGGATTGCCAGTGGAAAAATTGTCCATCACCGCATTTACTGGGGCTGGTTCGGCACGCAGATGCTGATTCGTTCGGCACTGAATCATGTGGCGAAATAATCCGCGAAAAGAAGAAGAGGTCATCTGAAAACCGATTCAGGTTTTCAGATGACCTCTTCTTTGCGTCAAACCGCTTACGCGCCGCGTTTTTCCAAAGCGGCTACGGCGGGCAGCTCTTTACCTTCCAAGAATTCGAGGAACGCGCCGCCGCCGGTGGAGATGTAGCCGATTTGGCCGGTAACGCCGAATTTGGCAATCGCCGCCAGCGTGTCGCCGCCGCCGGCAATCGAGAACGCTTTGCTTTGGGCGATGGCTTCGGCAAGGGCTTTCGTACCGCCTGCGAACTGATCGAACTCAAACACGCCGACCGGACCGTTCCACACCACCGTGCCGGCGGCTTTGAGCAAATCGGCAAGCGCGGCGGCGGATTTCGGGCCGATGTCTAAAATCATATCGTCTTCGGCAACGTCGGCAATGTCTTTCACCACCGCTTCGGCATCGGCGGCAAAGGCTTTGGCAACGACGACATCGGTCGGCAGCGGTACGGAGCCGCCTTTTGCCGCCATTTTCGCCATAATTTTTTTGGACTCTTCCACCAAATCGTGTTCCGCCAAAGATTTGCCGATGGCTTTGCCTTCCGCCAACAGGAAGGTATTGGCGATGCCGCCGCCGACGATGAGTTGGTCGACTTTGTCCGCCAGCGATTCGAGGATGGTCAGCTTGGTGGACACTTTGCTGCCGGCGACAATCGCCACCATCGGACGCGCGGGCTCTTTCAGGGCTTTGCCCAAAGCGTCGAGTTCGCCCGCCATCAATACGCCGGCGCAGGCAACGGGCGCGGCTTGGGCAACGGCTTCGGTCGATGCTTGGGCGCGGTGGGCTGTGCCGAACGCGTCATTGACGAACACGTCGCACAAGGCGGCATAGGCTTTGCCCAGTTCCAAATCGTTTTTCTTCTCGCCCTTGTTGATACGCACGTTTTGCAACATCACGACATCGCCCGCGTTCAGGGCGGGTTTGTTTTCACGCCAGTCGTTTAATACTTTCACGTCTTTGCCCAACAGGCCGCCCAAATGCGCGGCAACGGGCGCGACATCGTCTTCGGGATGGAACTCGCCTTCGGTCGGACGGCCCAAGTGGGTCATCACGATAACGGACGCACCGTTGTCCAAGCAGTATTTGACGGACGCGAGCGAGGCGCGGATACGGGTGTCGTCGCTGATTTTGCCGTCTTTGAACGGCACGTTCATATCGGCGCGGATGAGGACGGTTTTGCCCTGCACGTTTTGTTCGGTCAGTTTTAAAAATGCCATAATCAGTCCTTTTTAATCAGTGTTTGCGATACAGAAAACAATTGATGCCGTCTGAAGCCTTCAGACGGCATCGCAAGCCGCTCAGCCGGATACGCGCTCGATTTTCGCGCCGACGCTGCCGAGTTTTTTTTCAATATTTTCATAACCGCGATCCAAGTGGTAAATCTGTTCGACCACGGTTTCGCCGCGTGCCGCCAAACCGGCGATAACGAGGCTTGCGGACGCGCGCAAATCCGTCGCCTTGACGACCGCGCCGGAAAGCTGTTCCGCCCCCTGCACAAATGCCGTGTTGCCCTCGGTTGTAATGTTCGCCCCCATCCGGTTCAACTCGGGGACGTGCATAAAGCGGTTTTCAAAAATCGTCTCCACCACGCGGCAGCTTCCCTCCGCCACGGCATTCAACGCCATAAACTGCGCCTGCATATCGGTAGGGAAACCGGGATGGACGACCGTACGGATGTCCACCGCCTTCGGACGCTGCCGCATATCGATGGCGATCCAATCGTCCCCCGCCTCAATCAGCGCGCCCGCCTCAACCAGTTTGTCCAAAAACCACTTCCATGGTTTTCGGCGCGGCATTCCGCAAAACCACCCTGCCGCCGGTTATCGCCACCGCGCACAGGAACGTCCCCGCCTCAATCCGGTCGGAAACGACGCTGTGTTCGCAGCCGTGCAGCTCGTCCGCCCCCTCCACAACCATTGTAGACGTACCGATGCCGCTGATTTTCGCCCCCATTTTAACCAGGCATTCCGCCAAATCGACCACCTCGGGTTCGATGGCGCAATTTTCCAAAACCGTCGTCCCTTCCGCCAGTGTCGCCGCCATCAGCAGGTTTTCCGTACCGCCGACCGTTACCACATCCATCGCCACGCGCGTACCTTTGAGTTTGCCTTTGGCTTTGACGTAACCGTGTTCGATAACAATCTCCGCCCCCATCGCTTCCAAGCCCTTCAAATGCTGGTCGACGGGGCGCGAACCGATGGCGCAGCCGCCCGGTAGGCTGACTTGCGCCTCGCCGAAACGCGCCAGCGTCGGGCCCAGCACCAAAATCGAGGCGCGCATCGTCCTGACCAATTCGTAAGGGGCGCAGGTATTGTTTACCGTACCGCCGTTGATTTCAAATTCGCTGATATTGTCGGTCAGGACGCGCGCGCCCATCCCCTGAAGCAGCTTTTGCGTGGTTTTCACATCTGCCAGCATAGGGACGTTTTTCAGGCGCAACGTACCCGATGTCAGCAAACCCGCGCACATCAGCGGCAATGCTGCATTTTTCGCGCCCGAGACCGTTATTTCCCCGTTGAGCGGGCCGTTTGCGGAGATTTTCAGTTTGTCCACGTTTATTCTTTCCTGATAGGCTGCCGCGAAGGTTTCCCCAAAGGCGGCGGAGTTTCCGAATGGTAAAATTATAAAGGATTTTTCCCTGCCGATACGCCCGTTTCCGCAAAGAGTTTGACAAAATACAGGCATTTTGTCCGACACATCCCTGACGAGTCGGGCAAAATGCCTTTTTATTTAATGGAATTGATTTCCGCCCGGACGGAAATAACCGGCTTTCCCTTGCAAACGGATGAAACCGGCCGGGCAATCAAACACGGAATAAAAAAAGCCGAGTTTTGAAAACTCGGCTTTTTTGTTTTATCTGGTGGGTCGTGAGCGATTCGAACGCTCGACCAACGGATTAAAAGTCCGCTGCTCTACCGGCTGAGCTAACGACCCGACAAGCTCGAAATTCTATACATCAAGCCTGATGCTGTCAACCGTTTTGCCGGCGTTCGGACGGCATTTTATTTATCAGGCTGTTTTTTCGTATAAATCAACGAGGTCAGTATCGACGCGCCCAACGCGCCGAAGACGACCGACAGCGAAACGGAAATCGGGATGTGCACCCAATGCATCACCAGCATTTTCAAACCGATAAAGCTCAAAACAAATGCCAAACCGTATTTCAGGAAGATAAAGCGTTCCGCCACGTCGGCCAGCAGGAAATACATCGCCCGCAAACCCAAAATGGCGAAAATATTGGAGGTCAGCACGATAAACGGATCGGTGGTAACGGCAAAGACGGCGGGTATGCTGTCCACGGCAAACACGACATCGCCCAACTCAATCATAATTAAAACCAAAAACAGCGGAGTCGCTATTTTTTTGCCGTTCTCGACAGTAAAAAACTTCTCGCCGTCAAACGCCGTTCCGACAGGAACCGCCTTTTTAATCAGTTTGATCATTTTGCTTTGCGACACGTCTTCGTTTTCTTCGCCTTCGGGCTTCATCATCCGGATGCCGGTGTAAAGCAGGAACGCGCCGAAAAGGTAAAGCACCCATTCAAACTGCCGCACCAGCGACGCACCGATAAAAATCATTACGGCGCGCAAAACCAACGCCCCGAACACGCCGTACAGCAAAACTTTGTGTTGGAACTGCGGCGGCACTTTGAAATAGCCGAAAATCATCAGGAAAACGAAGATATTGTCCACCGCCAATGATTTTTCCAAAATATATCCGGTAAAAAACTCCAAAACTTTTTCTTGGGCGACGGCCGCCCCGTAAGCGGGATTGCCGGCAAGCTCGAAATACAGCCAGCCTGCAAACAGGCAGGATACGGCAACCCACACCCCGCTCCACGCCAATGCTTCTTTGATGCCGACCTTGTGGCTGCCGCTTTTTTTCAGCGAAAAAATATCGACGGCAATCATCAGCAACACCGCCGCAAAAAAAACGCCGTAAAACAACGGCGTTCCCACTCCGGGAAATTCGGACATGATTCAACTCCTGACTTTAAAGGTTTTACTTACCAACTGATATAAAACATCGCTTTTGCCAAAAATACAATCAGCAGCATATGGGTGAAGACGACGGCGTGTATGTATTTCGACCACCTTACGGTCAATGTGGCGCGCGCCATTTTGACGACGGCTATGGCGAAATGCACCAACACGCTGCACGCCAGCAGGATTTTCAAGGTCAGCATCGTGCCGAAGGATGTGGCAAACGGTTCGCCCAATACGGGAAGGTAGCGGTTTGCCGCCATCACGATGCCGCTGGCGAACAAAAGCCCGACCACCGCCGGCATCACTCTGACGGCGCGGTAAGACATTGCCTTTTCCACTTCGCGCCGCGACTCCCGGGACACCCTGCCCGTATGCAGGACGGACAAGACCAGCACTTCGAAAAACACGCCGCCGACAAAGGCAATGGCGCAATACAGGTGGACGATGTGCGCGACGGCATAAATACTCATACGATACCCCTACCGGAATCTGCAAATGCCGATTGTATCACTCGCATGCGGAATCCGCATTCCGCACCGACCGGTAAATCATTTCCGCCATTCGGACGCTTGCGCCCCGGTGCGGCGAAATAAAATGCCCGATCCGCTCCCGCACCGCCGTTCCGATCTCTTTGTGCGACAGCAGCGACTCAACCGCCTTCCGCCACTCGTCGGCAGATTTTACCTGTATTGCCGCACCGGCCTTCAGTGCACGGGCGCACGCCTGTTCAAAATTGTAGGTCGAGAAGCCGAATATCGTCGGAACGCCGCAGGAAAGCGGTTCGATGATGTTTTGACAGCCGGAATCTACCAGGCTGCCGCCGACAAAGGCGGCATCGGCAGTCAGGTAATACGCATACAGCTCGCCCATACTGTCGCCTATCCAAACTTGGGTATCGCCCGCCACCGGCAAACCGTCGCTGCGCCGCTGAACCTTAAACCCGAAGCGTTCTGCCGTTTCAAATGCCGTCTGAAAATGCTCGGGATGGCGCGGCACGACGACCAGAAGCGCATTTCCGCGATATTCCCGCCACGCCGCCAGCAGTTTTTCCGCCTCGTCCACGCCCCGATAAACGCGCGTGCTGCCGCACACGGCAACCGGCCGGGCTCCGATTCGTTTTTTAAACTGCCCCGCCAGCGTTTTCATCCGTTCAGACGGCATCAGGTCGTATTTGGTGTTGCCGCACACCTGCACGGACACCGCGCCCAAGTCCGCCAGCCTGTCCGCATCGTCCGGGGTTTGCGCCAGGCAGCCGCCCAATCCGCCCAACGCCGGCCCGATCAGATTGCGGATTTTTTTGTATCCCGCCGCCGATTTTTCCGACAGCCGCGCATTCGCCAAAAACAGCGGCACGCCCGATTTCCGGCACTCCGCCATCAGGTTGGGCCAGATTTCCGTTTCCATCAAAATGCCGAACATCGGGCGGTGCTCGCGCAAAAACTGCCGCACCCACGCCTTTTTGTCGTAAGGCAAGTAACGGCATTGCGCCCCGGGGAACAAATCTTGCGCCGTTTTGCGCCCCGTCGGGGTCATCTGGGTAATCAGCAGCGGCGCATCGGGAAAACGCAGCCTCAACTCATTTACCAGCGGTAAGGCGGCGCGCGTTTCGCCGACCGATACCGCGTGTATCCAAACCGCACCGGTAACCGGTCCGGGGTAAGGCGCGCCGAAGCGTTCGCCCCAATGTTCCGCGTAAGCCGGCGTTTTTTCCGCCCGCCGCCTCAAATAACGCCGTATCCATATCGGCGCAAGCAGCCACAATACATCATAAAGCCATTGCCACATCAAATATTTCCGTAACACAAATGCCGTCTGAAGGCTTCAGACGGCATATTCCGAAACCGGTTCAAATATCGTAAGCGGTCGAAGCGGTATCTCCGCCTTTGCCCGTCCAGTTAGTATGGAAAAACTCGCCGCGCGGCTTGTCGGTACGCTCGTAAGTGTGCGCGCCGAAGTAGTCGCGCTGCGCCTGAAGCAGGTTGGCGGGCAGGCGTTGCGCCGTGTAGCCATCCAAGAACGTGATGGCGGATGCCGTGCAGGGCATAGGGATGCCGCACTCGACCGCCTTGGCGACCACCCTGCGCCACGCCGGCAGGCAGTTTTCCAAAATATTTTTAAAATATCCGTCCTCGCCCAAAAACACCAAATCCGGATTGTTTTCATACGCGTCGCGGATATTGCCCAAAAACGCGCTGCGGATGATGCAGCCTTCGCGCCAGAGCAGGACGGTGTTGCCGTAATCCAAATCCCAGCCGTAGCTTTCGCCCGCTTCGCGGATCAGCATAAAGCCTTGTGCATACGAAATAATTTTGGAGGCGAGCAGGGCTTGGCGCAAATCGCCGACCCATTGTTTTTTGTCGCCGCAGACCGGCAACGCCTGCCGCACAAACAGTCCGCCCATCCGGACGCGCTGTTCTTTGAACGACGAAACGCAGCGGGCGAACACCGCCTCTGAAATCAGCGTCAGCGGGATGCCCAAATCCAAGGCGTTGATGCCCGTCCACTTGCCCGTGCCTTTCTGCCCTGCCGTATCGAGGATTTTCTCGACCAGGGGTTCGCCGCCCTCGTCTTTGTACGCCAAAATTGCCGCCGTAATTTCAATCAGATAAGAATCCAGCTCGGTTTTGTTCCACTCGGCAAACACGCGGTGCATTTCATCGTAGGACAATCCCAAACCGTCTTTCATAAACTGGTAAGCCTCGCAAATCAACTGCATATCGCCGTATTCGATGCCGTTGTGCACCATTTTGACAAAATGTCCCGCACCGTCTTTGCCGACCCAGTCGCAACACGGTTCGCCCTGCGGCGTTTTGGCGGCAATCGCCTGAAAAATCGGCTTGACCGCATCCCAAGCGCGCTTATCCCCGCCCGGCATAATGGACGGCCCGCGCCGCGCCCCTTCTTCCCCGCCGGACACGCCCGCGCCGACAAACAAAATCCCTTTTTCGGCAAGGTAATGTGTCCGCCGTGTCGTGTCGGGGTAATTGGCATTGCCGCCGTCGATAAGGATGTCGCTTTCTTCCAACAGCGGAAGCAGTTGTTCGATAAAGTCGTCAACCACCGAACCGGCACGAACCATCATCATAATTTTTCGCGGTTTTTCCAGCTTATCGACCAAATCTTGCAAAGAATACGCGCCGATAATATTAGTTCCTTTTGCCGCGCCGTTTAAAAATTCGTCCACCTTGGCAGTCGTGCGGTTGTAGGCAACCACCTTAAATCCGCAATCGTTCATATTCAAAATCAGGTTTTGACCCATAACCGCCAAACCGATCACGCCGATATCGCCTTTCATTGCCGGAAGCTCCGTTATTAATTAAATTTATCAGCCGCAACTTTAGCTGATTTACACTTGTTTAACAATCCTTAACTTTTTAATTTTTTGAAAAGATGCCTTAACTTTACCGCGCTGTTTTTGAGGAAGCGTTCCAGAAATTTAAATAATAAAGTTTTAAATAATAAAAAGATGATTATGTTGAGCTTGCCGTTTTACTGTGTATAAGTTTATTTAAATTGGAAAATCAAACAGATAAATTCTAAAAAGGGATGTCGGCAAAGCTGTTGCCGCATTGTGCGGATGTGTGGATATTTTTAAAGTACGGTGAGAGTTTGTGGATAAATTCAACATTGTGCAAACCGGTAACCGGAGTTTTTAATGTGCCTCCGTCCGGAATTTTAAAAGCGTTAATCCTGTGCGATGTGCGTGAATAAGGTTTTACATTGCTGTGCATAAACAGTGGAGAACACAAATCGCTCGTAACTATTTTTTTAATATTCAATCGGATATATTTGTTTTGCTTGTGTATAAGTGCCGGATATCCGGGGTGTGGGAATAGTCTTTTGGGATTTGGGTGGGAGTGGGAGTGGGAGTGGTTGGCGGTAAAAAAACAGCCGAAAACCTGTATTTGGGTTTCGGCTGCCGGGGATGGTTTCTGCAAAGGGCTTTGCTTATTGGAAAACTGCCGGAAATGCCGTCTGAAGCGGCCGGGGATTCTGCGCGGGCGTTGTGCGTGTCAGGCGGATAATACGGCGGTTTGCGGAGGGCTTATCCGCATTTTTTGAGGTTCAGTTCGTGAAACGCGGCAGGCAGGTTTTCGTTGTCTGCAAATTCGACCCATTCGTAGGCGGTTTCGTCCGCCAAAACCGCGCGCAAGAGCGCGTTGTTGATGGCGTGTCCCGATTTGTAGCCTTCAAATGCGCCGATGAGCGGATGTCCGACGATATACAAATCGCCGATGGCATCAAGGATTTTGTGGCGCACAAACTCGTCGGGATAGCGCAAACCTTCCGGATTCAGGATATCCGTGTCGTCAATTACGATGGCGTTGTTCAAATTGCCACCCAAGCCGAGATTGTGGGCGCGCATCATTTCCACTTCGTGCATAAAGCCGAAGGTGCGCGCGCGCGCGATTTCGTCGATGTAGGATTTGCCTGCGAAATCAATTTCAAACGTCGGCGAGCTGCGGTTGAAGACCGGATGGTCGAATTCGATGGTCAGGGTAACTTTAAAGCCGTCATACGGCGTAAATCGTACCCATTTGCCCGCTTCTTTGATTTCGACGGGTTTGAGAATTTTTAAAAAACGCTTTTGCGCCTTTTGGTCGACAACGCCCGCATCTTGCAGGAGGTAAATAAACGGCAGGCTGGAGCCGTCCATAATCGGGATTTCGGGCGCGTTCAACTCAATCAGCGCGTTGTCGATGCCGTAGGCGGACAACGCGGACATAATGTGTTCGATCGTGCCGACGCGCACGCCTTTGTCGGTAACGATGGTGGAGGACAGGCGGGTATCGTTGATCAAATAAGGGGTCAGTTTGATTTGTTCGCCCATTTCGCCGTCCAAATCGGTACGGAGGAAGGAAATCCCGCTGTTTTCAGGCGCGGGATGCAGGGTCAGCGCGACCCGTTCGCCGGAATGCAGCCCGACGCCGGTCACGCCGATGGATTTCGCCAAAGTTCTTTGCAGCATAAACCGCTTCCTTATCAATGGGGTAAGTTTTGGAATAATACGATAAAACCGGAAAAACAGGCTATGTTTTTCCATAGTATTTGCCAATACGGATGTTTTCTTGAAAACAAAATGCCGTCTGAAACCGCAATCTGCATTTCAGACGGCATCGGGTGTGCTGTCTTATTCGTACACTTTCAGCAGCTCGACTTCAAATATCAAAGTGGCGTGCGGGGGAATCACACCGCCGGCGCCGTGTGCGCCGTAAGCCATTTCAGAAGGGATGGTCAGCTTGCGTTTGCCGCCTTCCTTCATTCCGCCGAAGCCTTCGTCCCAACCTTTGATGACTTGTCCGACACCGAGCGTGATGGTCAGCGGCTGGCGGCGGTCGAGGCTGGAGTCGAATTTGGTTCCATTTTCCAGCCAGCCGGTGTAGTGGACGGTGATTTCTTTACCTGTTACCGCCTCTTTTCCGAAGCCTTCCTGCAAATCTTCAATAATCAGGCTGCCCATATCTGTCCTTTCGTTGCTTGTTGGTCAAAACGGCAAGGGTAACATACCGTCCGGCGAAGTCAAATACCGCCAATCGTCAGCCGCACCGGTGCAGTTGAAACGGCTGTGTTTGTTGGACTGTTTTATTTTTTCGTAACGGTTCCATGCTTTTTCATGGAAATATAGTGGATTAACAAAAATCAGGGCAAGGCGACGAGGCCGCAGACAGTACAAATAGTACGGCAAGGCGAGGCAACGCCGTACTGGTTTTTGTTAATCCACTATAGAAAACGACGGTGTTGATTAGGGGTTCGACCAGCGCGACCGCGCCAGATACGCCTATACTGCCCGTCAGCACATAGGTTACACTGAAGGCGGTGGTGAAATGCAGTGCGGCAAAAGTCAGGGTTTTAAGCATCATCCTCTCCCGAATTGAAAATTTACGGAGAGATGATAAAGATTATCATCAGGCCGTGCCGGTTTAAATTTGCTATTTACTGTTAGTGTAAATAAATCAATTTTAAAGTAAGGATAGAAATGATGAATCACAAAAAAATAGTCGTATTGGATGCGGATACTTTGCCCGGCAGGGCTTTTCACTTCGATTTTCCGCACGAGCTTGCGGTTTACGGTACGACAGATGCGGATGAAACGGCAGAACGGGTGCGCGGCGCACATATCGTCGTCACCAATAAAGTGATGATTTCAGCGGATATTATCGCAAACACTCCGCAACTTGAATTGATCGCCGTCAGTGCGACCGGTGTGAACAATGTCGATATCGGGGCGGCGAAGGCGGCAGGTGTTGCGGTATGCAATGTCCGCGCCTACGGAAACGAATCGGTTGCGGAACACGCCTTTATGCTGATGATTGCCCTGATGCGCAACCTGCCCGCCTATCAGCGTGATGTTGCGGCAGGATTATGGGAGAAGTCGCCGTTTTTCTGCCATTACGGTGCGCCGATTCGGGATTTGAACGGCAAAACGTTGGCGGTTTTCGGACGAGGCAATATCGGACGGACGCTGGCCCGATATGCACAGGCATTCGGTATGGGGGTAGTGTTTGCCGAACACAAACACGCGCCCGTTGTGCGTGAAGGCTATGTTTCCTTTGAAGATGCGGTACGGACTGCCGACGTGTTGTCGCTGCACTGTCCGCTGAATGCCCAAACTGAAAATATGATAGGCGAAGACGAATTGCGGCAGATGAAGCCCGGTGCGGTTTTGATTAATTGCGGGCGCGGCGGGCTGGTGGATGAAAACGCGCTGCTTGCCGCACTCAAATACGGGCAGATCGGCGGGGCTGGCGTGGATGTTTTGACGCAAGAACCGCCCAAAAACGGCAATCCCCTGTTGAAGGCACGACTTCCCAATCTGATTGTTACGCCGCATACCGCGTGGGCAAGCTGTGAAGCGTTGGACAGGCTGTTTGAAATATTGCTGGCGAACATTAACGCCTTTGTGAAAGGCGAGGCGCAAAACCGCGTGGTTTGAGCTTGTCGGGATGACGAAAAACAATGCCGTCTGAACGCCCAAAGGGTTCAGACGGCATTGTTTTGATATTTCTGCTTAACCGACTTTGTCGCCCGGCTGCGCGCCTGTATCCACATCTAAGAGCTTCAGTTTGCCCTCTGCCGTGGCGGCACTCAAAATCATACCTTCGGACACGCCGAATTTCGCCATTTTGCGCGGGGCGAAGTTGGCGACGGCGATGACCATTCTTCCGTTTAACTCGGCAGGGTTGGGATAAGACGCGGCGATGCCGGAGAAGATGATGCGTTTTTCAAAACCGAAATCGAGGTCGAATTTCAAAAGTTTGGTGCTGCCTTCGACGGCTTCGCAGTTCAATACTTTGGCGACGCGCATATCGATTTTCATAAAGTCGTCGAAACCCGCCTGTTCGGCGACTTTTTCGTATTTGCTGTCTTCAACAGGCGCGGGGGTTGTCTGAATACTTTGTTTGTTGGCTTCGATTAAATCGTCCACTTGTTTTTGCTCCACTCGTTGCATTAAATGTTCGTATTTGTTGATGGCGTGTTCGCCCAAGGTTACCCTTGTGTTCGCCCAAGTAATCGCGTCCAGATTGAGGAAACGCGCGGCGTTGGCGGCGGTTTGCGGCAACACGGGGGCGAGGTAGGCGGTCAGTATGGTGAAGGCGTTGATGAGCTCGCTGCATACTTCGTGCAGGCGTTCGTCTTGACCTTCTTGTTTGGCGAGTTCCCACGGCTTGTTGGCATCGACGTATTCGTTGACAATGTCTGCCAAGGCCATGATGTCGCGCAGGGCGCGGGCGTATTCGCGGCTTTCGTAGCATTCGGCAATGGCTTCGCTTTGCGCAGTCAGTTTTGCCAACAATGCGCTGCCTGAAACGTCTTTCAGACGGCCTTCAAAGCGTTTGGCGATGAAACCTGATGCGCGGGCGGCGATGTTGACGTATTTGCCGACGAGGTCGCTGTTGACGCGCGAGATAAAGTCTTGCAGGTTCAAATCGATGTCTTCGATTTTGCTGTTGAGTTTGGCGGCGATGTAGTAGCGCATCCACTCGGGGTTTAGGCCTTGTTCCAGATAGGATTTGGCGGTAATAAACGTGCCGCGCGATTTGGACATTTTTTGTCCGTCGACGGTTAGGAAGCCGTGTGCGTACACGCCGGTCGGGGCGCGGTGGCCGGAGAAATGCAGCATGGCGGGCCAGAACAGGGCGTGGAAATAGAGGATGTCTTTGCCGATGAAGTGGTACATCTCGGTTTGGCTGCCTGCTTTGAAGTATTCGTCGAAATCGATGCCGATGCGGCCGCACAGGTTTTTAAACGATGCCATGTAGCCGACGGGCGCGTCCAGCCAGACGTAGAAGTATTTGCCAGGCGCGTCGGGGATTTCAAAACCGAAATACGGCGCGTCGCGGGAAATGTCCCAGTCGGACAGCGTAGTTTCTCCGTCTTCGCCCAGCCATTCTTTCATTTTGTTGAGGGCTTCGGCTTGCAGATGGGGTTTGCCGTCGTGCGGGTTGTTGCCGGAAGTCCACGCTTTGAGGAAGTCGGCGCATTCGCCCAGTTTGAAGAAGAAGTGTTCGGATTCGCGCAATTCGGGTTTCACGCCGGAAACGGCGGAATACGGATTAATCAGTTCGGTTGGGGAATAGGTCGTGCCGCAGACTTCGCAGTTGTCGCCGTACTGGTCTTGGGCGTGGCATTTGGGGCATTCGCCTTTGACGAAGCGGTCGGGCAGGAACATTTGTTTTTCGGGGTCGAAAAGCTGCTCGATGACGCGGCTCTCGATTTTGCCGCCGGTTTTCAGCGCGCGGTAAATGTCTTGGGAAAACTGTTTGTTTTCAGGGGAATGGGTGCTGTAATAATTATCGTAGCCGATGTTGAAACCGGTAAAGTCGGCGAGATGCTCTTCGCGCACTTTGGCAATCATGTCTTCGGGCGCGATGCCTTGTTTTTGCGCAGCAAGCATCACGGGCGTGCCGTGGGTGTCGTCGGCGCAGCAGTAGTGGCATTCGTTGCCGCGCAGTTTTTGGAAGCGCACCCAAACGTCGGTTTGGATGTGTTCGACCATATGTCCGAGGTGGATGCTGCCGTTGGCATAGGGCAGGGCGGAGGTAACTAAGATTTTGCGTGTCATATTGTGCTTTGCAAACAATGGGTAAAGGCGGATTATACCGCAAATCAAACGGGGAAATGCCGTCTGAAGCCTGAAAAATCGGGCTTCAGACGGCATATTCGCAAACTATCCGGACTTATTCGACCGTAACGGATTTTGCCAGGTTGCGCGGTTTGTCCACATCCGTGCCGCGTGCGATGGCGACATGGTAGGAAAGGAGCTGTACGGGGATAGTATGCACGACGGGGGACAATTCGCCGACATGGCGCGGTGCGCGGATAACGTGCACGCCTTCGGTGGCATTGAAATTGCTGTCGAGGTCGGCAAAGACGAAAAGTTCGCCGCCGCGCGCGCCGACTTCCTGCATATTGGCTTTGACTTTGTCCAGCAGGCTGTCGTTGGGCGCGATGACGACGACGGGCATGTTTTCGTCCACCAATGCAAGCGGCCCGTGCTTCAGCTCGCCGGCAGGATAGGCTTCGGCGTGGATGTAGGTGATTTCCTTCAGCTTCAACGCGCCTTCGAGGGCAATCGGATAATGGATGCCGCGCCCCAAAAACAGCGCGCTGGTTTTCTTGGCAAACTGTTGCGCCCAGGCGGCAATTTGCGGTTCGAGGTTCAAAGCGTGCTGCACGCTGCCGGGAAGCTGGCGGAGTTCTTCGGTGTAACGTACTTCATCTTCGCCGGAAACCAAGCCGCGCACTTTCGCCAGCGTTACCGCCAAACCGAACAGCGCGACCAGCTGCGTGGTAAACGCCTTGGTCGAGGCGACGCCGATTTCCGCACCGGCACGCGTATAAAGCACGAGGCTGCTTTCGCGTGGCAGGGCGGATTCCATCACGTTGCAAATGGAGAGGCTGTGGCGGTGTCCCAAAGATTTGGCGTATTTCAAAGCCTCCATCGTGTCCAGCGTTTCGCCGGATTGGGAAATGGTAATGACCAGTTGGTCGGGGTCGGCAATCACGCTGCGGTACCGGTATTCGCTGGCGATTTCGACATCGGACGGGATTTTGGCGATGGATTCCAACCAATATTTGGCGGTCTGCGCGGCGTAATAGGATGTGCCGCAGGCAAGGATTTTGACGCTGCGGATGCTTTCAAACACGCTTTTGGCGTTTTTGCCGAAGTTTTCGGGGATGAAGCCGCCGTCGAGGAAAACCTCCGCCGTGTCTGCAATCGCGCGCGGCTGCTCGTGGATTTCCTTTTGCATAAAGTGGCTGTACGGTCCCAGTTCCAAAGAGGCGAGCGAGAGTTCGGATACCTTGACTTTGCGTTCGGCGGACAGGCCGTTTTTATCGGTCAGCCGTTTGATGCCGTCTGAAGCCAGCAGCGCGATGTCGCCGTCTTCGAGGTACGCCACGCGGCGCGTAAAGGCGATGACGGCGGATACGTCCGAAGCGATAAAGGTTTCATCGTCGCCCAAAGCGACCAAAAGCGGGCAGCCCATACGCGCCACAACTAATTCATCAGGCTTGTCTTGGGCAATAACCGCGATGGCGTATGCGCCGTGGAAACGGGCGGATGCGGATTGCACCGCTTCAAACAATTTGCCGCCGTTTTGCGCGTATTCGTGATTGATGCTGTGTGCGATGACTTCGGTATCCGTTTGCGATTCAAAACAGTATCCCAAATCTTCCAAGCGTTTGCGTTCGCTTTCAAAGTTTTCGATGATGCCGTTGTGGACGACGGCAATCATACCGCCGCTGATGTGCGGGTGGGCGTTCGGCTCGGTAACGCCGCCGTGTGTCGCCCAACGCGTATGTCCGATGCCGATGCCGCCGCTGATGCCTTTTTCGCGTGCCGCGTCTTCCATAAGCTGCACGCGTCCGACGCGGCGCACGCGTTTGATTTTGCCGTCGGTGTTGACGGCAATGCCTGATGAGTCATAACCCCGGTATTCGAGGCGTTTGAGGCCGTCGGTCAGAAAATCGACGACGTTGTGATGGGCGCGGATGGCGCCGACGATACCGCACATAACTGTTCCTTAGTATCCGGTTGAAAAAAAACAGGCGCGGACGGCTCCCGTGCCGCACCTTCCTCTTCGGATTATAAACCGCCTCCCGCGCCGAAAAACAGCAAAATGCCGTCTGAAGGCTTGGGCTTGCTCAAAAAAGGGAGGGATTTCCCCGCCTGACCGGGGTGGGCGTTCAGACGGCATTGCCTGCCGCCGGTTTATATAGTGGATTAAATTTAAATCAGGACAAGGCGACGAAGCCGCAGACAGTACAGATAGTACGGAACCGATTCACTTGGTGCTTCAGCACCTTAGAGAATCGTTCTCTTTGAGCTAAGGCGAGGCAACGCCGTACTGGTTTAAA
>AEPI01000022.1 GCA_000193795.2 Neisseria lactamica NS19 | reverse complement strand
GGGAATAACGAATTTTGGGTTTCTGATTTTGGTTTTCTGTTTTTGAGGGAATGACGGATTTTGGGTTTCTGTTTGATTTTCTGTTTTTGAGGGAATAACGAATTTTGGGTTTCTGATTTTGGTTTTCTGTTTTGCAGGAATGACGGGATTTTAGTAACCGCAGCAACCGCCTGCGCGACGGCTAAGGGGCTTCAGACGGCATCGGGCGGCATCTCTTGCCTGCCGGTAAAACGGTTTCGCGTCCGATATGTTTCAACACACAGGACGACACTTAAAGCACCGCCCTGTGAAATGGTACAATTAACGGCAATGCAGACAGACAAATCGAAATATCAGAAATTTCCCTACCGTTTTTTAAACACTTTCAGGAATAAGGAAAAATGACCGCCCAACCCTGCCCCATCTGCACGGCGCAAGATGAAGATATTTTGCTGCAAACCTCCAAGCTCCGCGTCATCGCCGTCCATAACGACGGCGGTTCACCGGCATTCTGCCGTGTCATTTGGCGTGAACACATTGCCGAAATGACCGACCTTCCGGCAGCGGAACGCGGCGAATTGATGGAAATGGTGTACAAAGTCGAAGCCGCTATGCGCCAAGTGTTCCGGCCGGCAAAAATCAACCTCGCCAGCTTGGGCAATGTCGTGCCGCACCTGCATTGGCATATTATCGCCCGCTTTGAAAACGATGCGTCCTTCCCCGCGCCGATTTGGGCAAACCCCGTCCGAAAACACGGTATGACCCTGCCGCAAGATTGGACGGAACAGCTTAAAAAGCTGCTTTAAGCCCGCCGATGCCGTCTGAAACCGTATGAAAGGGAAATGATGACCGAACCGACCTCCCGCCGCCGTTTTCTGAAAACCTGCACCGCCGCCGCCGGCGCGGGACTGCTTCAGGCTTGCGGCACATCCGCCACATCCGTTCCACCCCTTCCCTCTTCCCATTCCGTTGCGAAAGCCCGAACCGTGCCTCTCCAAACACCGCGCCGTCAAAGTTCGGACGGCAACCTTCTGCGCGTTGTCGCTTCGTCAGGATTTGCCGAAGACGCCAACCGCGTCAACACAGCCTTAACCCGCCTTTACAATGCCGGTTTTACCGTAACCAACCAACAGGCGGGCAGCCGCCGCTTCCAACGGTTTGCCGGCACGGACGCGCAACGCGCGGCAGATTTCCAAGAGGCCGCCTCCGGCCGCGTTGCCACGCCTAAAGTTCTGATGGGTTTGCGCGGCGGTTACGGTGCGGCGCGGATTCTGCCGCATATCGATTTTGCTTCGCTCGGCGCAAGGATGCGCGAACACGGCACGCTGTTTTTCGGATTCAGCGACGTATGCGCCGTCCAACTGGCATTGTTGGCAAAAGGCAATATGATGAGCTTTGCCGGCCCGATGGCTTATAGCGATTTTGGCAAACCCGCCCCCGGTGCGTTTACGATGGATGCCTTTATCAAGGGTGCAACCCAAAACCGCCTGACCGTTGATGTTCCTGATATCCAACGCGCCGATGTCGAAACCGAAGGCACGTTGTGGGGCGGCAACTTAAGCGTCCTCGCCTCGCTCGCCGGCACGCCCTATATGCCCGACATCGACGGCGGCATTTTGTTTCTCGAAGATGTCGGCGAACAGCCCTACCGCATCGAACGTATGCTCAACACCCTATATCTTTCGGGTATTTTGGGCAAACAGCGCGCCATTGTTTTCGGCAATTTCCGTATGGGCAATATCCGCGATGTTTATGATTCGTCTTATGGTTTTTCCGCCGTTGCCAACCATATTTCGCACACGGCGAAAATCCCCGTGCTGACGGGCTTCCCGTTCGGACACATTGCCGACAAAATCACTTTCCCTCTGGGTGCGCACGCCCGAATCCGTATGAACGGAAACGGCGGCTATTCGGTCGCGTTTGAAGGCTACCCGACACTCGATGCGTCTGCCCTGACTTTGGATACCCTGCTCCCGCCGCCGGATTTTCCCGATTTTACGGAAAGCGGTATCGCCGATATTTCGGAATAAACCCGCAAACGGACAGATGCCGTCTGAAGCCTTCAGACGGCATTTGTCCGTAAAAAACCGCACCTGACGGCAGGTGCGGTTTCCATTTTCAGGCTGAAACTTATTTGTCGCGGCCAAATACGATTTTAGTGGCTTGAATGGCAACGCAGATTGCACCGCCGATGAAGATCAAGTCGGCTGCTGTGCGTACCCAGCGCAAGGTGTCGAGGATTTCCATTTGCAGGAATTCTTCGCTGCGGGCATACCACAAACCGTGCGTGATAGAGGCGTATGCCTGAATCGCGCCGACAGGCAGCAGGCTGATGGCAATCATACCGACCAAGCCGCCGTTGAGCAGCCAGAAGCCCCAAGTCATCAGTTTGTCGTCAAACTGCGCGTTCGGTTTCAAATAACGGGCAACCAGCAATACGAAGCCCAATGCCAAGAAACCGTACACACCGAACAAGGCGGCGTGCGCGTGAACGGCAGAAGTGTTCAAACCTTGAATATAGAACAGGGAAATCGGCGGATTGATCAGAAAGCCGAATACGCCGGCACCGATCATATTCCAAAAGGCGACTGCCACGAAGCACATCAGCGGCCAACGCAGGCGTTTCGCCCAGTCGGACAGGTGTTGGTAAGACCAATGCTCGTATGCTTCACGGCCCAGCAACACCAGCGGCACGACTTCCAAAGCGGAGAAGCAGGCGCCGATTGCCATAGAGGCGGAGGTAGAGCCGGAGAAGTACAGGTGGTGCAGCGTACCGGGAACGCCGCCCAACATAAAGATGGCGGCAGCGGCCAAAGTGGAGGCAGTGGCGGTACTGCGGCGGACAAAGCCCATATTGTAGAAGACAAATGCGAAGGCGGCAGTGGCAAATACTTCAAAGAAGCCTTCCACCCACAGGTGAACCACCCACCAACGCCAGTATTCCATTACGGCAATCGGGGATTTTTCGCCATAGAACAGTCCCGGTGCGTAGAACACGCCCACACCGACCATAGAAGCGACAAAGATTGCCAGCAGGTTTTTGTCCACGCCTTTTTCTTTGAAGGCGGAAACCGTGCAGCGCAACATCAGGAACAGCCACAACAGCAGTCCGACCATCAGCAGGAGTTGCCAGAAACGGCCCAAATCGAGGTATTCGTAACCTTGGTGTCCGAACCAGAAATTCAATTCGGGGGGAAGGATGTGCGTCAACGCGAAGAAGTTGCCCGCGTAAGAACCGCCGACCACGATAAACAGGGCAATGTAGAGGAAGTTCACGCCGGCACGTTGGAACTTGGGATCTTTGCCGCCGTTGACAATCGGCGCGAGGAACAAACCTGCCGTCAAAAAGCCGGTTGCAATCCAGAAGATGGCGGATTGGATGTGCCAAGTACGGGTCAGGGCATAGGGGAACCAGTCGGACATTTCAAAGCCCAACGCCTCATCGATGCCGTAGAAACCCTGACCTTCGACGGTATAGTGCGCGGTCAGGCCGCCCAACAATACTTGTACCACGAACAGGGCGACCGTCAGGAAGACGTATTTGCCCAATGCTTTTTGCGAAGGGGTCAGTTGGATTTTGGAAATCGGATCTTCAGCCGGGATTTCCACTTCCTCGTGTTTGGTCAGGAAGGAATAACCCCACATCAGCAAACCGATGCCCATCAGCAGAAGAACAACGCTGGTAAACGACCACATATAGTTTTCAGTGGTCGGCACATTGTTGATCAAAGGCTCGTGCGGCCAGTTGTTGGTGTAGGTAAAGACCTCGCCGGGACGGTTGGTCGAAGCAGACCAAGAAGTCCAAAAGAAGAAGTCGAACAGTTTTTCACGCGCTTCTTGGCTTGGCAATGTGTTGTTTTTCATTGCAAAGTGTTCACGGGTGGTTTGCAGCTTGGGATCGTCGCCGTAAACGCCGTGGTAATAAGGCAGGATGCTTTCGATGGCTTTCATGCGCGTATCGCTGATGACTACAGAACCGTCTTCCTTCACACGGCTTTGGTTGCGGTATTCGTCAGCCAGTCGGGTTTTCAGAACGGCTTGTTCTTCAGGGGAAACTTCATCGAATTTTTTGCCGTAAGTCTGTTGCGCGGTCAAATCCAACCAGGCGGACAACTCACGATGCAGCCAGTCGGCCGTCCAGTCCGGAGCCTGATATGCGCCGTGACCCAGAATCGAACCGACTTCCATACCGCCGGTAGTCTGCCATGCAGACTGACCTGCCAAAATATCGTCTTTCGTCATCAAGACCTTGCCGGATGCGGAAACGACCTGTTCGGGGTAAGGCGGGGCTTTTTTGTAAACCTCGCTGCCCATATAGCCAAGAATGGTAAAGCATACTGCCAGAACGGCAAACAGCAAGTACCACAGCTTCTTGTACTGTCCCATTTTGAGAGCTCCTTTTGGTAAAAAGTAGTTGTTTAAAATTCACGGAATATGAATGTTAAAGATTGTAGCACGGTTTACCGCGCAAATAAACATTTGTTCAAACAAACGTACATATAAAACAAATACATATATGATAATAACTATCATTATTTTTTATTCGGCAACTACCCCGCCTTTGCCTGATTTGCCGAATCCCCTAGGTAAATCAGACTATTTATTGTAATTTTTAGTAGTTATAAAGTATTAGAAGTGTCATTTTAAGTTCATATTTTATGAATTATTTGACTTAAATCAAAATGTCGGCAATGGTGCAAACGCATAATCACACCAGTTCTTAACCAATCTTCCTACTTTTCTTACAAAAGGAAAACATTATGAAACGCCAAGCCTTAGCTGCAATTATCGCTTCTATGTTTGCTTTAGCCGCCTGCGGTGGCGAACAAGCTGCCCAAGCCCCTGCCGAAACCCCTGCCGCTTCCGCCGAAGCCTCAAGCTCCGCCGCACAAACCGCCGCCGAAACGCCGGCCGGCGAACTGCCCGTTATCGATGCGGTTACCACGCATGCTCCCGAAGTACCTCCTGCAATCGACCGCGACTACCCTGCCAAAGTCCGCGTGAAAATGGAAACCGTCGAAAAAACCATGAAAATGGACGACGGCGTGGAATACCGCTACTGGACATTTGACGGCGATGTTCCAGGCCGCATGATCCGCGTACGCGAAGGCGATACGGTTGAAGTGGAATTCTCTAACAATCCTTCTTCTACCGTACCGCACAACGTTGACTTCCACGCGGCTACCGGTCAGGGCGGCGGCGCGGCTGCAACCTTTACCGCTCCGGGCCGTACTTCCACATTCAGCTTCAAAGCCCTGCAACCGGGCCTGTACATCTACCACTGCGCCGTCGCGCCGGTCGGTATGCACATCGCCAACGGTATGTACGGTCTGATTTTGGTCGAGCCTAAAGAAGGTCTGCCGAAAGTGGATAAAGAGTTCTACATCGTCCAAGGCGACTTCTACACCAAAGGCAAAAAAGGCGCGCAAGGCCTGCAACCGTTCGATATGGATAAAGCCGTTGCCGAACAACCTGAATACGTCGTATTTAACGGCCATGTAGGCGCTATCGCCGGCGATAACGCGCTGAAAGCCAAAGCAGGCGAAACCGTGCGTATGTACGTTGGTAACGGCGGCCCGAACTTGGTATCTTCCTTCCACGTCATCGGCGAAATCTTCGACAAAGTTTATGTTGAAGGCGGCAAGCTGATTAACGAAAACGTACAAAGCACCATCGTTCCTGCCGGCGGTTCCGCCATTGTCGAATTCAAAGTCGACATCCCGGGCAGCTACACCTTGGTCGACCACTCTATCTTCCGCGCATTCAACAAAGGCGCGTTGGGTCAACTGAAAGTAGAGGGTGCGGAAAACCCTGAAATTATGACTCAAAAACTGAGTGATACCGCTTACGCCGGCAACGGTGCGGCTTCTGCCGCTTCCGCTCCCGCAGCTTCCGCCCCGGCAGCCTCTGCATCCGAAAAAAGCGTTTACTAAATCGGATATCCGTCATTAGCGGAACAAACCACTGCCGCCGTACTTCATTACGCACGGCAGTGGTTTTTTAACAACCAATCATTCCTTTCGGAAGATTGATTTTTCAGACGGCATTCGCGGCCCTCGTTTAAAATGCCGTCTGAAAAATCAATGTTAACCGCCTGTCAGGAGGCTTGATATGAAGTTTGCCCGGTTACTCTTTCTCTGTGCGGCACTCGCCGGCACCCAAGCGGCGGCTGCCGAAATGGTTCAAATCGAAGGCGGCAGCTACCGCCCGCTTTATCTGAAAAAAGATACCGGCCTGATTAAAGTCAAACCGTTCAAACTGGATAAATATCCCGTTACCAATGCCGAGTTTGCCGAATTTGTCAACAGCCACCCCAAATGGCAAAAAGGCAAGGTCAGTTCCAAACAGGCGGAGTCTTCTTATCTGAAACACTGGATTAAAAACGGCAGCCACAGCTATGCACCAAAAGCAAGCGAACTGAAACAACCCGTTACCAATGTTTCCTGGTTTGCCGCCAACGCCTATTGCGCCGCACAAGGCAAACGCCTGCCGACCATCGACGAATGGGAGTTTGCCGGACTTGCCTCCGCCACGCAGAAAAACGGCTCAAACGAACCCGGCTACAACCGCACTATTCTCGATTGGTATGCGGATGGCGGTCGTAAAGGTCTGCACGATGTCGGCAAAGGCCGGCCGAACTACTGGGGCGTTTACGATATGCACGGTCTGATTTGGGAGTGGACGGAAGATTTCAACAGCAGCCTGCTTTCTTCCGGCAATGCCAATGCGCAAATGTTTTGCAGCGGAGCATCTGTCGGCTCAAGCGATCCGTCCAACTATGCAGCATTCCTCCGCTACGGCATCCGCACCAGCCTGCAATCCAAATACGTCCTGCACAACTTAGGCTTCCGTTGCGCGAGCCGATAACCCCTTCAATTACCAAAGCAGCTTTGGCGGTACTGAAAAGTACCGCTGTTTTTTCCTGAAAAATTATGGGGTTGTTTCACAGTCGCACAATCCGGCAAATGTTCCCCGGAAAACAGATTTATCTTGCGGCGAATCAAGCCGTCCTTGCGGCAAACCTGACAAAATACCGCCGATGTTTTATTTTTCGGCTGCGTTTTAATATGGCGTTGATAAGCATCCTTGTCTTTAATGTATTCGATAGGACTGCTTTCTGCCAAACCGAAAGATAATTGCCGTTTCCTGATAACCGGTTGAAATCGGCGGATTGTTGAAACACAGGCTTTTGAAAACGGTATCGGGCATAAGGTTTTCATAGTGGATTAACAAAAATCAGGACAAGGCGGCGAAGCCGCAGACAGTACAAATAATTCACTTGGTGCTTCAGCACCTTAGAGAATCGTTCTCTTTGAACCAAGGCGAGGCAACGCCGTACCGGTTTAAAATTAATCCGTTATAACTTATATGCTTGCACTGATTTTTCAAACAAAATGCCGTCTGAAAGCCTTTCAGACGGCATTTTGTTGGAGATTCCGTTTACCAATGGCTGACAAACGCTTCCAAATCGGTATTTTTGGGCTTATGCGCTTCCTCTGCCGGCGTACCGATCATCATCAGCCCGATGATTTTATCCTTATCCGCACATCCGAAAGCCTCACGCAACAGGGGGCTGTTGACCCACATCCCCGTTATCCACACATTATCGAAACCTTGCGCCGTTGCCGCCAACTGCAAGGCATACGCCGCACAACCTGCTGTCAGCATCTGCTCCCATTCCGGCTTCGGCTTGGCGACTTCCCGGTTGGGCGCAAACGTTACCCCGATGACCATCGGCGCCATATTGCCCACTTTTTCAGCCTTTTGTAACGCCTCCGCGCCGAAATTCAATTCGGTAACCGTCTGCGCCAAGATACGGCGGAAACGTTGCAATCCGGCTTCGGTCCGGATGACGGTGAAGCGGAAGGGGCGCATATTTCCGTGATCGGAAACTTGGGTTGCCGCCTGCAATATTTGTTCCAACTCCGCCGCATCGGGGGCGGGGGGCTTCAGCTTTTTGGAAGATCGGCGGTTCGTCAATAATTTTAAAGCATCCATATCGTTATACTCCGGTCATCGGTCAGGTGTTCGGGCACATATGCCGTCTGAAGGCTTCAGACGGCATATCCGGCATCAGCGCGGACGGCGGCAGGCCGCCAATATATCCATTTCCTTCCGATAGGTTTGGCTGTTGGAAATGTCCATCAGCCCCAATACCGTGCTGAAATAGTGGTCGTGCGAATATTCGTTTTCCGCCGCTTTTTGTTTGAGGCATTGGAAATCTATGCCCCCGTGTTGGCGGAAGGCTTTGGAAAACCACATAACCATCGGGATATGCGTCTGTCCGGAAGGCGCGATGGCGTAAGGCGCGGCGTGCAGGTACATCCCGTTTTCGCCCAAGCTTTCGCCGTGGTCGGAAACATAATGCACCGCGCTTTCCAAATCGTCGCGGTTTTCAAGTTTGCGGATAACCTTGTCGATAAACTGGTCCACATACAAAACCGTATTGTCGTAAGTATTGACCAGCGTGGCGCGGTCGCATTTGTCGATTTCGTTGGTGTCGCAGGTCGGCGTGAATTTACGTTCGGCTTCGGTGTAGCGTTCGTAATACGTCGGCCCGTGGCTGCCGATGGTATGCAGGATTAAAACCGCGTCTTTATCGTTTTTGTTGAGGGCTTCGTCGAACTTGGTCAGCAGGATATTGTCGAGGCACTCGCCGTTGCGGCAGTATTCGGGCAGGTTGAGCGAGGTAACGTCGGTATTCGGCACTTTGCCGCACACGCCCTTGCAGCCGGAATCGTTTTCCAACCAGGTAACTTCCACACCGGCGCGCTGCACGATGTCCAGCAGGTTGTCTTGGTGTTCGGCTTTGATTTCGTCATAATCCGTGCGGTCGAAGGTTGAGAACATACACGGCAGGGAGTGCGCGGTCGATGTGCCGCAGCTTCTGACCTGCGGGAAATTGACAATTTCATCGCCGCGCGCGGCAAGCAGCGGCGTAGTTTGGCGGCTGTAACCGTTCAAACCCCAGTTGGCGGCACGCGTGGTCTCGCCCACAATCAAAACCACGAAACGGCGCAGGCTGCCGGCCGGCCGGTTTTGCACGACCGCCATATCCAATTGCGTATAAGGAATATTGGAACGCTTCCAATCTTTGTATTTCGACATACCCGCACCGACGAAATTAGACGGCACAATCAGATGGGTTACTGATTTATTGTTGCGGAAAAACGAGGCGTAATCCTGATATTGCAACATCGCGATACCCAACGCGCACAAAAAGGAAACGGCGGCAAGCACAAGGCGCGTCAAAAGCTCCTTATACCAAACCCGGTATTTGACCTTGACGGCGATATACGCCAGCGCGGGCAATACGCCCAAACATACAATCCACAGCACATAGCCCGGCGTAATCAGGCGCGCGCTTTCCGCCGCCGTGGTTTGCAAGACATTATTCAACATCGACTTGTTGAAATAGATATTGAAAAATATTTCCTGGTAAGATACCGCCGCACTGATAACCAATATCAGCGGAATCAATACCTTATGCAAAAAAGGCAGGGCAATGACGTGAAAAACGAAATTACTTAAAAAAACAGTACCACCGGCATCGTATAGAGGAAGATGTCCGCCCCCGTGCCGTTAAAAGGATGAAGCTCGACAACTTTGGCAAAAAAGGCGTAATTCAATACCAGCGAAAAATACAGGGAAAGGAAGGCAATCAGCACGGAAGAGCCGAGCTTCGGCCTCAGGTTAGGTTTTATCATTTGGAATGTGTCGGATAAGGGTTGGAAAAGGCATCCGGAATCCGGATTATTGAAAAAGATTCTTAATTATAAGGCAACGGAACAAAGCAGGGCAAGAAAACGAGTAGGCGGCGCGGGGTTTCTGCCCGCCATTCAAACGTCCGGCAGACATATAGTGGATTAACAAAAATCAGGACAAGGCGGCGAGCCGCAGACAGTACAAATAGTACGGCAAGGCGAGGCAACGCTGTACTGGTTTAAATTTAATCCACTATAAAAACATCGGAAGCAAGATTCAAACCGGGCGGCAAACGCCCTTGCCGGAAAAGCGGGGCAAAGCATTTCATATTGGAAAAACCCGGCCGCGCCGCCGGCGGGACAGTCCGGCACAAACGGCATCACGCCCGGATTGAAAAGTACGGATAGCCGCCGGCAGCACAATCTTACCGCCTCCCAAACGCCGCAGAAGAACGCCGAAACAGCCGATGCCGTCTGAAGCAGCTTCAGACGGCATCGGGACATCAACCGTAACGCCGTTGGAAATCTTTCATAAAGTCCGCCAACGCGTTCACGCCTTCAAGCGGCATCGCATTGTAAATGCTGGCACGCATACCGCCGACGGTTTTATAGCCTTTGAGCAGGCACAAGCCCTGCAACTCGGCTTCCAACACAAAACGGCGGTCCAAGTCTTCGCTTGCGGTTTTGAAGACCACATTCATCTTGGAGCGCGCATCAGGATGAATATCGTTGATGTAAAAACCGCCGCTGCCGTCTATCGCCTCGTACAAGGTTTGCGCCTTTATCCGATTGACCGCTTCAATTTTTTTCACACCGCCCTGCGTTTGCAGCCAGCGGAACACCAAACCCGACATATAAACCGCGTAAGTGGAAGGCGTGTTGTACATACCGTCGCGGTTGATGTGCGAACGGTAGTTGAACACATCGGGAATATCGTTCGGACAACGTTCCAGCAAATTCTCGCGGATAATGACCACGGTCGCACCGGCCGGACCGATATTTTTTTGCGCGCCGGCATAAATCAAGCCGTAATCGGATACATCAAACGCACGCGACAAAATCTCGCTCGACATATCGCACACCAGCGGCGGCAGGCCGTCTGAAAGTTTGGGGACGTTTTGATACTGCAGGCCGTTTACGGTTTCATTAATCGCAAAATGAACAAACGCAGAATTCGGATTGACATCCCAATCTTCCACCGCAGGCAGATTTTTATAGGCATATTGCCCGCCCCCGTGCGCCGCCAAACGGATTTCCGTATCGGACAGCCGCCCCATCTGCTCGTAGGCGATATGGCTCCAGTTGCCCGTTACCACCGCGTCGGCGGTGCGGAAACCGCGTGCCAGATTCAGAACCGCCATATTGAATTGCGTGGTCGCCCCGCCCTGTAAAAACAGGATTTTATAGTTGGACGGAATGTTCAAAAGCTGCCGCAGGTCTTGTTCGGCATGATGCAGGATGCTCAAAAACATATCCGAACGGTGGCTCATTTCCATCACGGAAAAACCCGTACCGTTGTAATCCGACATTTCCTGACGCGCCGTTTCCAACACGGCTTCGGGCAATACGGCGGGACCGGCGGAAAAATTGTAAATCGGATAAAGAGACATAACACAGCCCCCAAACTGTCAAAAAAATGCCCCGATTTTAGGCTTGGGGCGGTCTTTATGCAAGACAGGGGAACGCCGGCAGCCGGAAAAGGAAACAACGCGCTGATTCAAAAAAGATTAAACGGAAAAAACAGAATCTGCCGGAAATTTTGCCGGCAATGCCGCCCCCTTCAAAAACCATTGCCGGACAGCTATTTTTTTCAAATTGGAAAATATAAAACAAATCAACGCTTTCATTTCTCCGCAAAAAGGGTTATAATCCCGAAAATTTTTCAATCCCAACGAAAAATGGCCGCCCGGCCATTTTTTTATTATGCACTTTAGGGAGCCGTATGGATATTCAGACCATCCTCGAAAAAACCCTGCCCGGCCTGGGCTGCGAACTGGTCGATTTCGAACTGACCGCGCAAGGAACATTGCGCGTGTTCATCGACAAAGAAGGCGGCATTACCGTCGAAGACTGCGCAACCGTCAGCAACCATTTGAGCCGCGTGTTTATGGTGGAAGACATCGACTACAAAAACCTGGAAATTTCCAGTCCCGGACTCGACCGTCCTCTGAAAAAAGCCGCCGACTTCGTACGCTTTGCCGGTCAGCAGGCAAAAATCAAAACCCGCCTGCCGATAGACGGACAGAAAAACTTTATCGGCAAAATCGAAGGCTGCGAAAACGATACCGTCGCCGTTTCCTTCGACGGCAAAACCGTGCAAATCGGGTTGGACAACATCGACAAAGCCCGCCTGCGCCCCGAATTCAAATTCTAAAACACAACAATATTGGAGATATTCAAAATGAGCCGTGAAATGTTGCAACTGGCAGAAGCACTGGCAAGCGAAAAAAACGTTGATGCCGAAGTCGTCTTCCAAGCCCTGGAATTCGCACTCTCTACCGCCGCCAAGAAAAAAGCGGGGCGCGAACATATGGACGTGCGCGTACAAATCGACCGCGATACCGGCGAATACCAAACCTTCCGCCGCTGGCTGATTGTCGCCGACGAAGACTACACTTACCCCGACGTAGAAAAAACCATCGAGGAAATCCAAGAGGAAATCCCCGGCACCGCCATCCAAATCGGCGAATACTACGAAGAGCAGCTGCCCAACGAAGGCTTCGGCCGCCAAGCCGCCCAAACCGCCAAACAAATCATCCTGCAACGCATCCGCGATGCCGAACGCGAACAAAACCTGAACGAATTTCTCGCCACCCGGGAAGACATCGTTGCCGGCACGGTCAAACGTGTCGAACGCCACGGCATCATCGTCGAAGTCGTCGCCGGCAAACTGGATGCGCTGATTCCGCGCGACCAAATGATTCCGCGCGAAAACTTCCGCAGCGGCGACCGCATCCGCGCCCTCTTCCTGCGCGTCGAAGAAATCGGCAACACCGGCCGCAAACAAATCATCCTGAGCCGTACTTCCGGCGATTTCCTCGTCAAACTGTACGCCAATGAAGTACCTGAAATTGCAGACGGTATGCTTGAAATCCGCGCTGTCGCCCGCGACCCGGGCCAGCGTGCCAAAGTTGCCGTCAAAGCCAACGACCAGCGCATCGATCCGCAAGGCACCTGTATCGGCGTGCGCGGTTCGCGCGTCAACGCAGTCAGCAACGAATTGTCCGGCGAACGCATCGATGTCGTCCTTTGGTCGCCCGAAACCGCGCAATTCGTGATGAGCGCGCTCTCGCCCGCCGAAGTCGGCCGTATCGTCATCGATGAAGACAAACACGCCGTCGATGTCATCGTTGCCGAAGACCAGCTCGCGCTCGCCATCGGGCGCGGAGGTCAAAACGTGCGCCTCGCCTCCGATTTGACCGGCTGGCAGCTCAACATTATGACTTCCGCCGAGGCAGACGAACGCAATGCGGCAGAAGATGCCGCCATCCGCCGCCTGTTTATGGATCACTTGAACGTGGACGAAGAAACCGCCGACGTACTGGTTCAGGAAGGTTTCGCAACATTGGAAGAAGTCGCCTATGTTCCTGCCGCCGAACTGCTTGCCATTGAAGGATTTGACGAAGAAATCGTCGATATGCTCCGCAACCGCGCCCGCGATGCCATCCTGACGATGGCGATTGCCGCCGAAGAAAAACTGGGCGAAGTGTCCGAAGATATGCGCAACCTCGAAGGCGTGGATGCGGATATGCTCCGCAACCTTGCCGAAGCCGGCATTACCGAACGCGACGACTTGGCGGAACTGTCCGTCGATGAGCTGATTGAAATTACCGGCATCGATGAAGAAACCGCCAAAGCCGTCATCCTGACCGCGCGCGAACACTGGTTTACCGAAGACAAATAAAAGGGGGTACAGATGAATAACACAACCGTAGAACAATTTGCCGCCGAACTGAAACGCCCCGTCGAAGACCTGTTGAAACAATTAAAAGAAGCAGGTGTCGGCAAAACCGGCGGCGGCGATTCCCTGACGCTGGACGACAAACAACTTCTAAACGCCTATCTGACCAAGAAAAACGGCGGCAACAGCAGCACCATCAGCATCCGCCGCACCAAAACCGAAGTCAGCACCGTCGACGGCGTAAAAGTCGAAACACGCAAACGCGGACGCACTGTCAACATTCCTTCTGCCGAAGAATTGGCAGCACAGGTAAAAGCCGCCCAAATCCAAGCCGCACCTGCTCAGCCAGAGCAGACGGCAGAAGACGCGGCAAAAGCCCAAGCCGAAGCTGCCGCACGCGCAGAAGCACGCGCCAAGGCGGAAGCGGAAGCGGCAAAACTGAAAGCGGCAAAAGCCGGCGGCAAAGCCAAACCTGCCGAGCAGGAATCCCCCGCCGCCAAAGCAAAAGCCGAAACCGCAGCCGTTGCGGCGAAAACCAAACCCGCCGAAGAAAGCAAAGCAGAAAAAGCCCAAGCCGGCAAAATGCCGTCTGAAAAACCCGCCGAATCCAAAGAAAAAGCCGCCAAGCCGAAACACGAGCGAAGCGGCAAAGGCAAAGATGCCAAAAAACCGGCGAAACCTGCCGCACCCGCCGCTCCGCAACCCGTGGTCAGCGCGGAAGAACAGGCGCAACGCGACGAAGAGGCGCGGCGCGCCGCCGCACTTCGCGCCCACCAGGAAGCACTGTTGAAAGAGAAACAGGAACGCCAGGCGCGCCGTGAAGCCATGAAACAACAGGCAGAACAACAGGCAAAAGCCGCACAGGAAGCCAAAACCGGCAGACAGCGTCCCGCCAAGCCTGCCGAGAAACCGCAGGCAGCCGCTCCGGCCGTCGAAAACAAACCTGCCAACCCGGCAAAAGCCAAAAAAGAAGACCGCCGCAACCGCGACGACGAAAGTCAAGGCCGCAATGCCAAAGGCAAAGGCGGCAAAGGTGCGAAAGGCGGTCGCGACCGCAACAATGCCCGCAACGGCGACGACGAGCGCGTACGCGGCGGTAAAAAAGGCAAAAAACTCAAACTCGAGCCAAACCAGCACGCCTTCCAAGCGCCAACCGAACCTGTCGTACACGAAGTTTTAGTTCCCGAAACCATTACCGTTGCCGATTTGGCACACAAAATGGCGGTCAAAGGCGTGGAAGTGGTCAAAGCCCTGATGAAGATGGGCATGATGGTAACCATCAACCAATCCATCGACCAAGACACCGCCCTGATCGTGGTGGAAGAACTCGGCCATATCGGCAAACCTGCCGCAGCGGACGATCCGGAAGCATTCTTGGACGAGGGCGCGGAAGCGGTGGAAGCCGAAGCATTGCCGCGCCCGCCGGTGGTTACCGTGATGGGGCACGTCGACCACGGTAAAACCTCGCTGCTGGACTACATCCGCCGCGCCAAAGTGGTGCAGGGCGAAGCGGGCGGCATTACGCAGCACATCGGCGCGTACCACGTCAAAACGCCGCGCGGCGTGATTACCTTCTTGGATACCCCGGGCCACGAAGCGTTTACCGCTATGCGCGCCCGCGGCGCGAAAGCGACCGACATCGTGATTCTCGTGGTTGCCGCAGACGACGGTGTGATGCCGCAAACCATCGAAGCGATTGCCCACGCCAAAGCGGCAGGTGTTCCGATTGTGGTAGCCGTCAATAAAATCGATAAAGATACAGCCAATCCCGAACGCATCCGTCAGGAACTGACCCAACACGAAGTCATCCCCGACGATTGGGGCGGCACGGTTCAATTCATCGACGTTTCCGCCAAAAAAGGGACAAACATCGACGCGCTGCTCGAAGCCGTCTTGCTCGAAGCCGAAGTTTTGGAACTGGCCGCCCCGGTCGATGCACCTGCAAAAGGCATTATCGTCGAAGCCCGTCTGGACAAAGGCCGCGGTGCGGTTGCCACCCTCTTGGTACAAAGCGGTACGCTGAAAAAAGGCGATATGCTGCTGGCCGGTACCGCGTTCGGTAAAATCCGTGCGATGGTTGACGAAAACGGTAAAGCCATCAATGAAGCCGGTCCGTCTATCCCCGTCGAAATCCTCGGCTTGTCCGACGTACCGAACGCAGGCGAAGACGCGATGGTGTTGGCGGACGAGAAAAAAGCGCGCGAAATCGCCCTCTTCCGCCAAGGCAAATACCGCGACGTGCGCCTTGCCAAACAGCAGGCGGCGAAGCTGGAAAATATGTTCAACAATATGGGCGAAACCCAAGCCCAATCTTTGTCGGTCATCATCAAGGCAGACGTGCAAGGTTCTTACGAGGCTTTGGCGGGCAGCTTGAAAAAACTGTCCACAGACGAAGTGAAAGTGAACGTATTGCACAGCGGCGTGGGCGGCATTACCGAATCGGATGTCAACTTGGCCATCGCGTCCGGGGCGTTCATTATCGGCTTTAACGTGCGTGCAGATGCCTCTTCGCGCAAACTTGCCGAAAATGAAAACGTGGAAATCCGCTACTACAACATCATCTACGATGCCATCGACGACGTGAAGGCGGCGATGAGCGGTATGCTTTCCCCGGAAGAGAAAGAACAGGTTACCGGCACGGTCGAAATCCGTCAGGTCATCAGCGTTTCCAAAGTCGGCAACATTGCAGGCTGTATGGTTACCGACGGCGTGGTCAAACGCGATTCCCATATCCGCCTCATCCGCAACAACGTGGTCATCCATACCGGCGAGCTGTCGTCTTTGAAACGCTACAAAGACGATGTTAAAGAAGTCCGTATGGGCTTCGAGTGCGGCCTGATGATTAAAGGCTTCAATGAAATTATGGAAGGCGACCAACTGGAATGCTTCGACATCGTCGAAGTGGCACGCACCCTGTGATTTTGATGCGGAAAAATGCCGTCTGAAGCGTTCAGACGGCATCGGAAAACGGGTTCTGTATGTTGCAGAACCCGTTTTTTTACCGCCGTCCGCAGCACCCCGTCCCGATTGCACGCCCGCCCGGCAGCCGCAAACCGGCTTCAGACGGCATTATTTGCCCGCCAAACGTATCCCGAGCTTCTCCGCATATTCCCTGCGTTCGGCGCGGCTGGTTTCGGGGCGGTGCGTATTGAGGGACGACCATTTCCACCTGCTGCGGGCTTTGTGGAGTTCGGGCGGGAGTTTGTCCGGCATCCAAGGGGCTTTAAGGCTGTGCAACCCGACTTGCGATTGCGCCGCGTGTCCGCGCGTTTGCAGGACGTGGAGCAAACCGAGGGCGCGGGCGGCGAGTAGGGTCAGGGTTTCGGAATCTATGTGTAAGGTTTGGCGGCCGGCGAGTTTGTCGGAAATGGTGCGGGTATTGGGCAGGATGCCGCCCAAAAAACCGCCGATTGCCGTACCCAAGCCGAGCGAACCGCCGAACGTGGCGATGTCCAGCCCCAAGCCGATGAGTGCGCCGGTTGCCGCGCCCGTGCCGGTGCGGATGCCGTATTGCTTGAGCAATTCGCTGTCGAACGGGTCTTGGCGGAAGGCTTGCGGCATCCGGTCGCCGCCGTCGATTTCGTTGTAGTAGAAGCGGTAGAGGGCAAACAGCCGCTGCTGCATCTGCTGTTCGAGCCGGCGGATTTCTGCCTGCATCTCGCGCAACACGGGGGCTGTATCGCCGTTTTCGCCCACTTCCTGCCTGAACGCGGCGGCATCAATTAAAAAGTCGGCGATTTCGTGCCGCGCTTCTTTGTCCAAACGCGTCCATTCGCGGCGGCGGGCGGCGGTCAGGCGGTCGATGATGCCTTGTTGCGGCAGCATAGTGGCAAGTTTGTTCCATAGATTTAATTCACCTTCAAAATCAAAGGCAACAGTGTCGAACCCTGCGAAAACGTGCAGGTTTCTCCGCGCCAGCATAGCCGTCCACGCTTCGGGAAGCTGTCCGCCGGTAAAGTTGAACACGGGCATAATCGGTTTGGCGCACCACGACAGGATAATCAGTTCATCCCTGTATTTGCCGAGAACCGGCTCGCGCGCGTCGATGACGTACAACGCCGCATCGCTGTGCAAAAGCTGCCGCAGCACTTTGGCTTCTTGGTTGAAATCGTGATACGCGCCGTGGCTGCCGAGGAATTGCTGCAGCCGCTCGATGCCGTCTGAACGCGTATCCGTATGGGTTTCCAGCCATTCCAAAACGCCGCCCGCGTCTTCGAGTCCGGGCGTGTCGTACAGGTTCAGCAGCGTGTCGCCGCCGTCGGCAATCGCGGCTTCTTCGACATAACGCGTGGTGGACGGGGCGTTTTTGACTTCGCCGAACCCGCTGTCGCGCAACAGGGTACGCAAAAGCGAAGTTTTGCCGGTATTGGTGTGCCCGACGACGGCTAGGGAAAGAGGTTGTTTATCCATCATATTTTTTAGCTGTGTTTGAATGCCCGGTCGATTCCGTCCGTTTGCAAGGGAAAAGCCGCTTATTTCCGTCCGGGTAGAAATTGATAACATTGAATATAAAGGTATTTTGTCCGATTAATCGGGGTTGCATCAACGGAATGCCTATTTTTTTTAAAAAACAGATTTTCAAACGGTTTTTCAGAATGGCGGCTTGGTAGGGCGAGTCAGGTGTGTTTGCCGGCTTTCAGACGGCCTTCCTGCGCCGCCCTGTCGGGCTCCAGCCACGCCGCGCCGCATTCGGTCAGCGCGTTACGCCAATGTTCCAACGTCTCCGACAGGCCGTCTGAAAGCCCCTGTTCCGCCAAAAGTTGCACCACCGCCCCGCCCTGCGCCGCTTCCGAAAGCCGCACAATCTGCCGCAACACGCCGCGGTCCGGCACGGTTTGGGCGCGCACACCGATGAGCAGTTGCGCCGGCTTCTGTTTCAACTCGGCTTCCAAAGCGGCAACTTCTTCACGATTCGCCGCCACGCCCTTATCCAGCCATTCCTGCGCCAGCCTGCCCTCAAACCATGTGCCTTCGTGCCACTCGGTCTCCAGCATGACCGCCCATTTCGGCGCATCGTTCAAGACGATTTTCGGCGAAACGGCGGACACGGTTTCCTGATGCGTATCCGCATCGACGATTTTGTTCTGCCAGCGGCGGATGACCGCCTGATAATAGGGTCTTTCCAAATCCAATCCGTTTTTGCTTGTTTTCAAAAGGATTTTACACGCCGCCCAAGCCAGCAGGCGCGGCAGGATGCCGTAGCAGGCAATGCTGCCGACCAACAGGCCCGACCACGCGCGCGCATCGGCGATATTGCCGTTCAGACGGCCTCCGACCACCGCCCGCGCGTCCGGCGCGGAAAAACCGAGCTTTGACGGCAGCCACGCCAGCATTTCCACCGCGCGTACCGAAGCGACATTGCCCAACAGCGTGCTTTCCCAGTTGAACGTATATTGGCGCACCAAAAGCAGCAGCAATACCGACACCAGCATCCCGCCCAATGTGCAAAGCCACAAGCTGTGCGAAGCCGCTCCGGCAATCCAACGCGCCGAAGGCTGCCGCCATTCGTCCGCATACAGCCGCAACACCGCCTGATTGACAGGGTTTTTGCCCCGAAACCACGTCGCCGGACTGCTGAAAAACCGCCCTACTTTCACGCGCAGGAACAGCGTTGCCAACCATACTGCCAGCATCAGCGTATTCATGCCCAACACGCCCGCCAAAACCAAAAGAAATTCAGCCCCTGATTGTCCATTAGAAGATACGCGCCGGAAAAACCGGTAAAAAACATAAACGTTGCCGCAGCCACCCACAACCAGAACGACCCCGCACGCACACGCTCCAACGTGTCCCGCAGCATACGGTTTCTGTCGATTATCTCCGCCCGACGGATGATTTTTTCCTCCGTACTGCCGTCCACGCGGCGCAAAGCCTCCGTCGCCTGCACGGAATCGCCGCTGAAAATAAAGCCGCCTTCTTCCAAAATACGGACCAGCTCAACCAGTTTTCGGGATGGATTCAACATAAAATGCCGTCTGAAAAGAAAAAACAGATTTTAACATACACATTTCCAGGCAGATGCCGCGCAAAGCCCGCACCCCGGAAGATTTTACGATAACGCCGCCCCTCCGCCCCGACGGCAGGAACGGCTTGACAGGCGGCGGGCAGAATACTGCGCTGCCGAAATATATAAACTTTACAAGGATAAAATAAGCCCCTTCCAACTTGCTTGCCTTAAGATTATAGTGGATTAACAAAAACCAGTACGGCGTTGCCTCACCTTGCCGTACTATTTGTACTGTCTGCGGCTTCGTCGCCTTGTCCTGATTTTTGTTAATCCACTATATTTTCCGTATCGAGAAAACACTAAAAATTTTCAAAATATTTCCCCGAATCAGACAAACCGCGCGAAAATACTTTTTGTATAAAAATTTCAATATATAAACAAACAGTTATCTAAAGCCACAAAAAACCGCCTGTAATAAAGGCGGTTTTTGCTGCGGTTGGCATATATCCCTATAACCGGATACTTATATCGAAATTGATGTTATTTTCAATCAAACGATATTGCGGCTTCAAATTAGGCCCGCAAGAATTCGAACCGATACCGCTCATCTTATAGTCGATACACAATACATCATACCCGGAACAAACCAATTCATAAGAATGTTTTTTCTGCGCCAGTTCTTCTTGCGTATACGGGGATAGGTTGAAACTAAACGGCTGCCCCGACTCTACCCGAATCATATCGTTTTGAACATAAAAGCATCCATAATGGCTGCCGTTCTCTTGAGGCTTGAGATAACCGACATGATTTTCCCCTGCCGTTGTCGAATAAATACCAAGTTTGGTTGCCTGATGTTTATCAATATAGCTTTCACCCGCCCCATAACCTAAGTAGGTAAAAGGTGTTTTCTGTTCGTCTAAGAAAAAGCGCAAACCGAAACGGGGCAGGAATGGCAAATGCTCGTGGAAAACAGCATTTGTTTTAATATCTAATTTACCGTTTCCAAATAGCAGATACTGTGTTTCCAATGTCATGATTTTTGATTTTGCATTCGCAACCAATGCACTTTTCACAAACACAACAACACCGTTTCCTTGCCGATGCGCGCAAATATCGTAAACCTTGGAATACATCTGGTCATAGCCGGCATTTTGCCATTGGGAACGAATCAGGCGGTCATTGTCTGTCGGCGCCCGCCAAATATTCCAAGCCAACGGTTTATGGATGAAAGCCTGATTATTGACTTTAATTTCGTCAATTATCCCCGTAAGCTTGTTAAATTCAAAATAATATCGATTGTTCCGAACAACGATTTGTTTCACTGTTTCGGTTATTTCCAACGGCGGGCAATCATCTTTATCCGATCCTATGGCAGGAGTGTATTCCTTACTAAAAATAATTTGATCGAAACCGAAATGATGCCGCACCGGCAATAAATCAGTTTGCCGGGAAGCGCAGTAATATAGGTTCAACCATAACAACCCTTCCCGTTCTTTGGGAAGCTGAATCGGTAAGATTTGAGAATGATGGGGTTCGCAATCAACCGCCAATGTTCCCGTCCCGGTTATCCGGCCATTTTTCACCCATTCATATTTGACACAAAGAATATCTCTTAAATTAGTGAAATCAAAATAGTTATATAACTCAATTTGTTCACCGCGCAAGTTTGCCCGTACGGGCCGGTTGACATTTTTTACTTCCAACAGGTTGCTGTGCGGGACGCGTTCGGGCGAAACCAAGCCATCCACACAGAAATTCCCATCATGGATTTTTTCGCCGAAGTCACCGCCATATCCTAATTTTGTCGGGGTAATATATGGGGCATGATCGCACCACTCCCAAATAAATCCCCCGCAACAGCCCGAATATTTGTTAAATGTTTGGAAATAGTCTTCCATATCCCCATTTGAATTTCCCATTGCATGAGAATATTCGCATAATAAGAATGGTTTTTTCGTTTGTGAATGATCGGCAAAATAGGCATCGATTACTTCTGTGTCGGAATACATTTCACTGTATAAATCTAAATGCCCGGTGTCATTTTGATGCGCAGAATGCTGATAAATGCTGCTTTCGTAATGAACCAATCGATCCGAATCCCGCTCTTTTACCCATTTTGCACAATATTCGAAATTCTCACCATACCCTGATTCATTGCCTAAAGACCAAATTAAAATAGAACTGCGGTTCTTATCACGTTCTATATTTGCTTTAGTCCGCTCCAATAAAGCCGCCCGATACAATGGTTCTCGGGCAAAATAACAGAAGTTGTCAATAGTTTGTTGGCGAATACGCGGCTCTTCATTCGGATTTTCCACATTCAGAAAGATACTCGGTTCGGGATGCGAAATTGCTTGGAATGCCGCCCCATGACTTTCAATATCGCTTTCACTGATTACATAGAAACCATACTTATCGCAAAGCTCGCAAAACCACGGTGAATTCGGATAATGCGCGGTACGAATCGCGTTAATATTATGTTTCTTCATTAACGACAAGTCAGTCACCGTTTGAGCGACAGAAATGGCATATCCCGTTTTGGGATCGCTATCGTGCCGGTTTGCCCCTTTGAATTTAATAGGCTGATTATTAAGCAGCAATACCCCGTTTTTGACCTCTACCCTGCGGAATCCGATCTTCTGGGTAATGATTTCTTCTTTTGTGTTTAATACCAAAGTATAGAGGGCGGGGTTTTCTGCATTCCAAAGTCGAGATTTGGTTAAAGGAATATTATCAAGGCGGATTTGCATCCGTTGTTTATCTGTCGAGATTGCGCTGCCCGCTTGAACAATTTGCCCGTCCGTATCAAGCAATGACACTCCGACATCCCCCGCATCCCCCGCAAAATTTAAATCCAGACAAATCTGCCCCAATGATAAATCTTCAGAAAGCACGGTTCGAATATTCAAGTCTTGCAAATAGTGATGCTCCCTTTCCAATAAATATACATCTCGGAAAATTCCCGACATTCTAAATTTATCCTGATCTTCCAAGTAGCTTCCGGCACACCATTTCAGGACAAATACGGTAAGGGTGTTTTCACCATCGTGAAGATAATCGGTAATATCAAATTCATTGGTACTGTGGCTGATAGAACCATATCCTACAAATTGATGGTTTACATATATATAAGAACAGGAATCAACCCCTTCAAGGACTAATAAATACCGCTTATTTATATTCTTTTTCAGATTGACCTGCTTTTGATATACCCCGCAAGGATTCTCTAAAGGAACAAAAGGCGGATCGAAGGGGAAAGGATAATTAATATTAGTATATTGATGGGCATCAAACCCGTGATTCTGCCAATTTGAAGGCACATTGATTTGTTTCGTAAAAGCAATTTCGTCCGGACTTTCAGGCAAATCCCGCATACTCGGATAATATGCGAATTGCCACATTCCATTTAATGATGTAAAAAACGAAGAATTTTCCCTAGAGAATTGATCTACCTTATCTTTTTTATCGAAAGGGATAAAATAGCTATGGTGCGGCAACGCATTGATTCTCGTGATTGCAGGATCTTGATAATAATTCGCTAATAACATTTTTATCCTCCTAATTTGAAATATTGCTCATTAATTTCTTGGTATCAGCCAAGGTAAATGCAGAAACCAATGTAAATACAAAAGCAATACAGCCTAAGATAAGATAGGTAAATTGGAAGCCATACTTATCGTATAAAGTTCCTATTGCAGGCGATAAAATCATATTGCCGATCTGTTTTGAAAAGTTGCAACAAACCAGATAAATGGTCGCAGAAAAACGTACCTCAAACACCTCGGCGATATATTTGAAAACCCCGACCAAATAGAATGGTACTTCAAGCATATGCAGTATTTTCAACACAATCACATGCCATGTTTCTGACGCAAAAGACGACCCCAAGATACGGATACTCATAATCGAGCCTGCAATTAATAACGCATTCTTTGACCCTATACGGTTAATCAGCAAAGGCACAAAAAACATAATTACCGCATTTAACAGTTCGCCGCCCGTCGTCACATAACCAAAGAATTTCACCCCCTGCTCTTTAGATTCAAAGAACATATTAAAGAAATTGCCGAATTGTTGGTCAAAAATATCGTAAATACAGGCAACTCCGACAATATAAGTCAATAGGGCCCAAAACCGGGGCAGGGAAAAAAGCCTTAAAGCTTGTTTTAATGTAATAGGGTTATTGTCCCCCCTTGAATCATTCTCTATTTGAGCCGCATTATTACCGTCTATTTTGGCAAGAAAAATAAGGACCAATAAAACAATGGCAGCGGCAGAACCAAGCCAAAAAACCACATTGGGTTGCGAGCTATACAAATTGCCGGCGATAGAGGCACAAATTGCCCAACCCAACACCCCGAATAATCTTGTCCTGCCATATTCAAATCCATTTAACCGGCTGATACGTTCAACATAGGCTTCTGATGCCGGCGATCCCGCTTGGAACACAAACCCCATATATGCGCCACCCAAAATAACGCCCAGCCATAAATTGGTTTTTAACAATGGTGCAAAAACATAAATAAAAAATGGCGCATAGAAAAGAAGTGATATTGCAAGTATTAAAAGAAGGTGCTTCCGAATGCCTAATTTATCCGATAAAAAACCTAAAACAGGCTGGAAAAGCAAAGCAAAGAGGGACATAAATGAAAAGACGTAACCGACCTCCTCACCCTTCAAGCCATGGATATCGCCAAGCCAAATCCCCAAAAAAGGATAACAGGTCGCCATAATGAAGAAGAAAACAAAAAAATACGCACTAAAAATCCAATAATTGCTATTGGACAAGTACTGCGATTTAGATGAAGTTTGATTATTCATCTTACACCTCTGTATTTTTAGTATCAGGACAATTTAAATATCAATTTATCATTCTTTTTAAATAATCACATTCATTATAAAACGTGACATAAGCCGAAAATATCAATATTGAGATTTATTTCCCATAATATGGTTCGCAAAACAGGAAAATTAACGTCGGCAATAAGAAAACCAATGATAACTATCAATTCTGCAATGATTCAAAAATAATGCCGCTAAAAATATATTGGGCTTGGTAAGTATTGCCTTGATTATAATCAAACATTTCTTTGATTATAATATTAAGGACGCTTACCTGCCACTTGAGGATTATCCCTATAAACCTACGGGGTGGTCAAGGAAGTACCGGCTCCATCCGGCATTTGCCCGCATCCGGCGGCGGTATCGCCCGATATGCCGTCTGAAACACAAAAACCTCCCAAACCTGAAGGCAGGGAGGCTTTCTATTTGCCGGACATTATTGCTTATCGTGGAATTCGTGAAATTCATACTGATAAGACAAATCCCGTCCCGCTTTTTGCTGCATCAGATAATCATCATAAATGGCGCGGATTTCCTTACGCAGCAAGAACAAGGCAATCAGGTTGGGGATAACCATAAAACCGTTGAACATATCCGACAAATTCCACACCAAATCGACTTTGCCGAGCGTGCCCAAAACGATGGCACACAAAACCAACGCACGGTAAATACCCAAATGCCTGCCCCGGAACAGGAAGCGGATATTGGATTCGCCGAAATAATACCAGCCGATGATGGTGGTGAAGGCAAAGAAAGTCAGGCACACGGCAAGTAATTGCGAACCGAAGCCCGGGAATGCCTTATTAAAGGCGAATTGGGTAACCGCCGCGCCTTGTTCGCCGGAAAGGTTGGCATCAGTCAGCAAAATAATCAATGCCGTAGCCGTACACACCAAAATCGTATCGATAAACACGCCGACAAATGCCGCCATACCTTGTTGGACAGGGTGCTTCACATCCGCAGTCGCGTGGGCGTGCGGCGTAGAACCCATCCCCGCCTCGTTTGAAAACAGTCCGCGCGCCACGCCGAAACGGACGGCTTCGCGCATACCGATACCCGCCGCACCGCCCAATACGGATTCGGGATTGAAGGCGGCGGTAAAGATGTGGTTGAACATCGGCACAATGTGGTCGGAAAATTCAAACAGGATAACGACGGCGCACAAAATATAAACAACCGCCATAAACGGCACGACAAACTGGGCGATATTGGCAATACGGTTTACCCCGCCGACGACGACCATACCCGCCAAGACGGCAAGCGCGATGCCCACGGCAGGCGAAGGCACATCAAACGCAATGGTAACGGCAGAAGCGATGGAGTTTGCCTGAGTCGCATTGCCGATAAAGCCCAATGCGATAATCAACGCGATGGAAAAGAAACCGGACAAAAAACGCGCCGCGCCGCGACCGATTTTCGGAGTCAGTCCGTGCGTAATATAAAATGCCGGCCCGCCGATATATTTGCCGTGGCTGACGACGCGGTATTTCTGCGCCAGCAGTGCCTCCGCAAAAATCGTGGACATCCCCAAAACGGCAGAAAGCCACATCCAGAAAATCGCGCCCGGCCCGCCTGCGGTAATGGCGGTCGCCACGCCGGCGACGTTACCCGTACCGATTTGCGCGGATATGGCAACCGCCAGCGCCTGAAACTGCGATAAGGACTTATCGTCTTTATCCCTTTTGGCAAACAAACCGCCGAATACGGATTTAAACCCCGCGCCAAACTTCAAAATCTGAGGCGCACCGAGATACAGCGTAAAAAACAGACCGATGCCCAAAAGGGCATAAATCAGCAGGTAGTCCCAAAGAAACCGATTGACTGTACCCACCAGAACAGACAATATATTTTCCATAAAATAAACCTTATCTTACGATTAAAATGACTGCTTTCCCAAAGACATTCCAATAAGGAAACACGGCGAGCAGACCGTATTTGCCGCAACAAATGCCTTTAATTGTCAACAATCCGGGAAAAGCTGTGCCATCATACCGTAAAATATCGTCAATTAAAATATTTCTTTATTTTTAAGCGGAAAGCGGAGGAAATCGTTTTCAGACGGCATCGACAACGGCGCGGCATAAAACAGGATATTTTGGGTACTTGCAACTTATGTTAAAATGCCGACCGTAAAAAATCTGACAAGAACAGATTAATTATTTGAAATAAGAAAGGAAATTTATGGCAGGCCATAGCAAGTGGGCGAATATCCAGCATAAAAAAGCCCGTCAGGATGCCAAACGCGGCAAAATCTTCACCCGTTTGATCAAAGAAATCACCGTTGCGGCGCGTATGGGCGGCGGCGATCCCGGTGCGAACCCGCGCCTGCGCCTGGCTCTGGAAAAAGCAGCCGAAAACAATATGCCCAAAGACAATGTGCAACGCGCCATCGACAAAGGTACGGGCAACTTGGAGGGTGTGGAATACATCGAATTGCGCTACGAAGGCTACGGCATCGGCGGTGCGGCTTTGATGGTGGACTGCCTGACCGACAACAAAACCCGCACTGTTGCGGACGTACGCCATGCGTTCACCAAAAACGGCGGCAACTTGGGTACCGACGGCTGCGTAGCGTTCAACTTCGTACATCAAGGTTATTTGGTATTTGAACCCGGCGTTGATGAAGACGCGCTGATGGAAGCGGCTTTGGAAGCCGGTGCGGAAGACGTGGTTGCCAACGACGACGGCTCAATCGAAGTCATCACTGCGCCAAATGATTGGGCGGGCGTGAAATCCGCTCTAGAAGCGGCAGGTTACAAATCCGTTGACGGCGACGTTACGATGCGCGCCCAAAACGAAACCGAACTCTCCGGCGACGATGCCGTCAAAATGCAGAAGCTGATTGACGCGCTGGAAGACTTGGACGACGTACAAGACGTTTACACTTCTGCCGTACTGAATTTAGACTGATACCGTCTTGCACAAGCATCCTGACAATGCCGTCTGAACCTTTCAGACGGCATTGATTTATTTAGCCCTTGCCCACGCCCACCAAACCGTCAGAACAACCGCCAGAAAATACGCCACGCTCCAAACAGGCAAAGCAACCCCCAGCAGATAATCCGGTTCGGCACAATTTCCGAACCCGCGCACGACAGGCTCGAACCAATCAAACAGGGGCCAGCCTTTCAAGCGGAACGTCCACGGCGCGCCGCACGAAGGAGCCGTACCCGGCGGCAGCGACTGCAACCACAACTGATATGCCGCAACAGAAATACCCGTAACAGCGGGAATACTGATAAACACTGCGCCCGACAGTCCACCCACCCTGCTCTTGGGCTTACACGCCAGCACAATTGCCGCACACAATGCGGTTGCCAAAACGCATAACCGCTGGCTGATACACAAAACACAAGGATCCATGCCCAAAACATACTGAGCCGCCAAAGAACCGGCAAATGCACAGACCGAAACGGCAAACAGCAGCCAAACGGCTTTTCTAAATAACGGGGTCATCTTCTCAAAACACAAATCAAAATACCGATACATCGATTTTGCTGGATATATCCCAAGATGGCAAGGGACGAATCGACACCGGCGCAGGTGCGGACGATTTCGGTTTTCCCCGATATGCACAAAACCTGACAAGGGACAAAACGGCGATTTACCCGCACAATGCCTGCAAAAAAATATAGTGGATTAACAAAAACCGGTACGGCATTGCCTCGCCTTAGCTCAAAGAGAACGATTCTCTAAGGTGCTGAAGCACCAAGTGAATCGGTTCCGTACTATTTGTACTGTCTGCGGCTTCGTTGCCTTGTCCTGATTTTTGTTAATCCACTATACATCCGGAAGATTTGAATTTAAATTTGAATTTCAGCAAATTTAGCGAATCAAAAGCAACAGCCGATAAAGAAAAATCAAAAGTTTATTTCAATGAAAGCATATGATTTTTTTGAATAAGTGGATTGACGGGTTTTTGAGGGAATTTGTTACCGGATAGCCATCGGGCAAGTTTTTTGCAAAATTTGAATCGGTCGGATAAATTTTCAGAAAATAATTGACAACGGGTAAGAAACGGCGGATAATTACCGCCGTTGAGTTGCTTGATGCAGCTTGATTTTTCTCCTCTATTTCTCCTTTGTAGACTTGGCACACATTCAATCGAATGTGTGCATTTTTTTATCTCCGCCTTTTTTGAAATTTAATTACTTTTATCGTTTGGAATTCTATTCTTTAAGAAATTTAACAAGAAAACGCTTGCTTTTTATGGCTGATAACGGCATAATTTGCCCCGTTAGCTGGTTCGAGTAGTCAGTTAATAGTTTCTCCTCTATTTCTCCTTTGTAGACTTGGCACACATTCTATTGAATGTGTGCATTTTTTTTATCTGAAACGACACGCTGCCATATATTTTGTTGTTATGTTTCATTCAGGGGTCAAACTACATAGCTAGCCTGAAATATTCAATCCAAATCCAAAACCGGATTTTCTTTGACCTCCTCCATCACAACATAACTCCTGCTCTCCGATGCGGCAGGCAGTTGTAACAAAATATTGCCAAGCATATCGCGGTAGGCAGACATATCGGGCAAACGTACTTTAATCAGATAATCGTATTCGCCCGATACCAGATGGCACTCCATAATCTGCGGTATTTTCAATACTTCCTTTTTGAAATCTTCAAAAATGTTGCCCGACTTGGATTGTAATTTCAATTCGACAAAAACCAACAACGGTTTGCCCAACAGATGGGGGTTGAGGTGGGCGTGATAGCCGGAAATATAATGTTCCCGCTCCAAACGGCGCACCCTCTCTGTAACGGGCGTGGTGGACAAGCCTACCTTCTCGGCAAGCTCCGTCATCGGGATGCGTGCATTCTGTTGAAGGATCTTAAGGATGCGGAAATCGATTTTATCTAGTTCTTTCATTTGGATTGCCTTGTATTTATTATTGATTTTAACAAATAGAGTATATAGTGGATTAACAAAAACCAGTACGGCGTTGCCTCGCCTTGCCGTACTATTTGTACTGTCTGCGGCTTCGTCGCCTTGTCCTGATTTTTGTTAATCCACTATATATTTGGGAAAGCGATTATATCAGGAAAAGCAAACCGCCTTCCTACCTGAAAACTGCTGCTCCGGCTTGAAGACACAAGGGTCTTTAATATTTTAAAAGCCTTGCCGTTGGATTATAATTCCCTAATTGATTTCTTAATTTTGCTAATAAACACTTGTTTGGTAAGGAATGAATTTATGCGCCCTTTGAACGTGCAGATCAGGTTGGGCAACCTTAGGCACAATTATCGGATTTTGAAGGAAATGCACGGAGGCAAGCTGTTGGCGGTGGTCAAGGCGGATGCATACGGGCACGGTGCGGTCAGATGTGCGTTTGCGCTGGCAGACTTGGCAGACGGTTTCGCCGTGGCGACAATCGACGAGGGAATCAGGCTGCGTGAGAGCGGCATTACTCATCCGATTGTCCTTTTGGAAGGCGTATTTGAAGCAGCGGAGTACGAAGCGGTCGAGCAATACTCGCTTTGGCCGGCAGTCGGAAACCAATGGCAGCTTGAGGCTTTGCTTGCCCGCCATTGGAAAAAACCTGTCAAGGTCTGGTTGAAAATGGATTCGGGGATGCACCGTACCGGATTTTTCCCTCATGATTACGCTTCGGCATATGCGGCATTGAAACAGTCGGAATATGTGGACAGTATTGTCAAGTTTTCGCATTTTGCCTGCGCGGACGAACCCGAAAGCGGTATGACGGAAATACAGATGGAAGCATTCGATTTGGGTACGGAAGGGCTGGAAGGCGAAGAAAGCCTTGCCAACTCCGCCGCTATTTTAAATGTTCCCGAAGCACGCAGGGATTGGGGGCGCGCCGGCTTGGCGTTATACGGTATTTCCCCGTTCGGAGGAAACGATGACAGGCTGAAACCCGTGATGAGGCTTTCCACCCGTATTTTCGGCGAACGCGTTTTACAGCCGCACTCCCCTATCGGTTATGGCGCAACATTTTATACCAGCAAATCTACGCGCGTCGGTCTGATTGCCTGCGGTTATGCGGACGGTTATCCGCGCCGCGCCCCAAGCAATTCCCCCGTAGCCGTCGACGGTAAATTGACCCGGGTCATCGGCAGAGTCTCTATGGATATGATGACCATCGAGTTGGACGCTTCTCAGGGAGGTTTGGGGCACGAGGTCGAACTGTGGGGCGATACGGTCAACATCAATACCGTTGCCGAAGCGGCCGGAACCATCCCTTACGAATTGATGTGCAATATCAAACGTGCAAAATTCACTTATATCGAGTAATCAAGTCCAAATGAAAATGCCGTCTGAAGGCTTCAGACGGCATTTTGGCGTTTATATGGATCAAACAGGCTGACAATCAGATTGAAACAATCGTAAGAAATTGAAAAAAAAAAAAAGATTTATAATCGATTTGCTTAAACTTAAGCATTTTATCCATTAAAGAAGAGAATTTTTACTATGAAAAAACTACTCGCGCTGACGGCATCAGTATTGGCTTTATCGGCCTGTTCGACAACCAGCACTGTTGATTTCAGCCAAAAAGAAAAAAGCTACCGTAGCTACACCATCCGCGATCTTTCCCAAGATCATATCCCATCTGACACCCGCGCGCTTTTTTATCCAAAACTTAAACCATGAATTAGCCGCACTCGGTTACGCCGTAGGCGATGACTTGGATGTTAATGTCAACATCGAAAACTTTAATGAAGGAAACCGTGCCTTACGTTATTTGGTTGGTTTTGGCGCAGGCAAAGCAACATCAAAAATCGTCACGACTCTCGTTGATAAAGAAAGCGGGAAAATTGTCGGTCATATTCAGACCGACGGTATGTTGGCAATGGGCGCATTTGGCGGAAACAGCGGCGATATCCTGAAAAGGTCGGCTAAAGACATTGCCAAAAAAATTGCAGAATCCGGTATTTTGAAAAAAGAAAAATAATCAAGATATTATTTTCTAAAACATTTTACCCAATGCCTATAAACGAAAATGCCGTCTGAAGCCTTTCAGACGGCATTTCCCCATCAAAACCGCAATCAGTTTTTCATCGATTGAACCGGAGCCGGGATTCTGCCGCCCCGGTTGACGAACACTTCGCACGAACCTTCTTTAACCGGCATTACAGGCGCGTAGCCCAACAGACCGCCGAACTCGACGCTGTCGCCGACGGTTTTGCCCGTTACCGGAATAATGCGCACGGCAGTAGTTTTGTTGTTGATCATGCCGATGGCGGCTTCGTCGGCGATGATGCCGGAAAGGGTATGAGCAGGCGTATCGCCGGGGACGGCGATCATATCCAAACCGACCGAGCAGACGGCGGTCATCGCTTCAAGTTTGTCCAGCGTCAGCACGCCGGCTTCGGCGGCGGCAATCATACCTTCGTCTTCGGAAACGGGGATAAACGCGCCGCTCAAACCGCCGACCGAGCCGGAAGCCATCATGCCGCCTTTTTTCACGGCATCGTTCAGCAATGCCAAGGCAGCCGTCGTGCCGTGCGTACCGCAGACGCTCAAACCCATTTCTTCAAGAATGCGCGCCACCGAGTCGCCGACGGCAGGGGTCGGCGCCAGCGACAAATCAAGAATGCCGAACGGAATACCCAGCATTTTCGAGGCTTCGCGGCCGATGAGTTCACCCACACGGGTAATTTTGAAGGCGGTTTTCTTCACAACTTCGGCGACTTCGGTCAGGCTGACCGCGTCCGAATTTTCCAGCGCGGCTTTGACCACGCCCGGCCCCGATACGCCGACATTAATCACAGCATCCGCTTCGCCCGAACCGTGAAACGCGCCCGCCATAAACGGATTGTCTTCCACCGCGTTACAGAACACGACGATTTTGGCGCAGCCGAAACCTTCGGGCGTGATTTCAGCCGTGCGTTTGATGGTTTCGCCTGCCAGCTTGACCGCATCCATATTGATGCCCGCGCGCGTGCTGCCGATATTGATGGAGCTGCACACGATGTCAGTGGTCTTCATCGCTTCAGGGATGGAACGGATCAGCACCTCATCCGAAGGCGACATACCTTTTTGCACCAGTGCGGAAAAACCGCCGATAAAGGACACGCCGATAGCCTTGGCTGCCTTGTCCAAAGTCTGCGCCACGCTGACGTAAGAATCGGCTTTGGTTGCCGCCGCGATTTGGGCAATCGGCGTAACGGAAATACGCTGATTCACAATCGGCACGCCGTATTTGGCGGAAAGGTGTTTCGCCGTTGCCACCAAGTCTTTGCCGACTGTGGTGATTTTGTTGTAAATATTTCGGTTCAACACGTCAATGTTGCTGCTGATACAGTCGTGCAAATCGATGCCTATGGTAATGGTGCGGACATCAAAATTCTGGTCGGCAACCATTTTGACGGTTTCAAGTATCTCATTACTGTGGAAATTGTTCATGGGATTCGGCCTTTCTTGCAGGTCGTCTGAAAAATATTTTCAGACGACCTTCGATTAGACTTTAAGCTTGACATACATATGCTCTTGCGTGCCTTCAGCAGTTTTTCGCATCTCGTAATCAAAAACATCAGAATATTTTTTCACTAAATCGGTATATTTCTTACAACCGTAATTACGTGGGTCAAAATCTACCTGCAAGCGTTTCCAAGTAGCACTGAATGCAGTCATAGCCATCCATTCACTATCCGCATGTTCGAAAATTTTATGTATAGTCTCCAACGGTAGTTTGTTCTCAAGTTGTTCGGCAATTTTCGGTTGAGCTTGAGCATTTTTGGGAGAGACTGTTTGAATCTGTTTCTCTGTTGGTTTCTGTAGTTTATCAGTTACTGTTTCTTTTTGTGCGGGTTCAGGCATCAAGTTTTCTACATAGATAAATTGGCTGCACGCATTACGGAAAGCTTCAGGCGTTTGCTTTTTGCCGAAACCGTAAACTGTTACACCTTGTTCCTTCAACCGGATAGCCAGTGCAGTAAAGTCACTATCACTAGATACCAAACAAAAACCATCAAAACGGCCGGTATAGAGTAAATCCATCGCATCAATAATCATAAAACCGTCAGTGGCATTTTTACCTGTGGTGTAGGCGAATTGCTGCATAGGTTTGATAGCATGCTCATTAATGACGGCTTTCCATTTGCCGTTGTCACCAACAAAGTTGCCATAGATGCGTTTTACCATTGCTTCACCGAATTTAGTTGTTTCTTCTAAAATCGCATCAATGGTTTGCGCTGACGCATTATCAGCATCAATTAAAACAGCCAGCCGTGCAGATTTCTCTTCAGCTACATTAAAACTAATTTTATTTTTTGACATAATTTTAGAGTTCCTAAAATCAAATGCGGTGCATGGCTTGGAAGATTTCTTCGTTTTGCATACGGATATCAAGCGCGAGTTTTTTGCTTTCTTCCGCAAACAAATCCAGCATTTTCTGCCGCAATTTGGGGCATTTCGAGGTATCCACCAAGATAATCATCGTAAAAAAATCGTCCATCAGCTGCTGGCTGATATTAAGGATGTTGATTTGGTTTTCCGCCAAAATTTTGGAAACGTCGTACACAATGCCGACGCGGTCTTTGCCGATGACGGTAATGACTGAATTGTTCACAGGCTTACTCCTTGCAGATATCCATTAAAGCCCGAAATTATACCACCGTCAGATTTTGAGAAAATATTGTCAACAATATATCCATACAAAATGCCGCCCGAAGCTACTTCAGACGGCATCAAAATTCATGGTTCGATTAAATAACCATCCTTATCCCACTGGGTTTTCCTGACCAACTTATCATCCTGATAAACAGCCTCGCTCTTTTTAGAACCATCTTCATACCACTCCAAGACCACCCCGTTGCGTTTATGGTGGCGGATAGACAGCTCCGAGAGTAATCGGCCGCTTTCATCCCAAGTCAGAATCTTGACAGGTTCATCGTTGACCATAACCATTTCCGTCTTGATACTGCCGTCGGCATACCATTGCTTCCATACGCCGTTTGCCTTATTTTGTTTAAACTGGATTTCGCTTTCCTTGCCGCCATTACGGTAATAGCGGTATCCCGTACCTTCACTCAAACCATTCTTATAAGGCATAACGGCAGATTTTTTACCGTTCGGATACCAGTTGACCCATTCCCCATCCGGCTTACCCTTACTGAAGCCCCCCGCCATTTTTTTCTGACCATTAAAATGCCACAAAATCAACATACCGTTTTGCAGGGTAGGCACAAAAGATTTGATTTGCGTTGAAGCAACAATATAAGGTTCGGAATATTTCTTCATCGACGGATAATAAAAATCCTGAGCGTGCGCAATACCCGCCGCCACACTATATTGCCTGATATAAGCCGCAGATGACATCGTCGCCGTAAGTTTCCCGTTCTGATTAAAATAAACAGAATAGGTCTGCGCCGATAAAGCAGCCGAAAAACCCAACAGTACAATTGAAAATACAATCCGAGATAATTTTTTCATTATGATAGCGATATAAAAAACAATTAACTTATAAACAATATGGTAAGGATTTCTCTGCCAAGCGTCAAACCCAAGACAATGTATCGTAAAAATGCCGTCTGAAAACAAATCGTCTTCAGACGGCATTCTCCTCCAACTCACTCTTCACCCAATAACTGCTCGCGCGTCAACAGGAAAACAAAACCGTCGCCCCCGCTGGTTTCCAACCAAGTAAAAGGCAATTCCGGATACGCTGCTTCCAATACATCCCTGTTATGCCCGATTTCTACCAACAATACACCTTTAGGATTCAGGAACTTTGCCGCATTCAGAAGAATTTGTCTGGTTGCATCCAATCCGTCCGCCCCGCTGCCCAATGCCAATTCCGGCTCGTGCAAATACTCTTCAGGCAAAGCCTCAACCGACTCTGCATCCACATAAGGAGGATTGGAAACAATCAAATCATAAGTATCTTCCAATCCTTCAAACAAATCCGTATGGATAAGCCGGATGCGTTCTTCCAAACCATAATCTTCGACATTAATCCCGGCCACTTCCAAAGCATCCAAGCTCACATCAACCGCATCAATGTGCGCATCGGGATAATGATACGCCATCTGAATTGCGAGACATCCGCTTCCGGTACAAAGATCCAAAGCATTATGCACCAACTCATCGTATTCTATCCAAGGCCGGAGTCCGTCACCCAGCAATTCATAAATGAAGGAACGAGGTACGATTACCCGCTCATCCACATAAAAATCAAACTCACCCTGCCAAGCCTGCCGCGTCAAATAAGCGGCAGGAATATGTTCAACGGCACGCCGCTCAATAACCGCCAACACCTTCTCTTTCTCAGTTCTTAATAATCTTGCATCAAGATAAGGGTCAAGAGCATCCAAAGGCAAATTCAGCGTATGCAAAATCAAATAAGCGGCTTCGTCATAAGCATTATCACTGCCGTGACCAAAAAACAGCCCCTCTTCATTAAAACGACTGACTGCAAAACGCAGGAAATCGCGTACGGTAACCAACTCCCTCACCGCCCGGGTAAGCATCCTATCATCCATTTTCATATCGGCACCTGTAATGACAACCGGAATAAGGCCGGTTGCAAACCTCAGGATGCCCTTGGGAAGCAGCCGTTCAACAGCCCGCCACTAAGGACATCCCGTCCTATAAAAAAGATGCCGCCCACGGACGGCACTTTATCGG
>AEPI01000023.1 GCA_000193795.2 Neisseria lactamica NS19 | reverse complement strand
ATTTTTAAACTTTCATCCGAACTGTCTTGCAAAAACGGGAAAGCGCCCGCCTGTTGCTGCAATCTTGTCCTGCTCCGGTCAGGCTGTACCTGCCCCTCTGTGCGCCGACGGGGACAGACGGCATTTTGTCTTTTATCTCTGCAAAATGATTTCCAATACAAACTTGCTTCCCATATAGGCAATCATCAGGCTGATAAATCCGATGATGGTCCATATGGCGGCTTTTTTGCCCCGCCACGCGGTCATACTGTGTTTGAGCAGCAATCCGCCGTAAATCAGCCACGACAATATGCCGAATACGGTTTTATGGGTAAAGGTCATGGGTTTGCCGAATACGGCTTCGGCGAAAAATGTTCCGCTGACGACGGAATAGGTCAGCAGAATGAAACCTGCCCACATGGCTCGGAACATGAGTTTTTCCAAACTGAGCAGCGACGGCAGGAATCCTGCAAGCTTGGAGAAGTTCCTGCGGTGCAGGCTCCGGTGCAGCAGCAGGGTCAAAACGGACAATAATGTTGCTATACCGAACAGCCCGTATGCGAGCAGCGATGTGCCGATATGCAGCATAAAGGGAAGGTCGGTAATTTCATACCCTGAAAATTTTCCCGGGAAAACCAAACCTGACAGCAACATCAATGCGGCACAAGGATACAGCAGCAACTGCACTCCGCGCAGCGAATAGAAGAAGCTGCCGGCAAAATAAATAAACAGCATCATCCAAACAATCAGGCTGCTGGAATAACCGAAGCCCATAATGATGATTTTGTCTTGGATGACCGGCATAAGCAGTGCCGCGCCGTGGACGGTCAATGCCGCGCCCAAAACCGGCAATTCTGTCTTCCACGGGTAATTCCGGCCGCGCCCCTGCTGTTGGCAGTGCCATGCAAATGCACCCAATCCTGCATAAACTACCGTCAAAAAGATGAAAACTGTCGGCATGGTGGACTTTCTCTATCTATGCTGTTGCGCCGTATGCGGCCGCTTATGAAATATTGGAACTTTTAACGTTGGAATTGTAAAATCCCCGTTTCGGGCAAGCCTTGACGGATTTGCCGATATGCTGTCCGGCACACGAGCCGCATCAAATTATTTTGATTTTATTTTAACAAAGAATGCCTCTGATGGGGCAAGCTATTCTTATTTAGACCAAGGACCAGTATGTTAGACAATTTAACCGGCCGCTTCAGCAATGTCTTCAAAAACATCCGGGGGCAGGCCAAACTGACCGAAGACAATATTAAAGAAGCCTTGCGCGAAGTCCGCCTCGCCCTGCTTGAGGCGGATGTCGCCCTGCCTGTCGTCAAAGAGTTCGTCAACAACGTCAAAGAAAAGGCCCTCGGTCAGGAAGTGGTGGGCAGCCTGACGCCGGATCAGGCATTTATCGGCGTGGTAAACAACGCCCTGACCGAACTGATGGGCAGGGAAAACAAAACGCTGGATTTGTCGGTTGCGCCGCCCGCCGTCGTGTTGATGGCGGGTTTGCAGGGTGCCGGTAAGACAACAACCGTCGGCAAACTCGCCCGCCTGTTGAAAAACGATCAGAAGAAAAAGGTTTTGGTGGTATCCGCCGACGTTTACCGCCCGGCCGCGATTGAACAGCTGCGCCTGTTGGCCGAACAGGTCGGCGCGGACTTTTTCCCGTCCGATACCAACCAAAAACCGGTTGAGATTGCGACTGCCGCCGTCGATTATGCCAAAAAACATTTTTACGATGTCTTGATGGTCGATACCGCCGGCCGTCTGGCAATCGACGAAGAGATGATGAACGAAATCAAAGCCCTTCACGCGGCGGTCAGCCCGGTGGAAACTTTGTTCGTCATCGATGCGATGCTGGGTCAGGATGCGGTGAACACTGCTCAGACATTTAATGAAGCCCTGCCGCTGACCGGTGTCGTGTTGACCAAGATGGACGGCGATTCGCGCGGCGGTGCGGCATTGTCCGTGCGCCACGTAACCGGCAAACCGATTAAATTTATCGGTGTCGGCGAGAAAATCAACGGCCTCGAGCCTTTCCACCCCGACCGTATCGCCGGCCGCATTTTGGGTATGGGCGACGTATTGGCCCTGATTGAAGACGTTCAAAAAGGTATTGATGAGGAAGCCGCCGCCAAAATGGCGAAAAAACTGCACAAAGGCAAAGGCTTCGATCTCAATGATTTTAAAGAACAAATACAACAGATGCGCAATATGGGCGGCTTGGAAAACCTGATGTCGAAAATGCCGGGCGAACTGGGCCAAATATCGAAACAAATCCCCGAAGGCACGGCGGAAAAGGCGATGGGCAAAGTGGAAGCCATCATCAATTCGATGACCCCAAAAGAACGCGCCAACCCCGCCCTGCTCAAAGCCGGCCGCAAACGCCGTATTGCCGCCGGCGCGGGAACGACAGTTCAGGAAGTGAACAAATTGCTCAAACAGTTTGAACAAATGCAGCAGATGATGAAGATGTTCAGCGGGAAAGGCTTGGGCAACCTGATGCGTATGGCGAAGGGGATGAGGGGAATGAAAGGAATGTTCCCGGGTTTGTAAGATTTGAAAACGGATGCCGTCTGAAACGATTTTCAGACGGCATCTTGTCTGCTACCATATCCGTGCGCCATCTTGCATCATCTTGAAACAGGGCGGCGCGCCTTTTCTTAAATTTCCGAATAGCCGAACCTGCCTGTCCGTGCGACAATCCCGCACCGGCAAAATCAGCCGGTTGTTCAAAAAAGCCCCATACTCGGGGCGGTATGCGGGGGAGTGCCTTGTGCCTGCCCCACTTTCTTGAAACATAAAGGAAACATTATGAACCGTCGTCAATTTTTGGGCAGCGCCGCTGCCGTCTCCCTGGCTTCCGCCGCCTCTCTCGCGCGTGCGCACGGCCACGCCGACCACCACCATCATCATCACGATATGCAGCCTGCCGCCGCATCCGCCTACACTGCCGTCCGCCAGACTGCCGCACACTGTCTGGATGCCGGACAGGTTTGCCTGACACACTGCCTGTCCCTGCTTACCCAGGGCGACACGTCTATGTCCGACTGCGCGGTTGCCGTGCGCCAGATGCTTGCCTTATGCGGGGCGGTGCACGACCTTGCCGCACAAAATTCCCCTCTGACACGCGGCGCGGCAAAAGTGTGCCTCGAAGCGTGCAAACAATGTGCCAAAGCCTGTAAAGAACACGCCGCCCACCATGCGGAATGCAAAGCCTGTTACGAGTCCTGCCTCGACTGTATCAAAGAATGCGAAAAACTCGTTGCCTGATACCGGAAAATGCCGTCTGAATCCTTTTCAGACGGCATTTTTTTGACCGCTAAATTATGCGCCGAACACTTTCAAACGTTCTGCAACGGGTTCAAAGGCCTTTTCACCTGCCGCCCCTTCAATGCCGCCGATAACCATTTGTGCACGCAACAACCAGTTTTCGGGGATATTCCACGCTTCGGCAATCGCCGCATCGGGCAAGGGGTTGTAATGTTGCAGGTTTGCACCTGCGCCGACCGCGGCAAGTGTCGTCCAGACGGCATACTGCACCATCGCGTTCGCCTGATCCGCCCAAACGGGAAAGTTGGCGGCATAAGCAGGGAACTGCTCCTGCAAACCTTTGACGACATTTTGATCTTCATAAAACAAAATAGTTGCCGCACCCGCCTTAAACAGGTTCAATTTTTGCGCGGTCGGTTCAAAACTGTCGGCAGGCACGACGGAACGCAGCGCGTCTTCAACAAACTGCCATACTTTGTCGTGCTCTTCGCCAAACAGCACGACCACACGTGCAGATTGGGAATTGAACGAAGAAGGCGTGTGCAAAACGGCGTGTTCGACGATTTGGACGATTTCATCTTTGCCGACGGGCAGGTTTTTATTTAACGAATAAACGGAACGGCGGCTTTCCGCAGCCTGTTGCAGAGATTGACGGGTCATTTCTTTTCCTTTCAAAAACATTCGTAAAATACGCTTCAGACGGCACGGTTCAGGCTTTGCGCTTGAAAAACAGCCTGTCCAGCGACCACGCGCCGCCGCCCGCCGCCGCGATATAGAGGAATACGAAGCAGAACAGCACTGCGGACTCACCGCCGTTGGCAATCGGGAACAAAGCATTTCCGGAAGCGTGCGCCATAAAATAGGCAACCGCCATCTGGCCGGACAAAACAAACGCGGCAGGGCGCGCAAACAGGCCCAACACCAGCAAAATGCCGCCGACAATTTCCAAAATACCGGCAAGCAGCATCAGCCCGCCGGGCGAACCGCTGCCCATTTCAATGGGGAAGGCGAAGAATTTTGCCGTACCGTGCAACAAAAACAGGTAGGCGGTTACGATACGCAAAACAGAAAGCAGAACAGGTTGGATACGGTTGCAGCAATCGGACATAAAAGCTCCTTCGATATTTATCTTCATTTCAGGCGGTAGAGTATAGATGTTTCCCCTTTTCAAATATATACTGCTTTTATTGATACAACTTTTCCACACAAGAAAATATGGACACCCTGTTCAGCCTCAAGGTTTTCCGCCAAGTCGTCCAAAGCGGCGGCTTCACCCGCGCCGCCGACGCGCTCGGCATCTCCACCGCAATGGCAAGCAAACACGTCAGCCACTTGGAAAACACCGTCCAAGCCAAACTCCTGAACCGCAACAGCCGCAACCTCAGCCTGACCGAAGCCGGGGAAGAATACTACCGGCAATGCAGTTACGCGCTCGACACGCTCGACGATGCCGCGCAAAAAGCCGCCGGAGGGACGGAAAAACCGCAGGGGCTGCTGCGCGTAACGATGCCGCTGTGGTTTGCCGGCAGCTTGATATGCAACTGGCTGGCAGAATACCGCGAACGTTATCCCGAAGTAACATTAGAACTGATTTTGGACAACCGCCACGTCGATTTGATTGCCGAAGGCGTGGATTTGGCGTTGCGCGTTTCCCAAACCCTGTCCCCGTCGCTGATTGCGCGCCCGCTGGCGGAAATCGAATTTGCCCTGCTTGCCTCGCCCGATTTCCTGAGGCGCAACGGCGTACCGGAAACGCCGGAAGAAGTGGCGGGGCTGCCCGCCGTCCTGCCGACCTACACCAACCAGCAGAAACTCGACATCACCCGCAAATCGGACGGCAAAAAATACCGGCTTGAACTGACCCCCGTCATCCGTACCGACAATACGCTGATGATGCGCGAAATGATTAAGGCGGGCGCGTGCATCGGTTATCAGCCGTTTTGGGCGGCGGAACACGATTTGCGTTGCGGCTCGCTGGTGAGGCTGCTGCCCGGATACGCCGTCCCGACAGACCGCCTGAATGCCGTTTATGCGGACAGGGCGTTTTTGAGTGCGAAAGTCCGCAGTTTCATCGATTTTCTGAACGAAAAAATCGCCAGCAGGAAAGGCTGCCGAAATGCCGTCTGAACACGCCCGCCCCCTTTATGCGGACACGCGCGCCGCACACACGCTCGTCTGGTTCCGGCAAAACCTCCGCATCTGCGACAACGCCGCCTTATGCGCCGCCGTTGCCGAAGGTTTGCCCGTTATCGGTATTTGGATTGACGATGCCGAAACAGACAACCCTCGCCGCGCCGCGTTCTACCGCCAATCCGCTGCCGAACTTGCCCAAGTGCTCGCAGGGCGCGGCATCCCGCTCTACACGGCGGCATCGCCTGCCGAGCTCGTCGGCCTTGCCGTCCGCCTCAATATCCGCACCGTCATCGCCGACGAATCCCATACTTTTGCCGACAAACTCGCCGACAACGCCCTTTGGCACGAATTGGACAAACACGGCATCGCGTTAACCTTCGTCAACGACCGTTCCGTTTTCGGCAAAACCGACCTGATACCCGACGGCGGCACGGCACACACCGATTTCGACCGCTACCGCGAAATATGGCTCGACCGCTTTTCCAAGCAGCCCCCCGCCGGTCCGGACCTATTCGCGGCATACCGCCAACCCTTCCCCGAAAACCTTTCCGCCCCGCCGCCTGCCGCCCTTTCAGACGGCATCTTCCTGCCGCAAAACGGCGGCGAAACGGCGGCTTGGCGGCAGTGGCGGCGGTTTCTCGAACAGGCGGCTTCCTACTCCGTTTTAAAGGATTTCCCTTCGCGCAAAAACACTTCGCTGATGGGCGCGTATTTGAGTGCCGGCTGCATCTCGCCGCGCCTGCTCGCGCGGGAAAGCCTCGAACGCCGTCTGAACGCGTGGGCGGACAACATCATCCGCCGCGATTTTTTCCTCCAGCTCGCCCTGCGGCACGCGGATGACGACCCTTCAGACGGCAATCCGGAACACACCCTGCTCCTGACGCTCTGGCAGCAGGGCAAGACCGGCATCCCGATTATCGATGCCTCTATGCGCTGTTTGCACAAAACCGGCAGCCTCCACCCCGCCCTGAGACGCTTGAGCGCGGATTTTTTCTGCCACGTTTTAAACCTCCCCCGCCGCGAAGGCGAGATATGGTTTGCCCGACAGCTGACCGATTTCGATGCGGCGGTCAACCAAGGCAACTGGCGGCTTGCCTCATCACAGCACACCTGCCCCGACATTGCCGCCGCCTCATACCGCACCGACCCGGACGGCACTTTCATCAAACGGCACATCCCCGAACTCGCCCACCTGTCCGCCGACACCGTCCACACGCCTTGGCGGTTTGCCTGTTCGGTCGATACCCACGGCTACCCCGCCCGCCCCGTCGCCGGCGCATAAGCGCGGCAATGCCGTCTGAAGCCCGTTTCCCGCTTCAGACGGCATTGTGTCCGAATGACTCAATATCTTCCGCTTTTTTCACTTTCAATCATCAGATATGCCCAAATCACCGCCACCCAATCCGACACCGTTCCCATCGCGGCAAAAATAAAAGTCGATGACGAAGGACAAGTCAGCAGTCAAACCGCACCGAGTAAAGATAAAGATGCCCGTTAGACAAAGAAAAACGGCCTCTACAGACTCGGTTACAAACAACATACCCGCACCGATGAGGAAGGCTATATCGAGAAACTGCACATCACCCCAGCCAATGCCCACCTGTCGCCTTTGTTGGAAGGCATTGCCGAAGATACGACCGTCTATGCCGACAAAGGCTACGACAGCAAGGAAAACCGGCAACATCTGGAAGACCATCAGTTACTGGACGGCATTATGCGCAAAGCCCGCCGCAACCGTCTGCTGACGGAAAATCAAACGAAGCGCAACCGCTATTTGTCGAAGACCCGTTATGTGGTCGAACAGAGCTTCGGTACGCTGCACCGTAAATTCCGCTATGCCCGGGCAGCCTATTTCGGACTGAGCAAAGTGAGTGCGCAAAGCCATCTGAAGGCGATGTGTTTGAACCTGTTGAAAGCCGCCAACAGGCTAAGTGCGCCTGTTTGCGCCTAAAAGGCGGCTCGGATGCCTGATTATCGGTCGCCCGGGGAGAATTAAGGGGAGATTTGGGTAGAATCAGGAGGTATTGGGGGAGAGAAACAGCCGAAAACCTGTGTTTGGGTTTCGACTGTCAGCGAAAAGGTGAAGAGAGGTATTTTGCAAAGGTCTCAACCTGAATATGTCAACCAAATCAGCGACAAGCTCGGAGAATTTTTTGGCCGGACGTTGAAATAGGAGTTTCAATTCTTTTAATTCAGCAATAGATACTGATAAAATGAAAATCTTGAGGAATATATCATTAAAATTAATTTGTTAAGGAGATAATTAATGAATATTACATTAGGTCGAAATCATCAAATCAATTGTGATGAAAAGGACCTTTACAAGTTTATCGGCTATTTGGCAAATCATCCTAATGATGTAAATTTAGTTTTTGAAAAAAATAGTGTGCAAGGTGCTTGGGGTGATGAGGGACGTATACAGTTTTTCTCAAGTAACGCACAAAATATTTTTGTGCCACTAGGATTTAAATTTACGGCAGGCGTAGGTAATATTGCATATAGGCTAAATTGTAATAAGCTTTTTGAAATGCTATCTCAGTTAGGTTTTGTTTCTGGTGGAAAACAAAATCTTTCAACAATAAAAGCAAATATTCCATCTCAATTTCATGCAGAATTTGATGCTGGTGCGAATATGTAAATTCTAATTTAAAACACGAATCCGCTTCATGAGATTCGTGTTTTTTATTTTTAAAATATTTATTTAAAAATCAAACATTAAAATACGATGCTTCAATGTTTCGTAACTCATAGAAACATCAAACTGATCTGTATTAAATCCCGTATTGAGTACATGAATAAATTCATGGTAATCGTAATTGCCTGTATTAGCACGGTTATCTTGCTCAATACTGTCCAATTTCGCCATCAGGCAAATACGCTGGTAATGTTTGTCAATAACGGCGGTTTTATTGCTTGGGTGTGCCAAATTGAAATGCTGGTTTGGTGTCAGGCAAATCAGATTTTCAGGCAGCGATGCTAAATCAGGAAATTCGCTTGCCATAAAAATATGATGTGCCTGATTGGCTTCTGTGGGATCAAAACGTTGAACTTCGCTGGTTTTGTGTAGCGTTTTGACAAATTTTTTGGCTTTATTAACTAAATAATTCAAATTTGCGGCATTTGCACTATCGGCAAATAGAGCTTGAGCTTCTTTGCGAGTGAGCGATTTTTCTTTGCCTTTATCTCGCCAGTTTAGGCGATTGTAATAAAGCTCGTCTAATGTAATGGGGGTATTGGAAATACTCCCTTTTCTTGTGCCAAAAGTATTATGTTTATAAGCCAATGGATTAATGATTTTGGTAAAAATACGGCGAACTTCTACTTCGGTATTTTTGGGTGTGTTTTGGATAACAAGATCGGTAAACGCCGTTTTCATACTTTCAAACGTATTTTTATTAGGCTGGGCAAAAAAATCGGCAAATTTTGGATAAATATCACTGTCTTTTAATAATTTTTCACTAAATGCTTGGATGAAATTTAGGGCATTTCTTTCACGATTGGCAATATATTGCAGGATTTTATTATTCTGTACGCCGTACCGATAGGATCTAGAAAACTTTTCTTCGCTTAATACGCCACAATAGCTCAGCATTTTAATCGGTTGTGAAAAAAATTTATCGTATTCGCTACCGGCATTTTCAATGGATGGTTTTTTAAATACGGCGGTGGCGATATATTCGGCATAATCTGAATAACGAATATCGTTAATGCTAAATATTTCTCCAATCTTTTCAACATATTCGCTGATACATTCTGCTACGGCACATAATACATCCGGGGTTACTTTTTGATCGGTAAATGTGCCGAGTTTATGTGTTCTGATGTCTAAATTTAAGTTAGAAAAATAATTTTCCATATTCATTTTTTACTCCTCTAATCTTTTAGCAATCCGAAAAAAAACACGGAATGATTGTCTATATTCATTGAACGAGAACCATAATTACGGGCAACACGGTAAAACTGCTCAAATTCGGGAGTTGCATAGTATGCGAGATCTCGTTGGGTTAGGATTTTTTCGTGTTTTTTCATTGTCAGTAGGGCAACCGAGCCATCAGCAATACTGTTTTCAGGCAAAAATGCTGCCCGAGGTTTGTAAGTCAGATTGGGAATCATCACGACATTTTTGCGGTTAATGAATTTGCCGACAGAAAAAGGGGCAACTGAATCCACATAACTATCATAGCCCTCAATATCAATAATCTCATTGTTACCGATATTACGGGATTTTAAAACCCGAACATTGCCACTATTCTGTGTATGCGATTTGGTAATTTGGCGATCTCGGAATGATTGAAATACATTAAATTCCAATTTTTGTGCAATTTGATCAAATTCACTATTACGATAAATCAACCAATAGGGAAAATTATCAGAAAAAAAATAGTTTTTACAGTTTTGTATCAACGTTTCTTGGATATGGCTTTCTATCGTAATATGTTGATTGTCTTTGTCGGTTTGATCGGCAATAAAGGCAATCGTCTCTATTTTTACGCCTTTAAATGCTTTCTCGCCGTAATCAATAATGCGGTTGATATTGGCTGTGATAAGTTGTTGTCGGGTTATTTGAAACTCGGGGGCGTTAATCACACTTTTGGGAACAACCAAAGCCACGGTTTTACTGAGCGTCAGAGCCTTATCAATAAAAAATGAAAAAATATTTTGCGTATCTTTATTGATAGCATTTTTACGGTATAGTGCCAAATTTTTATCACTTGCCTTAACTTTGCCGTATGGTGGATTGCCGATGACTAGATCATAGTTTTCAGGCAGCGTTGCGGTTAAAAAATCCTGATGAATAATATTGAACTCAAATTTACTACCTAAATTTAATTTTTTCAGCAGCAATGACAGGAGATTTAAACTGTTTGAGTCAATATCCACCAAATCAAAAATAACTTTTTCTTTGTCTGCATATTTTTTTGCCAGTAGTGGAATGAAATTACCAATGCCGACAGAGGGTTCTAAAATCCGTAAGTTTTTTTTCTTTTTGAAATCAGGAAGAGCATTAACCAGTCCGAAAGCAATATCAATACGGGTAAAATAAGCAGCCGTTTCGCTACGGGCAGCATTAGCGTATTCAGCAATTTGCAAAAGCCGACTGAATGGATATGCGTCAAAATATTGCTCAATAAATCGGTAGAGATTACCGGCAAGGGATAAATTTTCTCGTTTGATTAAATTTTGAATTTCCGTCATTGACAGTTCGGACTGTTGCAAGGCTGCCTGGATGTTTTGTGCGACATTGGCCAAAACAGCGGTTGGCACAGATTCACCGATACAATGGCGGATATTCAGCTCTTCTTTTTTCAAAAAGGTTTTTTTCTCATCAAATGACAGTGCATTAAGCTGTTTTTCATCTTGTGCCGTCCATTTAAATGATGGCGGAATTGACATCATACGCATGAGTTCACGCACGGAAAATACACGGTTTTCAGTGGGGTGGATGGTGTTTTGGCTGGCTAAAATGTCATTACGGGTATGGATGCACGGACCCTCACGATCTAAAAACCAACGGGCGTATTTGTCTCCATTTTTGTTTTGATTGTAGATAATTTCACCATTTTTAATTTGATGGGGAATGCGTGCAGGATCAGTATTTTGAAAAGCTGACTCGCCTTCTTTAAGCTGTGCAATCCACGGCAACATACGGCGATCAAATTCACGATAGCTATGGTAAATATCATCATCGCTAATTTCGCCCATTTGCATTAAAGGTGGTAGGTCAGCCAGCAATGTACGCAAGGTTTTTGGCGGTGTTTGCTTGGGAAAAATATCGTACGGCGTAATGTGATGGATATCTTTTCGCACGCCAATCACCAGCGTTCTGGTACGACTGGAATTTGCACCATAATCTTTAAAATTTAGTACGTTGGATAGAATGTTGTAATATCCGCCCAAATTTGACCAAATGGCTTCCTCAATCGGCTTTTCTTGATGATCGGTATCGGTGCAGGGTGTATTTAAAAAGGCTTTGACGTTTTCAAAAATAAAAAATTTGGGCTGAATTTCCCGAACGATTTTGATTGATTCCACGACCAAAGAATTTCTTGCCAGTTCATTATTTTTTTTATGGTTGGCAACCGACATTCCTTGGCAAGGTGGTGTGGCAATCACAACATCAATTTCAGTATTCCAGCGTCGAATTTCGGCAAACAGTTTGGCTTGGGTTTCAGGCAGGGTAATATCGCCAGCAATATAACCTGAATCAAAGCGGCATTTTTGATTATATTTTTGGATTTTTAGGCGTTTTTCTAAAAGTTCGTTGGTTGCTACACATTCAAAACCATTGGTTTTAAAACCATAGCAACCAACGCCTGCACTACTAAATAAACTGATGTAGGTGGGGTTTTTGTTCATATTTATGATGAGTTGAAACAACTGCTCTGCAAAAAATGCGCGTATTTTATCATAGAAGGCAAGGTAAAACACGCCATGCAATGATTTACTATATTGATTCTTCGTCAAAAAATGCTGTTTGAACGGATATACAGCAGTGTTTTTTGCAATGCGTTTCAAACTTGAGGTACGTTTTTAATAGAAACACCGTCTGAATGCCAACCCGAGACCTTTGCAAAATCCCCCAAATCCCCTAAGTTCCCACCAAGACATTTAGGGGATTTCTCTTGAGTACCTTCTTCCGGCAAACCGCCCAAGCCATGATTATCAAACACATCGACCGCTTCCCACTGTTGAAGTCGGATCAGGTGATTGATTGGCAACCGATCGAACAGTACCTGAATCGTCAAAGAACCTGTTACCTTCGAGACCACCGCGGCCGTCCCGCCTATCCTGTCGCCGGTATTCCCTAAGCGGTACGGCAACCTAAAACAAATGCCGTCTGAACTTCCGTTTCAGACGGCATTGTGTCCGAATGACTCAATATCTTCCGTTTTTTTCACTTTCAATAATCAGGTATGCCCAAATCACCACCACCCAAGCCGACACCGTTCCCATCGCCAGCAAAAAATGCTGCCAATCCGTCATCGGCGGCACAGGGCAACGGCTGCATTCGATTTCCGCACCGCCCAACAACCGGTACAGCAGCATATCCGCAATCCAAAGCAACAACGGGTATTTCAAACGCTGCAACCAAAAAACCAACCACGTCCGCACGATTTACCTTCCCCCATTCCGACAACGATATTGTACCGCTTCCGCGCAATGTTAAAATATAGTGGATTAACAAAAACCAGTACGGCGTTGTCTCGCTTTAGCTCAAAGAGAACGATTCTCTAAGGTGCTGAAGCACCAAGTGAATCGGTTCCGTACTATTTGTACTGTCTGCGGCTTCGCCGCCTTGTCCTGATTTAAATTTAATCCACTATAAGCCCACTTCTACCGCCGTACAAAACACCATGCTCACCGATTTAGAAAAAAACGCCATCCGCGACCATTACCAAAATATCGGCAAAAACCTGCCCGGTTTCCGTCCGCGCGCTTCGCAGCGGGAAATGATTGCGGCGGTTGCCAACGCTTTTTCGCGGACGTTGACGCGTGAAGAAGGCGAAGAAGCACCCAAACGCGAGGGTGAGAGCATTGCCGTAATCGAAGGGCCGACCGGCGTGGGCAAATCGCTTGCCTACCTGCTGGCGGGCGGCATCATGGCGCAAACGCGCGGCAAGCGGCTGATTGTGAGCAGCGCGACGGTGGCTTTGCAGGAGCAGTTGGTTGACCGCGACCTGCCGTTTTTGGTGGAAAAAAGCGGTTTGGAACTGAGCTTCGCACTTGCCAAAGGACGCGGCCGCTATCTCTGCCCCTACAAACTCTACCAACTGACGCAAAGCAACGCCCAACAAAACCTGACGGGCTTTGAAGCTCCGGAAGTGTTGTGGGACAGCAAGCCCAAGCCGGAAGAATTGAAGCTGCTGCGCGACATCGCCGACGAATTTTCCGCCCGACGGTTCAACGGCGACCGCGACACTTGGCCGGAAAAAATCGATGACGCGATTTGGCTCAAAGTTACCAACGACCGCCACGGCTGCCTGAAAGCCGCCTGTCCCAACCGTGCCGAATGCCCGTTTTACCTGGCACGCGATATGTTGGAAACCGTCGATGTCGTCGTTGCCAACCACGATCTTCTGCTTGCCGACATCAGCATGGGCGGCGGCGTGATTCTGCCTGCGCCCGAAAACAGTTTCTATTGCATAGACGAAGCGCACCACCTGCCCAAAAAAGCCCTCAGCCGTTTTGCCGCCGAACATTCATGGAATATGGCCGTTTGGACGCTGGAAAAACTGCCGCAGCTGACCGGCAAGATTGCCGCGCTGACCGATAAAGCCGAACTTGCCAACCTCGCCGACGAAGCCGCCGCATCATTGCTCGACAGCCTGCACGAATGGCAGTTCCATTTGGCGGAAGAGCCGTCTTTAAGTCTGGGGTCGTCTGAAAACGACAGGCGGACCAACAGCGAACCGACTTGGCTGTGGGAAGACGGTAAAATCCCCGAAGGCTTGGAAACCACCGTTTCCAATACCGCCATTGCCGCACGCAGCCTGCTCAAACACCTTATCGGGCTGAACGATGCGCTTTCCGCCGCGCGCCGCGAAAAAGAACAAGACAGCGCGCTCATCGACCGCCTGACCGGCGAGTTCGGACTTTTTATCGCCCGCATCGAACAAATCAGCGCGGTTTGGGATTTGCTCTCCACTGTCCCCCTCGAGGGTGAAGAACCGCTGGCAAAATGGATAACCCGCCGTGCCGACGACAAAAAACGACTACATTTTCAACGCCAGCCCCATCAGCAGCGCATCCCACCTTGCCAACAGCCTGTGGCAGCGCGCGGCAGGCGCGGTGTTGACCTCCGCCACCCTGCAATCCTTGGGCAACTTCAACCTGATTCTGCGCCAAACCGGGCTGCAATGGCTGCCCGAAACCACCACCCTCGCCCTCAAAAGCCCCTTTGACTTTGAAAAACAGGGCGAACTCTACATCCCCCCCATATACGCCAGCCCCAAAGACCCCGAAGCCCACACCGCCGCCATCATCGAATGGCTGCCCAAGCTTATTTCGCCCACCGAAGCCATCGGCACACTCGTCCTGTTTTCCTCGCGCAAACAAATGCAGGATGTCGCCCTGCGCCTGCCCGGAGACTACCTGCCGCTCTTGCTCGTACAAGGCGAATTACCCAAAGCCGTCCTCCTGCAAAAACACCACCAGGCCATAGAAGAAGGCAAAGCCAGCATCATCTTCGGACTCGACAGTTTCGCCGAAGGACTCGACCTGCCCGGCACCGCCTGCGTGCAAGTCATCATCGCCAAGCTGCCGTTTGCGATGCCTGACAACCCCATCGAAAAAACCCAAAACCGCTGGATAGAACAGCGCGGCGGCAATCCTTTTATTGAAATCACCGTCCCCGAAGCCGGCATCAAACTCATCCAGGCCGTCGGCCGCCTCATCCGCACCGAACAAGACTACGGCCGCGTAACCATCCTCGACAACCGCATCAAAACACAGCGGTACGGGCAGCAATTATTGGCCGGTCTGCCGCCGTTTAAAAGGATAGGGTAAACATACCGCCCTTACCGCAACAGAAAGGAAAAATCATGAACTTCACCCGGCTGCTCAACCAAGTCTTAAGCACGGTTCAAAAAAAAGGCAACACATTCTCCGACAGCCCGCTCAATTCATTCGGCGGAGGCGCGCTGGTTGCCGGTGTCGCCTCCATGCTGCTGAACGGTAAAAACCGCAAAACCATCACCAAAATCGGTTCGACCGCCGCTTTGGGCTACCTCGCCTACCGGGGCTATCAGATGTGGCAGCAAAACAAAGGGCGGGCAACCGTAACACAAAGCGATTTCCAGCCCGCCGGAGAAACGGAAGAAACATACAGCCGCACCGTATTGCGCACCATGATAGCCGCCGCCGCTTCAGACGGCATGATAGACGAAGCCGAACGCCGGACTATCGAACAGGAAAGCGGCACAGACCCTGAAACCGCCGCATGGCTCGCCGCCGAATACCGCCTTCCCGCAAGCATCGAAGACATCGCCGCCGCCGTCGGCAACGATGAGGCGCTGGCGGCGGAAGCCTATCTGGCGGCAAGACTGGTCTGCGCCGATTTGTCGCGGAAAGAAACCGTCTTCCTCGTCCGCCTGTCGCAGGCTTTGGAACTGGATGACAATCTGGTGGAGCACTTGGAAAGGCAATTGGGGTTTTGATTCAAAATTCCCTCCCGAAGGGGAGGGAAAATAAAAACCGCCGCCGCCCCGAAGGGCAAACCGGCGGCATAGGCAGCTAAAGGCAATATCCGGCAATAAGGCAGGCTACTGCAATGCGCCGCCGCGGGAATGCTTGAGCAGGCTTTCGTGTTTGTGGAATTCCCGCCCCATATAATAAGAACCGAAATAGGTCAGGTGGTCTTGGTCGCCGTAAAGATAGCGTCCGTTTATTTCGACCGTGTTTTCAGGCAGGTATTTCTGTGCGTCAACCCAATGCACATTGGGGATATCTTTAACCAAATCAAAGACCGCCTGATTGCTCTTGCCGATGTCGCCCATAGCCCGAATAGGCCGGAGGTATTGGTTTATAGCAAATCTTTTCAATTTTTCCTCCCTCAAGGGCGAACGGCTGATTGATGTATTGTTTGCAAAAACATATACGGGTTTGACGGCGGCTATCCTCTTGACGGTTTCCCTGAATCGGGCTTTGAACCCGGGTATCAGGAAGGATTGCGCTTCAAATCTCGGCACGGGCTGGCCGCCCATCCTCAAATCATAGAATTGGGCAATGAAGACGGCTTCGGCTTTTTCAACTTCATCCCGGTATTTCCGGCATAACGGGTTGTCTGCCAGTGTCGTATCCACCCAAACCAAACACTCCGAATCGAGGGACAGGATTTTGGCTTTCCACCCTTCCCGGCTGCCGACATAATCCAGAAACCCCCGCAGGTGTCCGGCGTGCGAGTCGCCGAGGGTCAGGACGGTTTCCGGAAAATTATTTTCCGCAACAACGGGCGTACCGGACGACGGGCGGAGGTGTTCCTGTTTCAATATCCCCCTTGCGTACAGGTTGTAACCGACAAGTATCAGGGACGGGGCGAGATAAAGGCAGAAAAATGCCTTTTTAAAGGTCATCTTCCGTTTTCTAAGCGGCTGCTCGATCAAATAATAGCTCAACAGGGAAAACCCGGCCGTCAATGCGGCAACCGCCGATACGGCAGGCAATCCGAGCTGTTTGTCGCCTGTAATGTAATGGGCGAAGGAAATAAAAATCCAATGGTACAGGTATAGGGAATAAGAGATTTTGCCGACAAATACGATGGGGCTTGCCGACAGGATGCGGGTCGGAAGTGTCCCGTATTGCATACTCCGGATAAGCAGTGCCGCCAGCAGACAGGGAAGGAGCAGGGTCATTCCCGGGATAAACGGATTGTGTTTGTCAATCGCAAACAGGCAGATAAGCAACGCGCTCAGGCTGAATAATGAAAGCAACTGCCGTTTTCCGTTCGATGTCTGCTGTTTGCCGTTTTGCGTTTGCCCGTAAACCGCCAACAGCGAACCCACCAACAGCTCGGGAAACCTCAGTGTCGAAAGGTAATAAGTATTGGGTTGGTTGAGGATGTCGGTATAAAACCCACTTGGCAAAAACGATGATGCAGTCAAAATCAGAAACAGGATGATGCTGATGTTACGCAGCACCCGTAGCGATTTTGTTTTTTTGCAGCAGAATATCAGCAAAAGAGGATACAGGAGGTAATACTGTTCCTCTACTGCCAAAGACCAAATATGCAGTACGGGGTTCTCGTCGGCACTCAAATCGAAATACCCCTGCTGAAACCCCAGATAAATATTGGACAAGAAAACCGCAGAAAGCTCCACGGTTTTCCGCATTTGGTTGAAATCTTCGTAAAGGAAGATTTGAGAGGCAATCACCGAAGCCAGCGACACGGCCGCAATAAAAGCAGGATAAATCCGCTTAATCCTGCGGGTATAAAAATCCCGGAAAGAAAAAGAACCGTTCTGTATTTCAGAAAGAATGATGCTGGTAATGAGGAATCCCGAGATGACAAAGAAAATGTCCACACCCAGGAATCCTCCGGGCAGCCAGCGGTTATTCAGGTGGAAAATAATGACGGAGAGCACGGCGACAGCCCGTAATCCGTCAATTTCAGGCCTGTATCGGACAGCTTGCATCAATATCGCCCCCGTATGTCCCGTTATCTTAAAAATGCCGTCTGAACGCGCGTTCAGACGGCATCGGTTTTAATAAGCACTCAAATCCGTTTCGCCAACGCTTCAGCCTTGCCCACATACAACGCAGGGGTCAGCTCAAGCAATTTTGCTTTGGCTTCGGTAGGGATTTCCAGCGATTCGATGAAGACTTTCAGCACTTCGGGCGTAATGCCGTCTTTACCGCGCGTCAGGTCTTTCAGCTTCTCGTAAGGATTGGCTACACCGTAACGACGCATTACAGTTTGAATCGGCTCGGCGAGCAGCTCCCAAGTGGCATCCAAATCGGCGGCAAGCGCGGCAGGGTTAGGTTCGAGCTTGTTCAGACCGCGCAGGTGGGCGGCAAAGCCCAACACGGCATAGCCCACGCCCACGCCCATATTGCGTAAGACGGTGCTGTCGGTCAAATCGCGCTGCCAGCGTGAGACGGGCAGTTTTTCCGCCAAAAAACCCAATACGGCGTTTGCCATGCCGAGGTTGCCTTCGGAGTTTTCAAAATCGATGGGGTTGACTTTGTGCGGCATCGTGGAAGAGCCGACTTCGCCCGCTTTGACTTTTTGTTTGAAGTAACCCAATGAAATATAACCCCAAACGTCGCGGTTAAAGTCGATCAGGATGGTATTGATGCGGCTGAGGGTTTGGAAAAACTCCGCCATATAGTCGTGCGGCTCGATTTGGATGGTGTAGGGGTTGAAGGTCAGACCGAGACCGATTTCGACGAAGTTGCGGCAGTGGGTTTCCCAATCGACATCGGGATAAGCGGCCATATGGGCGTTGTAGTTGCCGACCGCGCCGTTGATTTTGCCGAGGAATTCTTGCGCCTGAAGGATTTTAAACTGGCGTTGCAGGCGGTACACGACATTGGCGGTTTCTTTGCCCAGTGTTGTGGGCGTGGCGGGCTGGCCGTGGGTGCGGCTCATCATCGGGACGGCGGCAAGTTCGTGCGCCATATCGGTGAGTTTTCCGATGATTTCGGCAAGTTTGGGCAGGATGACGGTTTCGCGCGCTTCTTGCAGCATCAGGGCGTGGGACAGGTTGTTGATGTCTTCGCTGGTGCAGGCGAAGTGGATAAACTCGCCCACGGCGGCGACTTCGGGTACTTCGGCAAAACGTTTTTTCAACCAATATTCGATGGCTTTGACATCGTGATTGGTCGTGGCTTCGATGGCTTTGACGGCGGCAGCGTCTTCCAATGAAAAGTTTTCGATGACTTTGTCGATTTCGGCAAGCGTTCCGGCACTAAAGGGCGGCACTTCGACAATCTCCGGCGCGGCGGCCAGGGCTTTGAGCCAGTTTAATTCGACTTTGACGCGCGCCTTCATCAGGCCGTATTCAGAGAAAATCGGGCGCAATGCTTCAACGGATTTGGCGTAGCGGCCGTCTAGGGGGGAAAGCGAGGCGATGGGGTTGATCATATCGGCATCCTGTTCGGAAAAGACATCAAAAATTGTCAAATTGTTTGCAATTATACATCACTCTCGGGACGCTATGCCGTCTGAAGCCCGTGTTCCGACAGATACGCGACGATTTCGTCTTCGTCGTCCGATATGGCGAACAAAGAAGCCGCCCCTTCGGAAATCAGGCCGCGCGCCAAAAGTCGCGCGTTTATCCACGCCGCCAGACCCGACCAAAATGCCTTTCCGACCAAAACGACCGGACGCGGCGGCACTTTGCCCGTCTGCACCAAGGTCAGGATTTCAAACAATTCGTCCAGCGTCCCGAAGCCGCCCGGCATCACGACATATGCTTGGGAATAGCGGAAAAACACCGCCTTGCGTTCGGCAAACCGGGAAAACCGCAAGGCGATGTCCTGATACGGATTCGGTTTCTGCTCGTGCGGCAGGACGATGTTCAGCCCCACCGAAACCGACTTCCCGGCAAACGCGCCCTTGTTTGCCGCCTCCATAATCCCCGGCCCGCCGCCCGAAATGACGGCAATGCCCAAATCCGACAGCCGCCGCGCCAGACGGCAGGCGAACGCATAATCCGCATGATCCTGCGGCGTGCGCGCGCTGCCGAAGATACTGACTGCCGGAAACACGCCCGCCAATGCTTCGTCTGCCTGCCGGCGTTCGGCATCATAACGTGCCTGCTCCGACACACGGTTTGTATTCCCCATTCCGTCCTCCGTTCAAAAACGGCGATTGTACCCCGTCAAAAACGTATAGTGGATTAAATTTAAATCAGGACAAGGCGACGAAGCCGCAGACAGTACAAATAGTACGGCAAGGCGAGGCAACGCCGTACTGGTTTAAATTTAATCCACTATAACGCAAGCACCGCAAAGCCGCGCCAACCCTCCCCAAACCTTTTTTCAGACGGCATTTTCGGTAATCTGCTAAAATCGCCGGCTTGAGTTTCCACAGAAAAATCCGAAAAATGTTTCAACACACAGGACGACACATAAAGCACCGCCCTATGTGTCGTCCTGATTTGGAAGGGGTTGCACCCTCGCAAATAAATTCCGATTCTACCGCCCCGAAGGACGGATGTCCGAGTGGCGGGGTTTCAACCGAAAAGGAAACACGATGAATATCTTTTACGAAGAGTCCGGCCAGTTCAAAGTGGCCGCCGTCGTCCAAAAAAACGACGCCACCTACCAAGTCGATACCCAACACGGCAAGCGCACCAAAGTGAAGGCAAACAATGTCTTTGCCGAGTTCGACGGCGATATGGCGGCGTTTTTGGAAAACGCGCAGGCACAGGCGGCGGACATCGACACCGATTTATTGTGGGAAGTGTGCGGCGAAGAAGAATTTTCCGCCGAGGCGATTGCCGAAGAATATTTCGGCCATGCGCCGACCAAAACCGAGCTGGCGGCGACCTTGATTGCGCTGTACGCCGCGCCGATGTATTTCTACAAAAAAGCCAAAGGCGTGTTCAAAGCCGCGCCCGAAGAAACTTTGAAACAGGCACTTGCCGCCATCGAACGCAAAAAACAGCAAGACGCGCAAATCGACACTTGGGCGGAAGCCTTGAAACGCGGCGAGATGCCGTCTGAAATCGCGGCGGATTTGAAAACCATCTTACACGCGCCCGACAAGCAGTCGCTGACCTACAAAGCCTTTACCAAAGCCGCCGATGCATTGAAAACCTCCGCCTACGAATTGGCGAAAAAAACAGGCGGCATTACGTCCATTCCCCAATACCTGCAAGACGGTTTTGAAATCAAATACTTCCCCAAAGGAACAGGCTTCCCCGACTTTCCGCTTCCTGAAATGCCCGACCTGCCCAAGGCCGACGTTACCGCCTTTTCCATCGACGACGAATCGACCACCGAAGTGGACGATGCCTTGAGTCTGACCGACTTGGGCAATGGCATGAAACGCGTCGGTATCCACATTGCCGCGCCGTCGCTCGCCATTAAACCAGGCGACAAAATGGAAAAAAACATCATGGAACGCTTGAGCACGGTCTATTTCCCCGGCGGCAAAATCACTATGTTGCCCGAAAACTGGATTGCCGCGTTCAGCCTTGATGCAGGCGCATACCGTCCTGCCGTCAGCATTTATTTCGATGTGGACGGCGAGTTCAACGTCGGCGCACCGGCCTGCAAAATCGAAGCCGTCAACATCGCCGAAAACCTGCGCATCCAAGCCATCGAGCCGCATTTCAATGCCGAAGCGGGCTTGGACGAAGCCGGCGAAATGATGTTCGCCCACCATCAAGACCTGATTTGGTTCCACCAATTTGCCGTCGCCCTGCAAAAAGCACGCGGCAAATACGAACCCGACCGCGCGCCGCAATACGATTACAGCATCGAATTGGATGAAGCAGGCAAAGTCTCCGTCGTCCGCCGCGAACGCGGTTCGCCCATCGATACGCTGGTCAGCGAGATGATGATTCTTGCCAACAGCACTTGGGCGCAAATGCTCCACGACAACGAGCTGCCCGGACTCTTCCGCGTCCAACCGGCAGGCAAAGTGCGCATGAGCACCAAATCCGAGCCGCACATCGGCATGGGCGTGCAGCATTACGGCTGGTTCACTTCGCCGCTGCGCCGCGCTGCCGACTACATCAACCAAAAACAACTCCTCAGCCTGATAGACGACACTGCCGAACCGCTGTATCAAAACAGCGATGCCGAGCTTTTCGCCGCCCTGCGCGACTTTGATGCCGCCTATACAGCCTACGCCGACTTCCAACGCCAAATGGAAGCCTACTGGAGCCTGGTTTACCTGCAACAGCAAGGCATCAGCGAACTGACCGCGACGATTCTGAAAGAAGACCTCGTCCGCATCGAAGGCCTGCCGCTGGTCACGCGCGCGACCGGTATTCCGTTTGACGCGCTGCCCAAATCGCAGGCATTGTTTAAAATTACCGGACTCGACCCGGAAAAGCAGTTTGTCTCGCTCAACTACATCAAGGCAGCCGCACCCGCGGGTACAACGGCAGGCAATGCCGTCTGAAGCCCGATACGGCAAGCTCCGGCAAAAACAGAAACCTGAAATCCCGTCCTTCACGCGCAGGCGGGAGTCTAGGTCTGTCCGCACGGAAACTTATACGCCGTCATTCCCGCGCAGGCGGGAATCCAGATTCTTCGGTACAGAAACTTATCGGATAAAACGGTTTCTTTAGATTCTACGTCCTAGATTCCCGCTTGAGCGGGAATGACGGCATAGGGGTTTCTGTTTTCTCGATAAATTACCACAACCCAAAATCCCGTCATTCTCGTAAAAGCGGGAATCCGATTCGTTTGGTTTCGTTTTTTTTTGAGTTTCGTGTAACTTCTGAATCGTCATTCCCGCGAAAGCGGGAATCCAGACCTTTAAACTCCAGCCATTCCCGATAAATTCCTGTTGCTTTTCGTTTCTAGATCCCCGCTTTCGCGGGAATGACGATGGAAAGATTGTTGTTGTGTCAGATAACGCTGTGATTTTGAATGACCGGACTCCCGCCTGCGCGGGAATGACGATGGAAAAATTGTTGTTGTGTCAGATAACGCTGTGATTTTGAAATTTTGAAATGACAAGATAGGTATTTTCCATTTCCGTCATATTTGCCGATTTCGTGCGTCAAAATGCCGTCTGAAGCCTGTTTCAGGTTTCAGACGGCATTGCCTGCACGCTTACCGTTTAATAAACGTATGTTTTACCGCCAAATATTTAGAGGCACTTACCATTCTAAATTGACACCGGCGTGATAAGCCGCACCGCCGCCGGGTGCAAAGGCAAATCCTGCTTTTGTTGCAAATTTTTCGTTGTAACGGTAACCGACACCGACGGCAAATGCGGATTGCGACTGATAGCCGCCTACAGCGGCGGTAACGTTTGCCTTGCCAACAGAGTAGGGTTGGAATAAACCGCTTAACGCGGCTTGTGCCGCCAAACCGCGTTTCAGTTTTTTGTTTTCAGCATCTGCCGTTTTTCCGTCATTTGTTGCAACAACCGAAGTCCCATTAGAATTTGTTGCAACAACCGCAGTCTCATCAGAATTCGTCGCTGCAAGCGAGTAATTAGAAATTACCCCCCCCCCGCGATTACCAGCAGGGAAAGTACTGATGGTGCCAATAATTTTTTCATCATTAAAATTCCTATGTTTAATATAATACAAAGCGTGAAATTACGATTAATCCGCCATTTTCCAACTTATGCGGAAAATATGCTGCCCAACCGTAAGCCTGCATTGTAAAACAATAACATTCAATTACTGAATAATTTTCGCAGATTCAAGGAAAAAATCCTGATTCCTTACTTCTGCCTTCTTTGTTTCATCATTCCCCGGCAGGCGCGAATTTGGTTTTTGCGTTTCAGTTGCTTTTAGGTTTCAGGCAACTTTTAAATCGTCATTCCTGATAAATACCCGCAATCTAAAATCCTGTCATTCCCGCGCAGATGGGAGTCTAAGTCTGTCCGCACGGAAACCGATATGCCGTCATTCCCGCGAAAGCGGGAATCCAGACCTTTAAACTCCGACCATTCCCGATAAATTCCTGTTACTTTTCGTTGCTAGATTCCCGCTTTCGCGGGAATGACGATGGAAAGATTGTTGTTGCTTCGGATAAATCTCTGCGGTTTTAAATAACCGGATTCCCGCCTGCGCGGGAATGACGGCATAGGGGTTTCTGTTTTCCCGATAAATTACCACAACCCAAAATCCCGTCATTCTCGTAAAAGCGGGAATCTGGTTCGTTCGGTTTCGTTTTTTTGAGTTTCGTGTAACTTCTGAATCGTCATTCCCGCGAAAGCGGGAATCCAGACCTTTAAACTCCGACCATTCCCGATAAATTCCTGTTACTTTTCGTTTCTAGATTCCCGCTTTCGCGGGAATGACGATGGAAAGATTGTTGTTGCTTCGGATAAATCTCTGCGGTTTTGAATAACCGGATTCCCGCCTGCGCGGGAATGACGAATGACGGTGTAAAAGTAACTCAAAATCCAAAAAGCCATACCGCCCGGACTTTTACCCGATCGGTATGGCTTTTTGCTTCAAACCGCCTTAGCGGATGTCGATGTACGCGCCGGAATGCAGGTCACGCAACAGGTCGGCGGTCGCACGCTCCGCCTTCTGTTGGAAAATATACTGGCGCACGGCGTTGCGGACGCGTTCCTGAGGCGTGCCCGCCTCGCGTACTTCGTTCAGCTTGATGATGTGCCAGCCGAACTGGGTGCGTACGGGCGCGCTGACTTGGCCGGGTTTGAGGCTGCGGACGGCTTCTTCAAAGGCGGGAACCATTACGCCGTCGGCAAACCAGCCCAAGTCGCCGCCGTTGCCCGCGCTCGCGTCTTGCGAATATTGGCGCGCCAGGCTGGAAAAGTCTGTGCCGCTGCGAGCCTCTCCGTAGATTTTGCGGATGGTGCTTTCTGCACCGACGGCGGCGTTTTCGCTGTCGGCCTTAATCAGGATGTGTTGAGCGCGGTATTGGCGCATCGGCTCGCCTTCGGGCAGGGTAATGCCCTGTTTCTGCGCCTGTTCGATAAAGCGGTCGACCTCTGCCTCGCTTACCCGGCTGTTCTGCATCACTGCCTGCTCGCGGACTTTTTCGGCAATGATGTTGTCGGCAAGCTCGCGGCGTTGGGCGGGGCTGAGGTTTTTGAGGGCAGGATTTTGTGCGACAACGGCATCGATTTCGGCTTCGGTCGCTTGGATGTTGCGGCGTTTGCCCGCCTGTACGATCAGGGATTGGTTGACCAGCTGCATCAGTACTTGTTCGGTCAATGCCGTATCGCTGATTTGTACGCCTTTGGGCAGGTTTGCCTTGGCATCGGCAACAGCCTGTGCCAGCCTGCGGCGTGTGATGACTTCGTTGTCGGCAACGGCGGCGATGCCGTCTGAAAAGTGTATGCCGCCTTCCTGTTGGGCGGCTTCTTGGCGTGCCGTCTCCGCCGGCTTGGCGGCTTTGGCGGCAGGTGCGGGTTTTGCCGCACGGGGTGCCGCTTGGCTGTAGGACGCGCTCAGCAGTGCGGCGGCTATCATCAGGTTTTTTATCTTCATCGATATTTCCTTATCGGTTGGATTCCGCACTTGGGTTCGGCGGAATCGGGGTTGTTCGGTGGACGGCAGGTTCGTTGGAACAGGACGGGGATTCGGTCTGTTTACGGCTGCGTTCTGCGCCTGCCTGAAAGGTCCAGATTCGGGATATAGCCAGGTACGGCAATGTCCATCGCACCTTTGGGAATCCTGCCGATATTGCTCAAGTCTTTTAATTGCAGGGTAAGAAAGACGGCGTTTTTGTAGGTGTTTTCGCCGGTAACGTAGCGTTGGGCGTACACGCCCGCGCCCCAGCAGCCGCAACTGCTTTTGTATTCCGCACCCGCCAGCATTTCTATCGGTTTTTTGGCTTCAAAACCGTAGTTGTAGCGGGCGACGGCCGACAGGTTGCGCGTCAGCGGCCATTGTGCGGACAGGTCAAGCTGGCTGAGTTTGTCGTAAAAATAGGAGCCATCGGCCTGCAGGTAGATTTTTTCATTGCGCCCGTATTTGTAACGGGCGTTCAATACTTTGCCAGGCTCGGGCAGGTAGCTGATGCCGATGGTGTAATTTTCGGCGCGTTTGTCGTTTTGGTTGTAATGGATGCTGCTGTCGAGGGTGAAACGGCCGCCTATGCTGCCGGAGGCAAATGCCACCCAGTCGGAACGGTTGCGCGGATTTTTGCCGACGCTGCCGTCAAGCATCACCGCATCATCCTTGAAATAGAATTTCTGACCGATACCAGCGCGGAACCGTTCTTCTCCGGTCGCGTTGTCGAGAATACGGCTCTGCACGGCGGCGGAAAGGCTGTTGGCGGCGTTAATCCTGTCGTTGCCGTAATAGAGGTTTTCACGGAACAGCTGCCCGTAGCCGAAGCTGCTTTCCGACGAATCGAAATTGGGCAGGTCGTTTTGGGATTTGGCCGGGATATAGTTGTAGAACAGGCGCGGCTCGAGGGTTTGCACGACTTCGCCGCCGAACATCCGCGTATTCCGCTCAAAAGTCGTGCCGCTGTCAATGTTGACGATGGGCAAAACGCGCCCGACGTTGCGGGACGCTTTGCCGCCGAAGCGGTCGAGGCTGTAATAAGTGGCGTGCAGCCCGAGTTTGGGGCGGATATAACCCCAACGGCCGCCGAAATCCCACCTGATGCCGGGATACACGACCAGGCGGCTGCCGTCTTGGCGGCTGTCGTGGCTGAAGCGGGTAAATTGTGCGGATACGCCGATTTGCGCCCTGCCGGCGTTTTTATGCCAATCGGCGGAAAGGCGCGGCATCAGGGCATACGGTTTGTCTTTGTAGCCGCTTTGGTTTGCCAGCGTCTGGTATTTCTGAACCGAAAGGCCGGCATTCAGGCTGCCGCCCGCCGCCCTGCCGCCATAATCCAGCCATATGCGGCGGTTGAGGTTGACGTTGCCGGCGATTTCTTCGCTGCCGTAAAAGTCGCGGTAGTAGCCGCTGTCGGAGACTTGGTTGAAATCGACACCCGCCTGAAGCGTGTCGGAAATGTCGTGCCGGTGCTGCCATTTCGCCTGATAACGGTTGTTCCTGCCGCTTTTCTTGTCGTGCGGCAGCCAGGTCAGGTCGGACTGGCCGGCATAATCCGGCCGCAGGTAGCGTACCTGCCCGTCAAAGACCGCGCCGCGTTCGCCGATCACGCCGGGCGCGAACGTGGCATCGAAATTGGGGGCGAGGTTGAAATAATAGGGGACGGAAAGGGAAACGCCGTCCGAACCGGTGGACAGTGAGGGAACAAGCAGGCCGCTTTTGCGGTTGCCGTCAAGCGGGAAGTCCGCCCAAGGCGTATAGAAAAGGGGAACGCCGCCGAACACGAAGGCGGCGTGTTTGGCAACGCCTATGCCTTTTTCCCGATCGGCTTCGACAGAGGCTGCCTTGATATACCAGCCGGCATCGCCGGCGGAACAGGTGTTGAATTGGGTTTCCGTCAGTTTGTAATGCCCTTCGCCCAATATTTCGGCGGTGCGGCTGACGCTTTGCAGCCGCCGTCCGCCGTGTTCGGTTTCCATACGGACATTGTGCGCTTCGCCGGTCTGCCGCTCGAGATTGTAGGTCAGGGTTTCGCCCCGAATCAGCGTATCGTCCCGTTGGAGGGCAAACCGGTTCCCTGCGGTAACGGTGTCGCCCGATTGGTCGTAATCCGCCCAATCGGTATTGAGGACTGCGCCGTCCCGTTCGATGATAACGCTTCCTTCCGCGCGCACCTTGACCTGCGACTGCCCTTCTATTTTATCGGCAACGATGCGCGTATAGTCTTCGGGGACGGATGCTTCGCCGCTGCCTTGGACGGCAGCTTCGGTTCTCTCGGGGCTGCCGCTTTCGTTACTGCAAAACAGGCAGGTCGAACCGAGGGTCAAATCGGAAGCTTGTGCAGATTCGGACGCGCCCTGCGCGCCGCCTTCTGCGACACGCCCGTCGGCATCTTCCGCTGCAACGGTATCGGCGGCGCAATGCGTGCCGAAGCAGAGGCCCAGTGCCAGCACCAGTGGTTTGAGTGAAAATAAACGAGCCAAAATCGCCCCTCAAGTCGGTTTACCGGTTAGAATAGCGTTTATTGTAACCTGAAATGCCCGGATACTGTTATGCAACGGCAAACCGAACTGAAAAATTGGCTTCAGACCGTTTACCCCGAACGGGACTTCGATCTGTCCTTCGCGGCGGCGGATGCTGATTTCCGCCGCTATTTCCGTGCAACGTTTTCAGACGGCGGCAGCGTCGTCTGTATGGACGCGCCGCCCGACAAGATGAGTGTCGCGCCTTATTTGAAGGTGCAGAAGCTGTTTGATATGGTCAATGTGCCGCAGGTATTGCACGCGGACGCGGATTTGGGGTTTGTGGTATTGAACGACTTGGGCAATACGACGTTTTTAACCGCGATGCTTCAGGAACAGGGCGAAACGGCGCACAAAGCGCTGCTGCTGGAGGCCGTCGGCGAGCTGGTCGAATTGCAGAAGGCAAGCCGTGAAGGGGTTTTGCCCGAATATGACCGTGAAACGATGCTGCGCGAAATCAACCTGTTTCCGGAATGGTTTGTCGCAAAAGAATTGGGGCGCGAATTAACATTCAAACAACGCCGGCTTTGGCGGCAAACCGTCGATACGCTGCTGCCGCCCTTGTTGGCGCAGCCCAAAGTCTATGTGCACCGCGACTTTATCGTCCGCAATCTGATGCTGACGCGCGGCAGGCCGGGCGTTTTAGACTTCCAAGACGCGCTTTACGGCCCGATTTCTTACGATTTGGTGTCGCTGTTGCGCGATGCCTTTATCGAATGGGAAGAAGAATTTGTCTTGGACTTGGTTATCCGCTACTGGGAAAAGGCGCGGGCTGCCGGCTTGCCCGTCCCCGAAGCGTTTGACGAGTTTTACCGCCGGTTCGAATGGATGGGCGTGCAGCGGCACTTGAAGGTTGCAGGCATCTTCGCACGCCTGTACTACCGCGACGGCAAAGACAAATACCGTCCGGAAATCCCGCGTTTCTTAAACTATCTGCGCCGCGTATCGCGCCGTTATGCCGAACTCGCCCCGCTCTACGCGCTCTTGGTCGAACTGGTCGGCGATGAAGAACTGGAAACGGGCTTTACGTTTTAAACCCAATCAAAATGCCGTCTGAAAACCAAGTTTCAGACGGCATTTTTCAAACGGGCTTACTGCGCGGCTTTTTGTTCTTCGCGTACTTTGTCCGCCAAAAGGTCGATGGTGTTCATACCGGACTCCCAGTCGGCAAATTCGACTTTATATTTGCCGCCGACGATAACCGTGGGCGTACCGTCGATTTGGAAGGTTTCGGTCAGCTCCTGCATTTTGCCGGCGCGTGCCTGGCTTTCGGGAGATTCATAGGCGGCAAGGACTTTTTTGCCGTCAAAGGCGGTTTGTTCGCCCAGCCATTTTTTGAGGACTTCCGGCTCTTGCAGCTTAATTCTCTGATTAACCATCGCATCGAAAATATGGCTGTTCGCCACATCTTTGCTGTCGGCGGCAGCCATATCGACGGCGGCGGCAAGGCGGGCGAGCGGCAGCATTTCTTTTTGCCAGACGACGTGTTCGGTACGCAGGTACATATCGTCTTTAAAAGACTTGGCGTGTTTGCTCAAAACGGGTTCGAGGTGGGCGCAGTGCGGGCAGAAATAGCCGAAAAATTCGAGCACTTCGACCTTGCCTGCCTGCTGTTGGGGAATCGGGTTGGCAAGGACGGTATAGTTTTGCCCTTCGACCAGCCCGGCAGGGGCGGCGGAAGCGGCAGGCGCGCTGTCGGCGGGGACGCTGGTTTGGACTTTGCTGTCGCACGCGGCAAGGGCGAACAGGGCGGCAACGCCGAGGGCGAGATGTCTGGATTTCATACGGCTCTCCGTGATGTTGGAAATGGATGTTGGAAATCAATCGGAATCCGGCTATTTTATTGCATTTCCGCGTGTTGATACAGTTTGCCGCCGGAAAAGGAAGTTTTCGTTTCGGGAAACCGCTTCAGACGGCATCAAACCCGATGCCGTCTGAAGCGGTTTCTGTCGTACAATACGCGCCGCCGCCCCGAACGGGTACGACTGTTGAGGAACAATGATGAATATGCTGAGAGCTTTGGCAAAAGTCGGCAGCCTGACGATGGTGTCGCGCATTTTGGGATTTGTGCGCGATACGGTCATTGCGCGGGCATTCGGCGCGGGTATGGCGACGGATGCGTTTTTTGTCGCGTTCAAACTGCCCAACCTGCTGCGCCGCGTGTTTGCGGAAGGGGCGTTTGCCCAAGCGTTTGTGCCGATTTTGGCGGAATATAAGGAAACGCGTTCCAAAGAGGCGACGGAGGCGTTTATCCGCCATGTGGCGGGGATGCTGTCGTTTGTACTGGTCATTGTTACCGCGCTGGGCATACTTGCCGCGCCTTGGGTGATTTATGTTTCCGCACCCGGTTTTGCCAAAGATGCCGATAAGTTTCAGCTCTCCATCGATTTGCTGCGGATTACGTTCCCCTATATCTTATTGATTTCACTTTCTTCTTTTGTCGGCTCGGTACTCAATTCTTATCATAAGTTCGGCATTCCGGCGTTTACACCCACGTTCCTGAACGTGTCGTTTATCGTATTCGCGCTGTTTTTCGTGCCGTATTTCGATCCGCCCGTTACCGCGCTGGCATGGGCGGTTTTTGCCGGCGGCATTTTGCAGCTCGGCTTCCAACTCCCTTGGCTGGCGAAACTGGGTTTTTTGAAACTGCCCAAGCTGGGTTTCAAAGATGCGGCGGTCAACCGCGTGATGAAACAGATGGCACCGGCGATTTTGGGCGTGAGCGTGGCGCAGGTTTCTTTGGTAATCAACACGATTTTCGCGTCTTATCTGCAATCGGGCAGCGTTTCGTGGATGTATTACGCCGACCGCCTGATGGAATTGCCCGGCGGCGTGCTGGGGGCGGCACTCGGTACGATTTTGCTGCCGACTTTGTCCAAACACTCGGCAAACCAAGATACGGAACAGTTTTCCGCCCTGCTCGACTGGGGTTTGCGCCTGTGCATGCTGCTGACGCTGCCGGCGGCGGTCGGACTGGCGGTGTTGTCGTTCCCGTTGGTGGCAACCTTGTTTATGTACCGAGAATTCACGCTGTTTGACGCGCAGATGACGCAGCACGCGCTGATTGCCTATTCTTTCGGTTTAATCGGTTTAATTGTGATTAAAGTGTTGGCGCCCGGCTTCTATGCGCGGCAAAACATCAAAACGCCCGTCAAAATCGCCATCTTCACGCTCATCTGCACGCAGTTGATGAACCTTGCCTTTATCGGCCCGCTGAAACACGCCGGACTTTCGCTCGCCATCGGTCTGGGCGCGTGCATCAATGCGGGATTGTTGTTTTACCTGTTGCGCAAACACGGCATTTACCGGCCCGGCAAGGGTTGGGCGGCATTTTTGGCAAAAATGCTGCTTGCGCTCGCCGTGATGGGCGGCGGACTGTGGGCGGCGCAGGCTTACCTGCCGTTTGAATGGGCGCACGCCGGCGGAATGCGGAAAGCGGGGCAGCTCTGCATCCTGATTGCCGTCGGCGGCTGCCTGTATTTCGCCTCGCTGGCGGCTTTGGGCTTCCGTCCGCGCCATTTCAAACGCGTGGAAAACTGACCGGCGCGCCGCCTTTTGCCGGCAAACGCTTTTCCCGCGCCTATATCCGGGCGCCATCCCCGCATCCGCGCCGGCCGGACGGGCTGCCGCAACATCAATGCCGTCTGAAAACAAGAAGACCGATACCTTATGATTCTGACACCGCCGGACACACCGTTTTTCCTCCGCAACGGCAATGCCGACACGCTGGCCGCCAAATTCCTGCAACGCCCCGCGCCCGCCTACCGCCGTGAGCTGCTTCCCGACAGCACGGGTAAAACCAAAGTCGCCTACGACTTTTCAGACGGCATTTCGCCCGATGTGCCGCTGGTCGTGCTGTTTCACGGTTTGGAAGGAAGCAGCCGCAGCCATTACGCGGTCGAACTGATGCTCGCGGTACGCAGCCGCGGTTGGCACGGCGCAGTCGTCCATTTCCGCAGCTGCGGCGGCGTAGCGAACACCGCCCCGGTGTTCTACCACTTGGGCGATACCGCCGAAATCGCCTTTACTTTGGACACGCTCGCCGCGCGTTACCGTGAAATATACGCCGTCGGCGTATCGCTGGGCGGCAACGCGCTGGCAAAATATTTGGGCGAACAGGGCAAAAAGGCATTGCCGCACGCCTCGGCCGCCGTATCCGCCCCCGTCGATGCAGAGGCGGCAGGCAGCCGCTTCGACCGGGGCATCACCCGGCTGCTCTACACGCGCTACTTCCTCCGCACCCTGATACCCAAAGCACGGTCGCTCCAAGGTTTTCAGACGGCATTTGCCGCAGGGTGCAAAACATTGGGCGAGTTTGACGACCGTTTTACCGCACCGCTGCACGGCTTTGCCGACCGGCACGACTACTACCGCCGAACTTCCTGCAAACCGCTGCTCAAACACGTTGCCAAACCGCTGCTCCTGCTCAATGCCGCCAACGACCCCTTCCTGCCGCCCGAAGCGCTGCCGACACCGGACGAAGTGTCCGAAGCCGTTACCCTGTTCCAGCCGGCACACGGCGGACACGCCGGCTTTGTCGGCAGCACCGGCGGCAGGCTGCACCTGCAATGGCTGCCGCAAACCGTCCTGTCCTACTTCGACAGCTTCCGCACAAACAGGCGGTAACGGTTTGATGCTAATATTCCCCCTTTCCCCGGACGAATACGGAACACGACATGACCGACATCCTCAATAAAATCCTTGCCACGAAAGCACAGGAAGTTGCCGCCCAAAAAGCCGCCGTTTCCCCCGAACACATCCGCGCACTTGCCGCAGAAGCTTCGCCCGTCCGCAGCTTTATCGGTTCGATACGCGGCAAACACCGCCTAAACCTGCCCGCCGTCATTGCCGAAATCAAAAAGGCAAGCCCGAGCAAGGGGTTAATCCGTGCCGATTTTTATCCTGCCGAGATTGCACGCGCATATGAAAACGCCGGTGCGGCGTGTTTGTCCGTACTGACAGACGAACCCTATTTCCAAGGTTCGCCCGAATACCTCAAACAGGCGCGCGAAGCCGTATCGCTGCCCGTGCTGCGCAAAGACTTCATCATCGACGAATACCAGGTTTATCAGGCGCGCGCATGGGGGGCGGATGCCGTCCTGCTGATTGCCGCCGCACTGGAACAGGAACAATTGGAACGCTTTGAAGCGGTGGCGCACGAATTGGGCATGACCGTCCTGCTCGAGCTGCACGATGAAAGCGAATTGAAAAAGTGCCGCAACCTGACCACGCCGTTGTGGGGTGTAAACAACCGCAACCTGAGGACTTTTGAAGTCTCACTCGACCAAACCCTGTCGCTGCTGCCCGCGCTGGAAGGCAAAACCGTCGTTACCGAAAGCGGCATTACGGGTAAGGCGGATGTGGAATTTATGCGGGCGCGCGGCGTGCACACCTTCCTGATCGGCGAAACGTTCATGCGTGCCGGCGATATTGAGGCAGAAGTGGGCAAACTCTTCTAAATCCCGATTTCAGACGGCATTCCCTTTCTTTAACCGACACACCCTTTACCGGACACGGAACCATCATGCACCGACCGACCGCCAAACAGATTTTGCACGAAGTATTCGGTTATCCCGAATTTCGCGGCAGGCAGGAGGCTATCGTCAATGCTTTGGCAGGCGGCGGTAGTTTGATGGTGCTGATGCCGACGGGCGGGGGCAAGTCTTTGTGTTACCAGATTCCCGCGCTGATGCGCGAAGGCGTGGCGGTTGTCGTATCGCCGCTGATTGCGCTGATGAACGACCAAGTGGCCAGCCTGCATGTGGCCGGGATTGAAGCGGCGGCAGTCAACAGCGGCACATCGGCAGACGAGGCGCGCGAGATTGCCGACAAGCTTGCCCAAGGCCGTCTGAAACTGCTTTATGTCGCGCCGGAACGCTTGGTTACCGACCGCTTTTTGCGTTTTCTCGACCAACAAACCGTCAGCCTGTTTGCCATTGACGAGGCGCATTGCGTCAGCCAATGGGGACACGATTTCCGCCCCGAATATCAACAGCTCGGCATGCTTGCCGAACGCTATCCGAACGTCCCGCGCATCGCCCTGACCGCCACCGCCGATGCCGCCACGCGCGCCGACATCAAGCATTATCTGCATTTGGACGACGCGCCCGAATTTGTCTCCAGCTTTGACCGTCCGAATATTTATTATCAGGTTATCGAAAAAAACAACGGCAAAAAACAACTGCTGGACTTCATCCGCAAAGAAATGGCGGGACAAAGCGGCATTGTGTATTGCCTAAGCCGCAAAAAGGTTGAAGATGTGGCGCGGTTTTTGCGTGAAAACGGATTAAACGCGATTCCGTATCACGCCGGTTTGGGCATGGACGTGCGTGAGAAAAACCAACGCCGCTTTACGCATGAAGACAATATTATCGTGGTGGCGACCGTAGCATTCGGCATGGGCATAGACAAACCCGACGTGCGCTTTGTCGCCCATCTCGATATGCCCCGGAGTGTCGAACATTTCTATCAGGAATCGGGGCGCGCCGGCCGGGACGGGCTGCCTGCCGCGAGCTGGCTGTGTTACGGCTTGAATGATTGGGTGTTGCTGCGCGAGCGGATTGCCGAAGGCAACAGCGACGAAGTACAAAAGCAAATCGAAATGCAAAAACTCGATGCCATGCTTGCCGTCTGCGAAACCGCCGCCTGCCGCCGCGTACTGCTGCTCAAACATTTCGGCGAAGAATCCGAACCCTGCGGCCGTTGCGACAACTGCCTGCATCCGCCCGTACGGTTTGACGGCACGGTGTTGGTGCAAAAATTACTCAGCTGCGTGTACCGCGCCGGACAACGTTTTGCCGCCGGTTACATCACCAACCTTTTGCGCGGCAAAAGCGACGATTGGATACGCGGCAACCGGCACGAACAACTGTCCACCTTCGGTATCGGTGCGGAGTTGTCCGACAAAGAATGGCGCAGCGTCATCCGCCAGTGCATCAGTCTCGGCTACCTCACCGTCAACATTACCCGATATCAGGCATTGCAACTGACCGAAGCCGCCAAAAAAGTCCTCAAAGGCGAAACCGGAGTGATGCTGCGTCCGCTCAAGCGCGACAAGCCCGCCGTCCGCACCCTCAAAGACAACTGGCTGCGTACCGAACGCGAAGAACGCCTGTGGCAGGCATTGCGCGTTTGGCGTATGAAACAGGCAGAGGCCGAAGGCATCCCCGCCTATATGATTTTCGGCGACAAAACCCTGCGCGACCTTGTCGAAAAAATGCCGCAAGACCTCAACGGGCTGCACGACATCTACGGCTTGGGCGAAGCCAAAACCGAACGTTTCGGACACGGCATACTCGAAGTCTGCCGCAACGCCGCCGGCTTTAGCCGCGACGCGGTCATCCGCCCGCAAACCGAACGCGAACAACAACTGCGCCAAAAACTCGAAGCCTGGCGGTATGAACGGGCAAGGGCGGAAAACTGCGCCCTGCATTCCGTCCTCTCCGACGAAAGCCTTGCCGATATGCTTGCCGATACGCCCGAAACCGAAACCGACCTCGAAGGCGTGCACGGCTTGGGCAGCGTACGCGCCGCCAAATACGGACGGGACATCCTCGCCGTCTGCCGTCCGTTTTCAGACGACATCGATGAAGCCGCCAAACGCAAACGCCGCCTGATACGCGCCCTGATCCGATGGTGCGGCGAAACGGCAAAACACGAACAGTCCGAACCCTACCGTATTTTCAGCAAAGCCGCCCTGCGCGCCATTGCCGCCAAGCAGCCGGAAGGCTTGGCGGAGCTTGCCGCCGTATACGGCGTAGGCGAAGAAAAAGCCGCACGTTACGGTGCGGCGGTGTTGGCGGTGTTGGAACGGGATGCCGTCTGAAGCCCGTTACCAAGTTTCAGACGGCATTGCCTCTGTTTAAAAATTCCTGTTTTTATCAAATATTTCAAACAGTTTTTCCTTGTCGGCACAAGACCCCTCCGGTATCAGGTTCAATATCGTTTCCAACGCCTCGGCAATATCTTCCCGCTCTACCGTGTCGATAAAGTGTTTTTTGTCCATTTTGTTGAAACCTCCGGTATAGGCTTTGACCGCCTCTGCCAGCTCCTCTCCTATGTTTTCAGGCGGATTGCCGAGCAGTTTGACCACGCCGGCACGGGTTTTCCGGTACAGCTCCGCCGCTTTTTTGGCATGACTTTTCGGAATATGCTCCTCGCCGTCCCAATCGCGGAAGGGGTTGTCGAAATTTTGCGCCAGCCATTCGGGTTTTCGGGCTTTTTCTATCCACAGGTCTAGACCGTCTTCCTTCCGTTTCTTATAAAGTTTCTTCACTGCCTTCGCCGCCTCTTCGGGCAGGCTGCTCATCCACAGCCTGTGCAGCTTCGGCAGCCGGTCGGGATGCGGGATGTCGTCCGCGCCGAAACCGAACAAATCTACGGTAGTGAACACTTCCAAATCCTCAAATCCCGATACGGTGGAAAAATTGGCGATATTGCCCGGTTTGCCCCACAGCCGTATGGTTTTGAGCTTAGGATACGTTTCCGACAGGTTTTGCATATCGAAATCGGCAATGCCCATAACGTTGACGGCGGTCAGGTTTTCCAAACCCCGCACTTTAGGAACGCTTTTGACCACTTCCAAAATCAGACCCGCGCCCTTTTCGGCGGTACAGACCTTGCAGTTTTCCTTGATTTCGCCTTTCAGGTTCAGGCTGTCCAAGCCTTCGTTCAGATAAAGCGATTCCACGCCGGTCATATCGACAGAAAGGTCGGTCATGCGCGTATTGCTGAAATCCAGCACGGTCTGACCGTGGTTTTCCAGGCACAATCGGGTGATAAACGGATACTCCTCCAGATATTCATATAGATTTTTATGCCATTTGGTCAGGAACAGCGAAGACAGGCAGGGAAACGCCTTCAGTTCCATCGCGTCTTCAAAATCGTCCCAAACATCGCTCAAATTCTGTTTGGATATGCCGTATTCCCGTCCGGCAAACATCACGGTCTTTTTGCTTTTGGCGGCTTTTTTGAATGCCTTTCTCTGTTTTTCGGGTATCTGCTGCCATCTCAACTGACGGTACACGTCGTAGCCGTCGCCCCAAAAAGAGGCATACTGCTGCGTGTCTTCGCCGGCCAGCGGCACGGTATTCCCAACCCGTACATATCCCGTTGGCACGACGGCACTTGCCTTATACATGTGCAGACCGCGTTCCCAATACATAAAGTCTTTGTAAAGCGGTTTCAAATCCGCCAGCTCCGACTCCCCAAGCGGTTTGTTGCCCTGCCAGTCCAAAGCCAGCAGGGTCGCACGTGTTTTTTTACCGCCGTGTTCTTCAACCCGGGTAACCTGATAGGCAGTGTACTGCTTCAGTCTGAAGTTATAGACGCAATATACGTCTCCGGCATCGGCATACATCGGCATTTCCTTTATTTCTGTCGGTTTTCACAGATAAATGCCGTCTGAAGCTTGGAAACGGCTTCAGACGGCATCTGCACATCATTTCTTCGGGAAAAACCGCACCACGTTTTCCCCTTGCGGCAGCATCAGTTTTTTAACGGCGTGTCCGTACACCGTTTCCAGCGTAATGCTCAAACTGCCTTCCCGTTCAAATATCGCCCCGACACACGAACGCGCGGCGTCTTCATCGTTCCACGCCATCGACCGCCAGATGCCCAGCGTGTCCATATCCACCCAAAACGTTTCCGCCTTTTTGTAATCCAACACCAGCTTCGCCGTATCGGTAACGGGGTCGTAAAACCCGTTTTCGGCGAGCATATCGCCCAAGTCGTGCATATCGGGGAAAAGCGCGCTGCGGCTGACAATGCCGTTTTCTTTCAGACGGCATTTCAGTTCCGCCAAGGTATCGCGCCCGAAGCAGGTGAAAAAAGCAGCCCGTCGGTTTTTAGCGCACGCGCCCAATTTTGCAGCACGGGGACGATGCTTTCCGCTTCCGTCAAACCGAGATTCGACCACAACATATCGGCACACGCTTCGGGCAGCGGCACGGTCGGAGATTGGCAGTGCTGCACCACGCCCTTACCCGCAAACCTTTGCCAAAAACCGCCTTTGCGGGCGGCGGCGGCGACTGCCAAAAAATCCGCACGAGAGTCGTATTCTTCAAATACCGCCTGCGGATAGCGTTTCGCCAGCAGGCTGCGGCTGATGTCCGCATCCGCACCGGCAAGCAGGATATGCCCGGGTACATTGCGGACGAGTGTCAGGCGTTGGTCGGCATGTTCGGCGAGATGGCGGTGAACCTGCCAGCGTGCGTCCTGATGGTTCATCTCAAACCCCTTCGACAAAGTCGCGGTACAGCGCGGCAAACGCTTCCGCGTGGCTCAAAAACGGCGCGTGTGCCGCCTTTTCCATCACAACCAGCCTGCCGTCCTTCAAATGCCGGTGCAGATATTCGCCCATACGCGGCGGCGTAATCGCGTCTTTGCCGCCGAACACCAGCAGTACCGGAACATCTATCTTGTCCAACATATGCCGCGCATCCGCCCTTTCCGCCGCGTCCAAAGCCTCCTGCAGTGCGGAAGGCGTGCCGCACCGTGCCAAATCGGGCAGGATTCTGCCGATGATTCCGTCCGCATCGGGCGCGTGCAAAAGCTGTAATTGTAGAAACTGTTTGATATGTTTGGCATAATCCGAACGGAACGCGCCGACCATTTTGCCCAATGCAGGCGCGGCAAGCCCTTCGGGATAGTCTTCGGCAGCCGCCAGCCGGGCGAAACCCGCCGTCAGGCAGAGCGAACGGACTTTCCCGGGATGGCGGGCCGCCAGATACAGCGCGACCAATCCGCCGAGCGACCAGCCGAGAATGTCGGCCGAAGCGTCAATTTGGGCGGCAATGCCGTCTGCCGCCGCCGCAACATCGAAGGGTTGCACGAAGGGCGCGTCCCCGTGTCCGGGCAAATCGGGTGCGCACACCGCCCATTCCCCGGGCAGACGGGGCATCAAATCGTCGAACACGTGGCGGTTCGCCCCCCAACCGTGTATCAGATAAACTTTTTTGGCAGCATCAGGCATGAATTTTCTCTCTTGTTGGCAGCGCATCGCAGACGCGCCCACTATCAGGCGTTGCGTATTATGCCACGGTTCGTCCGGCGTTTCAGACGGCATCTGCGACGGCTGCAATACCGATTTGGCGGCATACCGCACCGACGCGGCAAACAGCTGCCCCCTGTGTTTCAGACACATCCAAGGCGGACCGGTGTGCGGCGCGTGCCAGAAAAAACCGCCCGCATTCGACCGGATGTGGGCTTCGCTGTATTACGAACCGCCCGTCAGCAATATGATACGCGCGCTGAAACACTCGGCAGATTTGAGTATGGTGCGCCCGTTGGCAGACCTGATGATGCAGAACCCGCCCGCCCGGCTTGCAGACGAATGCTTCGATTTCGTCCTGCCCGTACCGCTAAGCAGGGAGCGGCTGCTTCAACGCGGCTTCAATCAAAGCGAAAGTATCGTCGGGCTGCCGGCGCAACGCTACGGTTGGCAGATACTGCCCCGGCACACCGTATTCCGACACCACCGCCCGCCGCAAAGCACGCTCAAAGGCGGCGAACGGCGGCGAAACATCAAAAACGCCTTTGAAATCCGCAAACCGCTGCCGGAAAACTGTAATATTTTGTTAATCGACGATGTCTTTACCACCGGCGCGACGCTGGACGAATTGGCAAAAACGCTGAAAAAATCGGGCGCGAACCGCGTCTGCTGCTGGACGCTGGCGCGCACGCCAATGAAAAAATAACTAAATTTTTTGACACCTATGCCGCCTTGTGGCAAGGTTACGCGCCTATAAGTGATTGATATTTATGTTTACCATCGTTTTATACCAACCGGAAATCCCGCCGAACACAGGCAACATCATCCGCCTGTGCGCCAATACCGGCGCGGATTTGCACCTTGTCAAGCCGCTCGGCTTCCCATTAGATTCCGCCAAAATGAAACGCGCCGGGCTCGACTACCACGAGTTCGCCAGCCTGACGGTGCACGAAAACTTCGACGACTGCCTCAAGGCATTGGCGGGCAGGCGCATTTTCGCACTGACCACCAAAGGCACGGCGCGCCCCGATGAAACCGCGTTTCAAAAAGGCGACGTTTTATTGTTCGGGCCGGAAACGCGCGGGCTGCCCGCCGACATTCTCGACAGCCTGCCCGCCGCGCAAAAAATCCGCCTGCCTATGCAGCCCGGCAGCCGGAGTATGAACCTTTCCAATACCGTTGCCGTGATACTTTTTGAAGCGTGGCGGCAACACGGTTACGCGGGCGGCGTTTGACGGCAGCCCTGCCGTCTGAAAACCTATCCGGATACGATGCCCATTCGTCTTCAACTCAAGAACGGAACACGTTTTGACTTTAACCCGAAAAACCCTTTTCCTCCTCACCGCCGCATTCGGCATACATTCCTTTCAGACGGCATCCGCCGACGCAGTGGTCAGGGCAGAAAAACTGCACGCCTCCGCCAACCGCAGCTACAAAGTCGCCGGCAAACGCTACACGCCGATAAACCAAGTTGCCGAGTTCACGCAAACCGGCAACGCCTCGTGGTACGGCGGCAGGTTTCACGGGCGCAAAACTTCCGGCGGAGACCGCTACGATATGAACGCCTTTACCGCCGCCCACAAAACCCTGCCCATTCCCAGCTACGTCCGCGTAACCAATACCCGTAACGGCAAAAGCGTCATCGTCCGCGTCAACGACCGCGGCCCCTTCCACGGCAACCGCATCATCGACGTATCCAAAGCCGCCGCGCAAAAATTGGGCTTTGTCAGCCAAGGGACGGCACACGTCAAAATCGAACAAATCATCCCGGGCCAATCCGCACCGTCCGCCGGCAAAGACATCTTTATCGACTTAAAATCCTTCGGTACGGAACACGAGGCACAGGCATACCTGAACCAAGCCGCCCAAAACTTCGCCGCTTCGGCATCAAGCCCGAACCTCGCCATCGAAAAACGCCGTTACGAATACGTCGTCAAAATGGGGCCGTTTGCCTCGCAGGAACGCGCCGCCGAAGCCGAAGCCCGGGCGCGCGGTATGATTCAGACGGCATTGTCTGCCGGTTGACGGTCATTTGATACCTTATTAATATCCGCATTTTTAACCCCCGATTTGCAAGAGCAAAACATGAACTTCAAACACCTTCTCTTAAGTGCCGCCGCAACAGCACTGTTGGGCATTTCCGCCCCCGCGCTCGCCCACCACGACGGACACGGCGACGACGACCACGGACACGCCGCACACCAACACGGCACACAAGACAAAATCATCAGCCGGGACAAAGCCGAAAAGGCGGCCTTGGCCCGTGTCGGCGGCAAAATCACCGACATCGATCTCGAACACGACAACGGCCGTCCGCATTACGATATTGAAATCGCCAAAGACGGACAGGAATACAAAGTCGTCGTCGATGCCCGCACCGGCCGCGTGATTTCCTCCCGCCGGGACGACTGAATTTGATACAATCCGCGCCGTCTGAAGCCCCAACCGGTTTCAGACGGCATTTTGCACCCGACACTTCAGGATTCGGCACATTATGATCAGCAGGCTGACCGGCAAACTGGTTGAGAAAACCCCTCCTCAAATCGTCATCGATGTCAACGGTGTCGGCTACGAAGCCGACGTATCGATGCAGACCTTCTGCAACCTGCCGCCCGTGGGCGAAAACGTACAACTGTTTACCCAGCTTATCATTCGGGAAGACGCGCATCTTTTATTTGGCTTTGCGACCACTGAAGAGCGTCAAACATTCCGCCAGTTAATCAAAGTCGGCGGCATCGGCGCGAAAACCGCCTTGGGGATTTTATCGGCAATGACTGCCGGCGAACTGGCGCGGGCGGTGGCGGAAGAAGATGTCAAACGCCTCTCTTCCGCACCGGGAATCGGCAAAAAAACCGCCGAACGCATGGTCTTGGAACTGCGCGGCAAGCTGGTTTCCCATACGGTAACGGACGGGCTGTTTGCCGCCCCGTCCGAGAATGACGAAACCAACGACATCGTCGGCACGCTGCTTGCGCTGGGTTACAGCGAACGCGAAGCAAAAGCGGCGGTCAAAGGCGTTCCGAAAGGGACGGACGTGGGCGAAGGCGTGCGCCTCGCCCTGAAAAACCTGCTGAAATAATGCCGTCTGAAGGCGGCGCGGCGTTTGCCCTGCCGAAACCCTGCGTTTCCGCCCCCGCGCTGTCTTCCCGACGGCTTTTCCCGTAAAATGGCGTTATTGTCCTTCCTTTCAGACGGCATTGTGTTTGATGCCGTCTGAAACCGTTTTACCGAAATCGAAAACAATGTTGAACACAATATTTTCCTGGTTCGAGTCCCGAATCGACCCCTACCCCGAAACCGCGCCGAAAACGCCCGAAAAAGGCTTGCGGCGTTTTGTCTGGAGCAGTATGGCCGGGGTGCGGAAATGGATTGCCGCCCTGGCGGTGCTTACCGCCGGCATCGGCATTATGGAGGCCCTGGTTTTTCAATTTATGGGCAAACTCGTGGAATGGCTCGGCAAATACCCGCCCGCGACCCTGTTTGCCGAAAAAGGTTGGGAACTGGCGGCGATGGCGGCGATGATGGTGTTTTCGGTCGTGTGGGCGTTTGCCGCGTCCAACGTGCGCCTGCAAACCCTTCAGGGCGTGTTCCCTATGCGCCTGCGCTGGAACTTCCACCGCCTGATGCTGAACCAGAGCCTCGGCTTCTATCAGGACGAATTTGCCGGCCGCGTGTCCGCCAAAGTTATGCAGACCGCGCTGGCGTTGCGCGACGTGGTGATGACGGTTGCCGATATGGTTGTGTATGTGCTGGTGTATTTCATCACATCCGGCGTGATTCTGATTTCGTTCGACGGTCTGCTGCTGCTGCCCTTTATCGGCTGGATAATCGGTTTCGCTTCGGTAATGCGCCTGCTGATTCCCAAGCTCGGCAAAACCGCCGCCCGGCAGGCGGATGCCCGCTCGCTGATGACCGGCCGCATTACCGATGCCTATTCCAATATCGCCACCGTCAAACTCTTCTCCCACGGCGCGCGCGAAGCCGCCTATGCCAAGCAGTCGATGGAAGAGTTTATGGTTACGGTGCGCGCCCAAATGCGGCTGGCGACGCTGCTGCATTCGTGCAGCTTCATCGTCAACACTTCGCTGACCCTCTCCACCGCCGCACTGGGCATCTGGCTTTGGCACAACGGACAGGTCGGCGTGGGCGCGGTCGCCACCGCCACCGCGATGGCGTTGCGCGTCAACGGGCTGTCGCAATACATTATGTGGGAATCCGCCCGCTTGTTTGAAAACATCGGCACCGTCGGCGACGGTATGGCAACCCTGTCCAAACCGCACACCATCCTCGACAAACCGCAAGCCCTGCCGTTGGAAGTGCCGCAAGGCGGAATCAAGTTCGAACACGTCGATTTTTGCTACGAGGCCGGCAAACCGCTGCTCAACGGCTTCAACCTGAATATCAAACCCGGCGAAAAAGTCGGCTTGATCGGACGCAGCGGCGCGGGCAAGTCCACCATCGTCAACCTGCTTTTGCGCTTCTACGAACCGCAAAGCGGCACGGTTTCGATCGACGGGCAGGACATAAGCGGCGTTACCCAAGAATCTTTACGCGCCCAAATCGGTTTGGTCACGCAAGACACCTCGCTGCTGCACCGTTCCGTGCGCGACAACATCGTTTACGGCCGTCCCGATGCGACCGATGCCGAAATGGTTTCCGCCGCCGAACGCGCCGAAGCCGCCGGCTTCATCCCCAACCTTTCCGATGCCAAAGGGCGGCGCGGCTACGACGCGCACGTCGGCGAACGCGGCGTGAAACTCTCCGGCGGGCAACGCCAGCGCATCGCCATCGCCCGCGTGATGCTCAAAGACGCACCGATTCTCCTTTTGGACGAAGCCACCAGCGCGCTCGATTCCGAAGTCGAAGCCGCCATCCAAGAAAGCCTCGACAAAATGATGGACGGCAAAACCGTCATCGCCATCGCCCACCGCCTCTCCACCATTGCCGCGATGGACAGGCTCGTCGTCCTCGACAAAGGCCGCATCATCGAAGAAGGCACACACGCCGAACTCCTCGAAAAACGCGGGCTTTACGCCAAACTCTGGGCGCACCAGAGCGGCGGTTTTTTAAACGGGCACGCCGAATGACACCGATTGAAACCGTGCCGTCCGGACGCGCCGCGCCTTCAGACGGCATCACCACCCTTCCGATACTATGACCGATACCGCCCAAATTACCGCAAGCTACGGCCGCCGCTACATTGTCCGCACGCCCGACGGCACAAGCTACGAAGCCAGCACGCGCAAAAAACGCGTCGATTTCGCCTGCGGCGACCGCGTCCGCATCAGCCCCGTCAACGCCGAACAAGTTGTGATTGAAGATTTTTTACCGCGCCAAAGCCTGCTCTACCGCCAAGACGCGTGGAAAACCAAGCTCATCGCCGCCAACGTTACCCGACTCCTCATCGTAACCGCCGCCGTCCCGAGTCCGAGCGTGCGGCTGCTGCAGCGCGCCCTGCTTGCCGCCGAAGCCGCCGGTATTGAAGCCGTCATCGTCCTGAACAAAGCCGACCTGCCCGAAACCGCCCTCTGGCACGAAAAACTCAAATTCTACGAAACGCTGGGCTATCCCGTCATCGAAACCCGCGCGCTGGAAAACGCCGACAGCCTGCGTCCCATTTTGGAAGGGCAGACCAACATCCTGCTCGGACAAAGCGGTATGGGCAAATCCACCCTGACCAACGCCCTTTTGGGCAGCCAAACCGCCCGCACCGGCGACATTTCCGCCGCGCTCGATTCCGGCAGGCACACCACCACCCACGCCCGGCTTTACGATTTGAACGGCGAAACCCGACTCATCGACTCCCCGGGTTTGCAAGAATTTGGTTTGCACCACCTCCAAGCCGCCGATTTGCCGCGCTATTTCCCCGATTTCCGCCACCTTGTCGGGCAATGCCGCTTCCACAACTGCACCCACCGCGCCGAACCCGGCTGCGCCTTCAAAGCCGCCGCCGAAACCGGGGCGGCAAGCCCCGAACGCCTCGCCTTTTTGCAGGGCATCACCGACGAACTGCTCGGGTAACGCCTTGCCGTTTGCAGGACAAAACCATGCCGTCTGAAGCCGGATTCGGGTTTCAGACGGCATCCGGTTTTCAGAAATGCTACAATTCCGTTTTTACAGAAACTCCCGACACCATGAAGAAAATTACCCCGAAATCGTTTGAAGAGGCCCTGTCGCGCCTTGAATCGCTGACCCAATCCATGCAGGGCGAAATGCCCTTGGAAGACGCGCTTGCCGCCTATCAGGAAGGCAACGAACTGGTCAGATACTGCCAAACCAGGCTGGCACGGGTCGAACAGAAATTACAGGTTTTGGATGCGGACGGGCCAAAGGAGTTGAACCTTGAATCCGACGAATGATTTGAAAGCGTGGCAACAGAGGGCGCAGGCGCAAACAGAGTTGCTGCTGGAACGCTTTTTGCCGTCTGAAAACGAAATCCCGCACACGCTGCACGAAGCGATGCGTTATGCAGTTTTGGACGGCGGCAAACGTCTGCGCCCGATGCTGGTTTTGGCGGCTTCGGAATTGGGCGGAGCCGTGCATGAAGCAGTAGGACAGGCAATGGCGGCAATCGAGATGATTCACGCCTATTCGCTGGTTCACGACGATATGCCGGCGATGGACAACGACAGCCTGCGCCGGGGCAAACCGACCTGCCATGTGAAATATGGCGAAGCAAACGCACTGCTGGTCGGCGATGCTTTACAAACCCAAGCCTTCGACGTATTGGCGCGTCCGTCCGGCCTGCCTGCGGCACGGCAGCTGGCTATGTTGTCGGTGTTGGCAAAAGCGGGCGGAAGCAGGGGTATGGCGGGCGGTCAGGCAATCGATTTGGCAAATGTCGGCAAACAAATGGCACAAACCGATTTGGAACAGATGCACAGCCTGAAAACTGGTGCGTTGATTCGTGCGGCGGTTTTATTGGGGGCGATGTCCTGCCCGAATCTGTCTGAAGACAGTCTGGCGGTATTGGACGATTATGCGGCAAAACTGGGGCTGGCGTTCCAAGTCATCGACGATGTGTTGGACTGCGAGGCAGACACGGCGACTTTGGGCAAAACGGCGGGCAAAGACGCGGACAACGACAAGCCGACTTATGTGAAACTGATGGGCTTGGAAGCGGCGCGCTCATACGCACACAAACGGGTTGCCGAAGCGGTCGCGCTGCTCGAACCCTTCGGCGGCAAAGCCCTGCGCCTGCGGCAGTTGGCAGAATTTGCAGTCGCCCGCAAATATTGAAACCGGCGTATATCGCCGACTGAAACGTGCCGGCATAGCGATGCCGGCCTGCACTTGAATGAAACAAATGCCGTCCGAAAAGGTTTCAGACGGCATTTTCGTACACGTTTTTCTCCTTGTTGCAGGCAGTTAATGATAAAGCGGCGCAGAGACCGAACAGCAAAATAAAAGGTTTCATAAGGGAGCTCCTTCTACAGCGAAGTATTTTAATCTTGACTAGAAATGGAATAATATTTGTCGTTACTTTATTATTCCTTTAAATTTTCTTTAAAAATTTGAAAAACATTTTGTTTCAATAATTCCGCAATAGTTGTCAATAAAAATGCGGTAAACCATAAATACAACCCTAATCCATAAGTTGGTTCTGCATGTCCTCCCGCTTCATTCACAATTACTTCGTCTAATGTAAATGTAAGCAGTGCCACAACCCATAACAATCCATGAAAAGTGAAAATAACTTTTTTGGATTGGCGCCTAATAAGAGATGTGAATATCAATAGGAACCAAATATAATTTGCATAAACGGCAAAATATCCGATATTCCCCAATACTGGACCAAATATTGTTCCCAAAATCAAGACAAAATAACCCTCATATTGCCCTCCTTGCCCAAAAGTAAAGACATTTTGAGGTAAGGCACAAATCCAAATTAAAACAGCAGCAAAGGAACATAATTTATGGGCATGGCGGTTTATCTGATTTTTTGTTATAGATAATGAATTTTTCATAATAAATCTCTTGTTAATATTAGCTTAATACTGATTATTACTGAAAAAAGTCAACTTTGCTCCTTATATTATTCCTACTTTATCTCAGAATAACAGCAATTCGTCTGAAAACCAATCCTAACCCGTTTTCAGACGACCTTACTTTACTTATTGCTACCCGCCTTTCAACGAGGTCACCTTCACCGCCCCCCTCAGCCGTTTGGTAAACATTCCATCCTGATAGTATTGTTACCCTATTCCCTGTTGCGCGCGTGCCAGAAATACCGCCGCACAAAACAGGGAAACGCAAAAATCAGGTACAGGCAGACGACGGTGGCGTAAAACTCCCAACCCTGATTGTGTACCGCTCCCGCACGGGATTCGAGGATGTAGGCAAGAGAGGCGGTCAGCGCGAAACCTGCCGCCAGCTCGATCAGGTGGTGTCCGAAATGTTTGCGCTTGAGCGGAACAATGCCGAACAGCCTGACCGTGATAAACGGGGCATTGGCAAAAATCAAGGCAAGCAGCAAAAGGATGTACATCGATGCGGTCATAATTCCCTTCCTTCCCTTTCAGACGGCATTCCGGCCTGCGGATGCCGTCGTCTGAAACCGAAAAACGGCAGCCCATCATACGGCTGCCGTCGCGGCGGCTTACAGCGTGTTCTCCAACGCCTTGGCGCACCAGTCGATAACGGTTTGCGGCATAATGCCCCACAGCACCAACAACAGCGCGTTGACGCTCAAGAGGAATTTTGCGGCATTGTTGCCGCCGGCGGAGGGGCGGGCGCGGTCGGATTCGTCAAAATACATGACTTTGACCACGCGCAGATAGTAGAACGCGCCAATCAGCGACATCACGACGGCAAACACCGACAACCATACATAGCCTTGTTTCAAAAGCGCCATAATCACGCCGAATTTGGCGTAAAAGCCCATCAGCGGCGGAATGCCCGCCATAGAGAACATAACCAGCAGCATCAAAAAGGCAAGCCATACGCGGTGTTGGTTCAACCCTGCCAAATCGCTGATGTTTTCGCACTCCTTGTCCCCGTCCGACAACACCATCAACACGCCGAACCCTGCCGCCGCCATCAGCGCGTAAGTTACCGCGTAATACAGCCCCGCCGCAAAACCGACCGCGCCCGCCATAAACGCCAGCAGGATGAAACCCATATGCGAAACGGTGGAATAGGCGAGCATACGTTTGATGTTGGTCTGCATAATGGCGGCGAGGTTGCCGACCAGCAGCGAAGCGGCGGCAAGCAGGGCAAACATCGGCGACCAGTCCTGATGCACCGTTCCCAAGCCGGTAACGAGGATGCGGAAGGCGAAAACGACGGCGGCGATTTTCGGCAGCGTGCCGGCCAGCGCGGCGACGGAAGTGGGCGCGCCCTGATAGACATCGGGCACCCACATATGGAACGGCACCGCACCCAGCTTGAACGCGACGGCGACGACGATAAACACCAAACCCAGTTTTAAAAGCCAAACATTTGCCTGTTCGTTATACGAGTTTGCCAATACTGTGGCAAATTCCAGCGAACCGGTCGCGCCGTAAACCATAGAAATGCCGTAAAGCAATAATCCGGAAGCCAGCGCGCCCAAAACAAAATATTTCAAAGCGGCTTCGGCGGCAAAGCCGGAATCGCGGCGCAGGGCGATCAGGGCGTAAAGGGCGAGCGACAAGAGTTCCAAACCGATATAGGCGGTAAGGAAATGCCCCGCACCCACCATCACGCCCATACCCAAAAGGGCAAACAATGACAGGGTGTAAAACTCGCCTTTAAACAGGTTGCGCGTTTGATTATAAGGCTTGGCATAAACAAACAGGGCAAACGTCAAAGCATATAAAACCATTTTTGCCAAACGCGACATACCGTCCGCAATATACATCCCGTTGAATGAAGACGTACTGCCCTGCTCCCAAACGGCAAGCTGCACCGCCGCCGTAACCGCCACCGTTGCCAGCGCGCCGTAATGCGTCAGACGGCGTTTGTCATCACTGACCCACAAGTCCGCCAGCAACAATAACACCAGCAGCGCAAACAGCACGATTTCGGGCAACGCGGGCATTAAATTCAAATCAGACCAGTTCATTTACACACCTCAAATCTTGCTTTGCGCCACATGGGCAATCAAATCGTTTGCCGCCTGATGTACCACTTCGATAAATGCGTTCGGATACAGGCCCATACCCAAAACAGCCACCGCCAAAACCGCCAAAACCGCAAATTCGCGGTAATTGATGTCTTTCATATCGGCAACGTGCAGATTGCGAATCTCGCCGAAAATCACGCGTTTGTACATCCACAGGGTATAAGATGCACCGTAAATCAGGGTCATGGCAGCCAACGCGCCTACCCAGAAATTCACTTTAACCGCGCCCATAATCACCATAAACTCGCCCACAAAGCCTGAAGTCGCAGGCAGACCCGCGTTTGCCATACCGAACAGCATCATAAACGCCGCAAACTTAGGCATCACATTGACCACGCCGCCATAATCGGCAATATTGCGCGTGTGCAGGCGGTCGTACATCACGCCGATACACATAAACATCGCGGCAGACACAAAACCGTGGGAAATCATTTGAATGATTGCGCCTTTCAATGCCCAGTCGTCCAACTGTCCGTTAACAAACAAAAACATCCCCAAGGTAACGAAACCCATATGGCTGATGGACGAATACGCCACCAGTTTCTTCATATCGGTTTGCACCAGGGCCACCATACCGATGTAAATTACGGCAATCAGGCTCAATACGATGATCACAGGGGCAAAATAGCGAGCCGCGTCCGGCATAATCGGCAGGATAAAGCGCAAGAAACCATACGCACCCAGTTTCAGCGTAATTGCCGCCAACACCATCGAACCGCCGGTCGGCGCTTCAACGTGGGCATCCGGCAGCCAAGTGTGCACAGGGAACATCGGCACTTTCACGGCAAATGACAGGAAGAACGCCGCAAACAAAAGCTGTTGTACGCCCAACGGAAGCTGTTTGATGTTTTGGAAATCAACAATAGAGAAGCTGCCTGTTTGATAATAAAGGTAAACCATAGCAACCAGCATCAGGAGCGAACCCATCAGCGTATAGAGGAACAGCTTGACCGACGCATAGACGCGGCGCGGGCCGCCCCATACACCGATAATCAGGTACAGCGGAATCAGCATACCCTCGAAGAACACATAAAACAGAATCGCATCCTGCGCGGCAAACGCACCGTTAATCAAACCCGACATCATCAGGAATGCCGCCATATACTGCGCCGGACGCTTCTGAATGACTTCCCAACCGGCCAATACCACCAACAGCGTAATAAACGCATTCAAGATGATAAAGAGCACTGAAATACCGTCCACGCCCAATGCGTAGTTGATTTTCAGAAGCGGAATCCACTCGTGGAACTCGGTAAACTGATAGCCGCCGCTCAAACGGTCGAAACCGGTAAACAGGGGCAGCGTTACCAAGAAACCGGCAAGCGCACCCATGAAGGCAAGCACACGCGCCAGCGGCGCACGGCTGTCTTTGCCGGTCGCCAAAACCAGCACACCTGCGGCGATGGGTATCCATATTGCCAAGCTGAGTAGGTAGTTGGAAAACATAATGGTTAACCTGTGGTTAAAATAAAAATATCGTTGTGCGGGTTGCTTTGTCAGACAACATTTTAAGAGGCCGTCTGAAACCTCATCCTTATCGGAACAATCCCCAGAAGGTCATGCCGAGCAAGACCAATACGCCGAACACCATAGCGGCAGCGTAGGTGTAGATAAAGCCGGTTTGGACTTTACGCACTTGCGCGGCAACCGCGCCGACCAGTTTGGCGGAGCCGTTGACAATACCGTTGTCGATAATGGCGGTATCGCCGACTTTCCAAAAGAATTTGCCCAATGCGCGTGTGCCTTTGGCGAAAACGTTGAAATACAGGGCATCAAGGTAGTATTTGTTTTCAAACAAAACGTAAACCGGACGGAACGCCTGCGCGATTTTGGCGGGCAGGTGCGGCAGTTTGACGTACAAAAGCCATGCGCTCAATACGCCTGCGATAGCGAGATAGAGAACGGGCGAATGCAGGCTGTGCGACACCATTGCCAATGCGCCGTGGAACTCTTCTTTCATAATGTGCATGGTCGGATGCGCGTCGGCATTAACAAAAATCACGTCTTTGAAGAAATCGCCGTAAAGCATGGGTTCGATGGCGATGTAGCCGATGATGACGGACGGAACGGCAAGCAAAATCAAAGGCAGGGTAACCACCAACGGGCTTTCGTGCGGATTGTCGTTTTTGCCCAAGCCGTGATGTTCTTCGCCATGGCCGTCTGAATGGTGTTCGGGCAGGCTGCGCCATTTTTCTTCGCCGTGGAACACCATAAAGTATTGGCGGAACGCGTAAAACGCGGTAACAAACACGCCGGCGAGGACGGCAAAATAGGCAAAGCCGCTGCCCGGCAGGGTGCTGTATTTCGCCGCTTCGATAATCGAATCTTTGGAGTAGAAGCCGGAGAAGAACGGCGTACCAATCAGCGACAAGTTACCGATCAGCATGGTCAGCCAAGTAACCGGCATATATTTTTTCAGATTGCCCATGTGGCGCATGTCTTGGTCGTGGTGCATACCGATAATCGCGCTGCCTGCGGCCAAGAACAACAAGGCTTTAAAGAAGGCGTGGGTCATCACATGGAACATCGCCACGGAATAGGCAGACGCGCCCAAAGCCACGGTCATATAGCCCAGTTGCGACAAGGTAGAGTACGCAACCACGCGCTTGATGTCGTTTTGAATCACGCCCAAGAAGCCCATAAACAGGGCGGTAATCGCACCGATCACCATAATGACCGACAGCGCAGTGCTGCTCATCTCATAAATCGGCGACATACGCGATACCATAAACAGACCCGCCGTAACCATGGTTGCGGCGTGAATCAATGCGGAAATCGGAGTCGGGCCTTCCATCGAATCAGGCAGCCAAACGTGCAGCGGGAATTGTGCCGATTTACCCATCGCACCCACAAACAAGAGCAGACAGGTTACGGTAATCAAAGACCATTCCACACCGGGGAAGAGCTGGATGGTGGCATTTTGTACGTTGGGCAGATAAGCGAATACGTCCTGATAGCGCAGGCTGCCGCCGAAATAAGCAAGCACCAAACCGATACCGAGCAAAAAGCCGAAGTCGCCGACACGGTTGATCAAAAAGGCTTTCAGGTTGGCAAATGTTGCGCTCGGACGTTTGAAATAGAAACCGATCAAGAGATACGACACCAAGCCCACAGCTTCCCAGCCGAAGAAGAGCTGGATGAAGTTGTTGCTCATAATCAGCATCAACATACTGAAAGTAAACAAAGAAATATAGCTGAAGAAGCGTTGGTAGCCGACTTCCTCATCGTGCATATAGCCAATCGTGTAAATATGTACCATCAGCGATACGCCGGTAACCACGACCATCATCATCGCCGTCATCGTATCGACCAAGAAGCCGACGGAGAAATCCAAGCCGCCCATTGTCAGCCAGGTATAGACGTTTTCATCAAACTTGGCGCGGCTGCCGTCAATAAAGCCCCACAACACATAAGCCGACAGCGCGGCAGATACAGCAACACCGAGTATCGTAACCGTATGCGCACCGGCACGTCCGATTTTGTTGCCTAACAAACCCGCAATCAGCGAGCCTGCCAAAGGCACGAGGGCAATGATGAGATATAAAGTCATGTCGTTCATTTAAATTTGCACCAGTAAAATATAAATGCTGATTGCGATTAAACTAAAAATCGTACCATACGCAATCATAGAAGCCGAACGCCCTGTTTTCAAATATGCCGTTTCCAACACAATAATATTGGCAGCAGGCGGCAGCAACGGTATTAAATACAATGTTTTTTGGTTTTCAAGAATCAACTTCAAGTCAAAATATGCAGCTATTTGGATAAAAAGAAAAACAATCCCTATAAATAAAATGTTTTTTATTAGAAACGGTTTAATACTTTTCTTCAAATCATTCAAATTTAGTTTTATCTCAGCCAGCCAAATACCGAGTATCACCATCCCCAATATTCCCATTGCCATTTTCGAGAAAAAATAAACTTCCCCAAAATAATCTGCTACAAAATGCCCCAGCGGAATACCGGACACTCCTATTACCAATGCAACAACGGGAGGGGATTTTAAAGTCTTTTTCAATCCGGATATGAAATTACTATTATTCAATAACAACCCGACCCCGACCGAATTTCCGAATAAAGAACTTCCCACGTATGCCGAAATAAGCACTTGCGCCGCCTCATCTCCAAACAAGGTTGCAACTATAGGAAGCCCCAACCATCCGATGTTCAAATAGCACAAACACAAATTCCAAACAGGATCTTTATTAACTCTTTTCCCGATTAGGATAATCAGCCCCATCGAAATAATCATCCATAACATAATATACTGCATACCATCACGATATGTCGTTATGTTATAGACAATAACAAAAGGGATAATCCACCTGCTCAATATTACAGAAAAAGTGCCTTTAATTTTTCTAAAAGGGGATTTCCCAATCAAAATGCCAATAAACAGATATACCAATGGAAGAGCAATTGAGAATGACATAATCACTCTCCACTTTCTGAAATTCTAAAATTTTCAAAAACCCATTGTTTTACCCAATTACCGACACATAACACATTAAACTCGCAAATATCCAGTACATCAGACTCTGCAACTGATTTATATGGATAAGATAAGAAATCTGCATATAAAAACCGATTCGGATAACGCTCATAATTGTCTTGTTTTTCTAGCCAACTTGAAAATGCATCAGGTTCACTATCCGAAATAGCCAACATATCAGGCGGTGTATTTACTTTATGTATCATATCAGCCGAACCGAATGCTTCTCCTCTTGCAAATGTTTGCATCGGATTAAACACGGCAATTTTTGGCTTTGGCAAATTAAAATTATATACTGCATCCTGTAACTGTTTGATTAAACTAACTCCTGTTGCACCTAATCCAACAACAGCAATATCAAACATTATCTATCTCTTTTTTCTTTAAAAATTCCAAATCAGCCTTTAAGTTTGTTCAAATCGGCAACGTTGATTGTTTGTCGATTGCGGTACACCAATACCATAATCGCCAAACCGATGGCGGATTCAGCGGCGGCGACGGTCAATACGAAGAATACGAAAATCTGTCCGGCAGTATCGCCCAAATGTTGCGAGAAGGCGATAAAGTTGAAGTTCACCGCTAAAAGCATCAGCTCGATGGACATCAGCAAGACCAGCACGTTTTTGCGGTTCATAAAGATACCCATTGCGCTGATACCGAACAGGAGCGCGCCCAATACCAGATAATGCGTCAAGGTAATCATGCTTTGCCCTCCCCTTCCGGCTTGATGCCGTCTGAAACTTCGCTTTCTTCGGCAGATTCGACTTGCGGTTTGACCGCTTCCATTTTCACCAGACGCATACGGCCTTGGTCGGCGCGTACTTTAACCTGGTCGGCAGGATCCATGCGTTTCGGATTAGTGGTTTTGCGGTGAACCAGCGCAATCGCCGCCACCATACCCAACAGCAGCAATACCGCCGCCAATTCAAACGGCAACAGGTAGTCGGTATAAATACGGCTGCCCAAATCTCGGATATTGTTGTAATCGGCGGGAATGTCTTTCATCAAACCAAACGCGGCAAGGTCGGTTTTCGGGTTGACCAGAATCAGGATCAGGGCAACCGCCAACAATGTGCCGACCACGCCGGCAACAGGCGCGTGTCGCCAGAAACCGGCGCGCATTTCTTCAATGTCGATGTTCAACATCATCACGACGAACAAGAACAACACCATCACAGCGCCGACGTAAACCACCACCAGAGTCACGCCCAAAAACTCGGCCTGCATCAGCATCCAAAGCATCGCGCTCACACAGAAGGTCAGCACCAGATGTAAAGCGGCGTGAACAGGGTTTTTAGCGGTAACGGTACGAACCGAACCGTACAAAACGATGGCGGCAAGAATATAGAACAGAATCGCGGAAAAAGTCATTCGTCTGCTCCTTAACGATACGGCGCGTCAGCGGCTTTGCGTTTGGCGATTTCAGTTTCGTATTTATCGCCAATGGCCAAAAGAATCGGCTTGGTCATGTGCAAGTCGCCTTTTTTCTCGCCGTGGTATTCAAAAATATGGGTTTCCACAATCGCATCGGTCGGGCAGGCCTCTTCGCAGAAGCCGCAGAAGATGCACTTGGTCAGGTCGATGTCGTAACGCTTGGTGCGGCGGGTGCCGTCTTCGCGTTCTTCCGATTCGATGTTGATCGCCATTGCCGGACAAACTGCCTCGCACAATTTACACGCAATGCAGCGTTCCTCGCCGTTCGGATAACGGCGTTGCGCGTGCAGGCCGCGAAAACGCACGGATTGCGGCGTTTTCTCTTCGGGGAAATAAATCGTGTCTTTGCGGGCGAAAAAGTTTTTGAGCGTTACGCCCAAGCCTTTGACCAATTCGCCAAGCAGAAAGGTTTTTACTAAGTTAGCCATATTATGTTCCCTCAAAACAGGGATTTCGTTAGGTATTCAAAATCGCTTTGTTCAGACGGCCTCAAGATGCCGTCTGAAACTTATTTCCACAAATTCAGCGGTGAAATCATCCACACGCCCAAAATCACGATGTAGGCAAAGCCGATCGGAATCAGCACTTTCCAGCCCAAACGCATAATTTGGTCGTAACGGTAGCGTGGGAAAGTTGCACGAATCCACAGATACCAGTACAGCACCGCCGCCATTTTCACGAACATCCAAAATGCGGAAGGCGTACCGATAAAGCCCCAGCTTTGCGGGAACGGAGACAGCCAGCCGCCGAGGAACATCAGCGATGTCAGCGCGGCAATCAGAATCATGAAAATGTATTCGGCAAGGAAGAACAGCGCGAACGCGAAGCCGGAATATTCAACGTGGTGTCCGGCAACGATTTCAGACTCGCCCTCTGCCACGTCAAACGGTGCGCGGTTGGTTTCGGCAACGGCGGAAATCAAATAGACGATGAAGATGGGGAACAGCGGCAGCCAGTTCCAAGAGAATACCGAACCGCCCGCGATGCCTTTTGCCTGCGCGGCAACGATGTCGGAGAAGTTCATACTGCCCGATACCATCACGACGCACACCAGCGCGGCACTCATGGCAATCTCGTAGGAAATGCTTTGTGCGGATGCGCGCATTGCGCCCAAGAACGAATATTTGGAGTTGGAAGCCCAGCCCGCGATGATCACGCCGTAAACCGACAGCGAGGTAATCATCAGGATGTACAAAAGACCGATATTGATATTGGTCAGCACCCATTCTTCGTTGAACGGAATCACTGCCCACGCCGCAAAAGACGGAGCAAGCGACATAATCGGGCCGATGTAGAACAGGGCTTTGTTTGACAGCTTCGGACGGGTTACCTCTTTAAACAAGAGTTTGAACACGTCGGCAAACGGCTGAATCAGACCCCACGGGCCGGTTACGTTCGGACCGACGCGAAGCTGCATAAAGCCGATGACTTTACGTTCGAAATATGTCAGGTAGGCAACGGTCAGAATCAGCGGAATCAGGATAATCACGATTTTGACGATGACGGATACCACCAAACCTACGGTGATACCCAAATCGCCCAGACAGAGCGTTGCGGCAAAGAGGTTTTGGAACCATTCTTGCATGATCAAGCTCCCGCCAGTTCAATAGTGTCCATCAACGCACCCAGCGCGGCATTTTCGGTATGCAGCGGCAGATGCACCACGTTTTCAGGCAGTCCGGCATCGGCTTTGACCATCACGGACACGCCTGCGCCGTTTTGTTTGGCGACGGCGGTTTGCCCGTCTTGCAGGCCCAAGCGCGCCAAAGTGTTCGGATTCACACGCGCGGCAGGCACGGCGGCATGGACGGTTGCCTGCAACGGTGCGGAACGGCGCACGATGGCATCGGTGTGATAGATGCCCACTCCGCCCACGCGCACGAGGCGGCTTGATGCCGTCTGAAAATCTTTTTGAGTCGAAGACACGCGGTTGTTCAGTTTGGACGGCAGGCTTTCCGCATCCAGCGCATCTTTCAGAATCGCGGCGGTATCGTGGTATTCAAAACCTTGCAGGTCAAACAGGTTGCCCAATACGCGCAACACTTTCCACAGCGGACGCGAATCGCCGAAGCCTTGTACCACGCCGTGGAAAGATTGCAGACGACCTTCCATATTGATGAAGCTGCCCGATGTTTCGGTAAACGGCGCAATCGGCAACAACACGTCGCACACATCCAGCAGCGTTTCGCTGACAAACGGTGTAAACGCCATCACGCTTTTCGCCTGTTTCAACGCGGGCACGGCTTTCGCACCGTCCGCCGTATCGATTTCCGGTTCGACGTTGAGCAGCAAGACCGCCTGTTTCGGCACGTTTGCCATTTCGGCAACGCTCTCGCCCGAGTTCACGCCCAAGACATCCGCACCAACGCTGTTGGCGGCTTGCGGCAAAATGCCCAGCACTGCGCCGGTCGCGTCTGCCAGCTCTTGCGCGGCGGCATAAATGGCGGCGTAATCAGGATGGTTTTGCACTTCCGCGCCCAAAATCACCGCTGCTTTTTCAGCGGTTTTCAGGCTGGCGGTAATTGCGTGTTCCGCATTGGCAGACAAGTTTTTCAGACGGCCTGCCCACTCGTCGGGATGTGCGGCTTCCTGAGAGAGAAGCGGCATAAACAATTCTTCTTTACTGCTGGCCAATACGCTCAAGGCCATACGGTCTTTGGCGGCACGGCGCAGGCGGGCGGTCAGGAGCGGCTGTTCTTTGCGCAAGTTCGCACCGACTACCAATACGGCATCATTGTCAGCCAAAGATTCAATGCTTTGTCCCAACCATTGCGCACCTTTAAGGCCGTCTGAAAGACGTTTGTCTTGTTGGCGCAAACGGGTTGCAAAGTTTTTAACGCCCAAGCCGTCGGCGAGTTTTTTCGCCAGATACAGCTCTTCAACCGTATTCATCGGGTTCGCCCAAATGCCGACTTGGTTTTGGTTGCCGTCTTTGGCGATACATTCAAGCGCGCTGCGGACATATTCCAACGCGGTTTTCCAATCCACGTCCATCCACTCGCCGCCCTGTTTGATTTTCGGGTTTTTCAGACGGCTTTCGTGATACAGGCCTTCGTAGGCGAAACGGTCGCGGTCGGACAGCCAGCATTCGTTGATGGCTTCATTTTCCAGTGGCAACACGCGGCGGACGGTATGGTCTTTGGTTTGTACAATCAGGTTGCTGCCCAAAGCGTCGTGGGCGGAAACGGATTTGCGGCGGTTCAATTCCCAAGTACGCGCATTGAAGCGGAACGGTTTGCTGGTCAGCGCGCCGACGGGACACAAATCAATGACGTTGCCCGACAATTCGGTTTCCACTGCTTTACCGATAAAAGGCATGATCTCGGAGTGTTCGCCGCGATTCGCCATCGCAATTTCCTGCAGGCCGGCGATTTCTTCGGTGAATCGCACGCAGCGGGTGCAATGGATGCAGCGGCTCATTTCCTCGGCGGAAACCAAAGGTCCCATGTCTTTGCCGACGACGGAACGTTTTTCTTCGGTATAACGGCTGGTGGTTTTGCCGTAGCCCATCGCCAAATCCTGCAACTGACATTCGCCGCCCTGGTCGCAGGTCGGACAATCAAGTGGATGGTTGATGAGCAGGAACTCCATCACGCCTTCTTGCGCCTCTCGGGCTTTTGCCGAATGCGTACGCACAATCATGCCGTCTGTAACCGGCGTGGCACAGGCGGGCAGAGGTTTGGGGGCCTTTTCCACGTCCACCAGACACATACGGCAGTTGGCGGCGATGGAAAGTTTTTTGTGGTAACAGAAATGCGGAATATAAGTACCGAGCTTGTGCGCGGCTTCAATTACCGTCGCGCCCTGCTCCACAGATACCTGTTTGCCGTCGATTTCGATTTGTAACATGGTTCGTTCCTAGTTACGGGTATTTAATAAATAATCTTTTTTGGAGGTCGTCTGAAAAATGGGGTTCAGACGGCCTCAGCCGCTTTTTGCTGCAAACCGCGCAATACGTTCATCGCCTGCTCCGCTTTATCGTGCGGTACGAAAATATGGTCGTGGCAGTTGCCCGCTACGACATTGCAGCTGATGCCCGCCTGACCCAATGCGGTGGCAAAGGCGGCGGTCAGGCCGACGGCGGCGAGGTCGGAATGTACGGTCAGGGTAATCCACGCGGCGCGGAAATCGGCAGGCAGGCCGTGTTTCAACGCAACGTCTTCGCCTACCACCACCGACAGGCCTTCGGCTTCGACGATGGAAGCGAGGATATCGGCGACGCCGATTCGGGCGGCACTATCGGCGTTCAAGGTGGTGAAACAATACACGCCATCGTGCAGCTCTGGCTGCATGGTGCTGATGAGGATGTCGAGGTCACGGATGGGGCGGGTCATGGTTTAGTCTTTTTTCTTTTGGGGATTGAGGCCGTCTGAAAAATTCAGGCTTTCAGACGACCTTTGCGCTTTGCAGCCTATGCAGGTTGGGTTGCAAACCCAACACCATCAGTTTGCCGTATCAGCACCATTTATTCGGTTTCATCGGCCCGCCGTGTTCGATGTAATGCACAAACTCATCACGGAAATGCTTGGTAAAGCTGCGGACGGGGAAGACGGCGGCATCGGCGAGGGCGCAGATGGTGCGGCCTGCCATTTGGTTGCCGACAGAATCGAGCAAATCCAAGTCTTCCATTTTACCTTTGCCTTCTACGATGCGGTGGACGATGCGGTAGAGCCAGCCCGTACCTTCTCGGCAAGGCGTACATTGGCCGCAGGATTCGTCGTAGTAAAAGTAGCTTAAGCGTTCGAGGGCTTTGACCATACACACGTCTTCGTCCATCACGATAATCGCGCCGGAACCGAGCATCGAGCCTGCTTTGGAAATCGAGTCGTAGTCCATATTGGTCTGCATGATGATATCGGCAGGCAATACGGGCGCGGACGAACCGCCGGGGATAACGGCTTTAAGTTTTTTACCGCCGCGCATACCGCCCGCCATTTTCAAGACTTCGGCAAACGGCGTACCCAATGGCACTTCATAGTTGCCCGGACGTTCGACATGGCCGGAAATACAGAACAATTTGGTCCCGCCGGCATTCGGAATGCCTTTGTCGGCAAACGTCTGACCGCCGTCGCGGACGATAAACGGCACGGAGGCGAAGGTTTCGGTATTGTTGATGGTGGTCGGTTTGCCGTATAGTCCGAATGAAGCAGGGAACGGCGGTTTGAAGCGCGGCTGGCCTTTTTTGCCTTCCAACGATTCGAGCAATGCGGTTTCTTCGCCGCAAATATATGCGCCGTAGCCGTGGTGGGCGAAAAGTTCAAATTCAAAATCCGAACCCAAAATATTTTTACCCAAAAAGCCTGCGGCGCGCGCCTGCGCCAAAGCGGCCTCAAAACGTTGGTAGCCTTCGAAAATTTCGCCGTGGATGTAGTTGTAGCCGGCTTTCGCACCCATCGCGTAACCGGCAATAATCATGCCTTCAATCAAGGCATGAGGATTGAACATGATGATGTCGCGGTCTTTAAATGTACCCGGCTCGCCTTCGTCGGTGTTGCAAACCACATATTTTTCGCCCGGGAAGGAACGGGGCATAAAGCTCCATTTCAAACCGGTCGGGAAGCCTGCACCGCCACGGCCGCGCAAGCCGGAGGTTTTGACTTCGTCAATCACATCGGTTTGCGAGATGTTTTCGGACAAGATTTTACGCAGGGCGGTATAGCCGCCGCGTTTGACGTATTCGTCTAATGTCCAGCAATCGGGATTGGCGGTATCCACTTGGTCAAAAATCACGCCTGATTGGTAAATAGCCATTTTTGGTGTGCCTGTTCGTTTTCGTATCGGTTGCGGCTGCCTGCCGTCTCAATGTTCCTGATGCCGTCTGAAACGGTTTGTCTGTTTTCAGACGGCATTTTCCTGTCTTCGTTTAATCTGAACCAAACCTGCGTTTGTTCTTCCCGTCATCAATCGAAATTACCATCCGCCGCACATATTTTCACACGGAATGCCGTCGCCATCGCCGTCCATCTTGGTATCGGAACAGTTCCTTACAAACCATTTGGCTTCTTCGCACGAAGTCATTTGTGAGCAATGTTGCCTGCCGTCGCAACGGTATGGGCTGCTGTCGGGCTGCTGCCGTTTTATTTCGGGTAATACTTGCGTTTTAACCGGCGTATTTTCCTGTTTCGGAGTCAGCTTCTCTGACGCATATTGATACGCCTTATAGCCGATTACCGAAACAAGTAGTAAACCGACCAACAAAGACAGCACAACCTGAACAATCGAAGTGGGAGATTCCTCGTCTTTTCGATGTTTCTTGCAGTATCCGGGAGAAACTGCACGCTCCCGATTCAGATAGCGTATCTGTTTTGCAGAAAATCTTCCCTTACCATCTGAAACCACTTCAAAACCGACCGCCTCGTTAATCTCAGGACGCGGGTTCCTTGGGGAAAAGTCGGAAATATGGCAGAAAATTTCTTTGTTACCGCCATCTATCCGTATAAAACCATAACCTTTTTCGTGATCCCACTTGACGATTACCCCTCTCATTAAGCACCCCCCCCCTTTTTTATTGTTACTTTTTAAAATCACAATTTAGAATTTTGGAATAACCGGTTAAGTTTGATTACAAACCTAATGTGTTCGGACAATCTATTCTAATTCTGCTAATTTTTTCTCAATCGCCTCTTCAGTCATAAAGCCGCACATGCTGTGGTTGTTGACCAGCATCACCGGCGCGTCGCCGCACGCGCCCATACATTCGCCTTCGACAAGGGTAAATTTACCGTCGGGCGTGGTTTCGCCGTAGCCGATACCGAGTTTTTGTTTGAGGTATTCGCCGGTAGCCATACCGCCGCGCAGGGCGCAGGGCAGGTTGGTACAAACGGTCAGTTTGTATTTGCCGACAGGCTCAAGGTCGTACATATTGTAGAAGGTAGCGACTTCGTAGGCTTGTGCAGGCGAGATGCCGATGTAGTCGGCGACAAAGGCGATGGTCTCGGGAGCAAGCCAGCCTTTTTCGGTTTGGGCAATACGCAATGCGCCCATGATGGCGGAGCGGCGTTGGTCGGCAGGGTATTTCGCCAACTCTATGTCGATTTGTTTTAAGGATTCTGCGGATAACATTATCGGTCAACCTCCCCGAATACGATGTCCTGCGTACCGATGATGGCAACGACGTCGGCGAGCATGTGGCCTTTTGCCATTTCGTCCATGCCTTGCAGGTGGGCGAAGCCGGGTGCGCGGATTTTCAGGCGGTAGGGTTTGTTCGCGCCGTCTGAAATGATGTAAACGCCGAACTCGCCTTTCGGGTGTTCGACAGCGGTGTAGGTCTCGCCCTCGGGAACGTGCATACCCTCGGTAAAGAGTTTGAAATGGTGAATCAGGTCTTCCATACCTGTTTTCATTTCGGTACGTTTGGGCGGAGCGAATTTGTGGTTGGTGGTGATGACCGGACCGGGATTCACGCGCAACCACTCGGAGCATTGTTTGATGATGCGTACGGATTGGCGCATTTCTTCCATACGGCAGAGGTAACGGTCGTAGCAGTCGCCGTTGACACCGACGGGGATGTCGAAATCCATTTTGCCGTACACTTCGTAAGGCTGCGTCTTACGCACGTCCCATTCCACGCCCGAACCGCGCAGCATCACGCCGGTAAAGCCTTTTTGCATGGCACGCTCGGGAGAGACAACGCCGATGCCGACGGTACGCTGTTTCCAGATGCGGTTGTCGGTCAGGAGGGTTTCGAGTGTGTCGATATTTTTGGGGAAGCGTTCGCAGAAGGCATCGATAAAGTCGAGCATGGTGCCTTCGCGGGATTCGTTGAGCTGCTTTAATACTTTGGCGTTGCGGAATTTGCTGCTCTCGTATTTGGGCATGAAGTCGGGCAGGTCGCGGTAAACGCCGCCGGGACGGAAGTAGGCGGCGTGCATACGCGCGCCGGAAACGGCTTCGTACAAGTCCATCAGCTCTTCGCGGTCGCGGAAGGCGTAAAGAATGGCGGTCATCGCGCCGATGTCGAAGGCATGCGAACCGATGCCCATCAAGTGATTGAGGATGCGCGTTACTTCGGCGAACATCACGCGGATGTATTGGGCGCGGATAGGCACATCGATACCGGCAAGTTTTTCTACTGCCAAACAATACGCCTGCTCATTGACCATCATGGAAACGTAGTCCAAGCGGTCCATATAGGGCAGGGCTTGCAGATAGGTTTTGGTTTCCGCCAGTTTTTCGGTACCTCGGTGCAAGAGGCCGATATGCGGGTCGGCACGGACGATTTGTTCGCCGTCCAACTCCAAAATCATACGCAATACGCCGTGCGCCGCAGGGTGTTGCGGGCCGAAGTTGATGGTGTAGTTTCTTAATTTATTGGCCACCGTAGTTCTCCTCACGGACGATACGCGGCGTGATCTCGCGCGGCTCAATGGTAACAGGTTGGTAAATCACGCGTTTTTGCTCTTCGTCGTAACGCATTTCCACATAGCCGGAAATCGGGAAATCTTTGCGGAACGGATGTCCGACAAAACCGTAATCGGTCAGGATGCGGCGCAGGTCGGGATGGTTGTTGAACATGATGCCGTACATATCGAAGGCTTCGCGTTCGTACCAATCCGCGCTGTTGTAAATATCGACGACGGATTCGACTACGGGGAAGTCGTCGTCTGAAACCCAGACGCGTACGCGGATGCGTTGATTGTTTTTAACGGAAAGCAGCTGACTGACGACGGCAAAGCGTTTGCCCTGCCATACTTCGTTTTTGTAAGTGCTGTAATCGACACCGCACAAATCGACCAGAAGCTCGAAATGCAGCTCTTCATGGTCGCGCAATGCGGTCATGACGGAAATATAGTGTTCGGGCAGACACTCAACGGTAATCTCGCCCAAAGCTGAAATGACTTTGCCTGCCTGATCACCTAAAACGCGGCTGACGGTTTCGTATAAGTTTTGAATACTTGCCATATCTTCCTCCCCTTACTCGTCACGCGCGATGGTGGAAGTGCGCTTGATTTTTTGTTGGAGCTGAATCAGGCCGTAAATCAGGGCTTCCGCAGTCGGCGGACAACCCGGCACATAAACGTCTACCGGCACGACGCGGTCGGCACCGCGCACAACGGAATAAGAATAGTGATAATAGCCGCCGCCGTTGGCACACGAGCCCATAGACAATACCCAGCGCGGCTCGGCGAGCTGGTCGTATACGCGGCGCAGGGCGGGCGCCATTTTGTTGGTCAGCGTACCTGCCACAATCATCAGGTCGGCCTGACGTGGGGACGGACGGAAAATGATACCGAAACGGTCAAGGTCATAACGCGCCATACCCGCATGCATCATTTCCACGGCGCAGCAGGCCAAGCCGAAAGTAACCGGCCACAATGAACCGGTACGCATATAGTTCAGCACCGTATCCGCGCTGGTGGTGATGAAACCTTTTTTCAAAACGCCTTCTATTCCCATTCCAGCGCACCTTTTTTCCATTCGTAAACAAAGCCTACCGTCAGAACGACGATAAACACCAGCATAGACCAGAAGCCGTATGCGCCCAAATCTTTGAACACGACCGCCCACGGCAGCATAAACGCAACCTCCAAATCAAACAGGATGAAGAGGATGGCGACGAGGTAATAGCGCACGTCGAACTTCATCCTTGCGTTTTCAAAGGCTTCGAAACCGCATTCGTAAGGCGCGTCTTTTTCGGCGTAGTGGCGTTTCGGGCCTAAAATCGTGCCGAGCAGGATAAACAGCACGCCGGCCGCGAGGCCGACGAGGATGAATACGAGGACGGGGAAGTAACTGGCCAACATAATTGATGCCTGACTGGTTGACGGACAAATCGTTAAAACAAGCTGCTATTTTAGCGAATTTCAAAACCCATTAAAAGGTAAACAGGCAAAAAACACCAATAAATACAACCATTTTATGATAACGATTCTTATTTGTTTTTTATATTTGACCGGTCGGCGGACGGTGTTTGCGGCAGGCATCTTCAAAACCGGCCTTCAAGCCTGTCCGGCCTGCATATTTTCCTTTTCCAAACAAAGGAAATATGCCGATACCTTTATCGGCACAACGTCGCCGGATGCCGTACCGTCAAAAGATTTGGGGCCTGTGCGGAAGAAAACGAAATCCGCGCCGGACTGATTCCCTTTGTTCCGCCAACGCCGGAAACGGCACATATCCCGGACGTTTCGTTTTGCACAAAAACCGTGAAGGCAGGTTCGGTAAATTTGCGTTCCGCAGCTTCGGCGGCAAGGTGCGGCAGCCGTCAGAGACCCGGGAGCGGGATTGAATCGGGGGAAACCGGGAACGGCGGGCTTGTATAGTGGATTAACAAAAACCGGTACGGCGTTGCCTCGCCTTAGCTCAAAGAGAACGATTCTCTAAGGTGCTGAAGCACCAAGTGAATCGGTTCCGTACTATTTGTACTGTCTGCGGCTTCGTCGCCTTGTCCTGATTTTTGTTAATCCACTATATGTGCCGCCTGCCGGGGCAACGCCGCTTTGGCGGCATTGAAGACGGACAAAGCAATGCCGTCCGAAGGAGGCTTCAGACGGCATCGGGCCAACCGCCGCAACGCTACCGGACAGCCTGCAAGGCTTCGCGCACGCCGGCTTTGAGTTCCGCCCCCAAACGCCTGCCCAAGATTCTGCCGAAATCGTCCTTCGGGGTGTAATCCACCACATCGGGGGCTTTGACCACGTCTCGCGCCACGCTGTAAATGTTGCCGAGTCCGTCCACCAGCCCGACTTTCAGCGCGTCCGCACCCGTGTACACCCTGCCGCTGAACACGTCGGGATATTGCCGGAACTTGAGGCGGCCGCCCCGTCCGGTTTTGACTGCCTTGATAAATTCGCCGTGTATGCCGTTCAGCATTTCCGCCCAGATTTTCGACTGTTCGGGCGTTTCGGGAGAAAACGGATCGCCCATGCCTTTGTTGCTGCCCGCAATTTTAACCCTGCGTTTCACGCCGATTTTTTCCATTAACCCGGTAGCGTCAAAACTGCTGCCGATAACGCCGATGCTGCCGACGATGCTGGACGGGTCGGCATAGATTTTGTCCGCCGCCGCCGCGATGTAGTAGCAGCCGGACGCGCACATATCCTCCGCCACAAGATAAACGGGAATGCCGGGATGCTGCGCTTTCAGACGGCGTATTTCTTCAAAAGCGGTGTTTGAGACGACGGGCGAACCGCCGGGGCTGTTGGCGCGGATGACGACGGCTTTTGCCTGCGGGTTTTTGTAGGCGGCCTCCATACCGTCTTTGAGTTTTTTGACCTGATCTTCTACGCCGTTGCCGATTTCGCCGTACAGGTTGACGACTGCCGTATGCGGCGTATTGCCCGCCAACTGCAATGCGGCTTCGTCTTTTCGGAAAATGCCTGCAATCAGGGCAACCAGAATCAGGGTGCTGACGGCGCGCCAGATGTTTTTCCACATCCGCTCCCTGCGCCTGTCCTGATAGGCGGACAGCAGCACTTCGCGCATGATGTCGCGCTCCCATAAGGTTTCCCCCGCATTTTTTGCTTCGGGTGCTTCGTTTTCTCTTCTGATTCGGTATTGCATGGTTTTCCTTAAATATTGTCCGATTTGGGCAAACGGTTTTCAGTTTACCCGATTTTTCAGCTCTGCTCCCAATCCGTCCAAGCTGTGCAACACTTCCGCCCACGCCGCGTCCAAAAGGTTGACGGCTTCTCCTTCGGCTTTGATGCCGAACTCAATGTGCGGTTTGACCTGCGTGCCGTCTGAATGCGTCCAACCGACGCTGGGCAGGCTGTACGAACGCACGCCGGGATAAGTTTGCTCGATATGCTCCATAAGCGGCGTCAGCCGTGATTCCGGCTGCTCGAACACATACACGCTGCGGCTGCCGCGTTCGGTTTGGTTGAAGCGGCCGGCGTAATAAGTTTCCAATACCCATTCCGCCATCGGGTGCGCCATCACGGGGAAACCGGGGAAGAAATAATGCTCGCGGATGGAAAATCCGGCGATGTTGTTAAACGGATTGGGCACAAGCTCCGCGCCTGCGGGAAAATCCGCCATTTTCAGGCGTTGGGCGTGTTCGGGCGAATCGAGCGGTTCTCCGCGTTTCTGGGTAACGGCTTCGATGAACCCGGCGGCTTCAGGATGGCGGACGACGGGCAAATCCAAAGCGGCGGCGGCAGCTTGGCGCGTGTGGTCGTCGGGCGTAGCACCGATGCCGCCGGTAACGAAAGTCGGCATGCCGTCTGAAAAGCTGCGGCGCAGTTGCCTGACCAGCAAATCAGGTTCGTCGGGCAGGTATTGCACCTGATTGAGCTTCAGCCCGCGCGATTCCAGCAGGGATTTGAAAAAGGAGAAATGCTTGTCTTGGCGGCTGCCGTGCAGGATTTCGTCGCCGATGATGATGAGGTTGAACAAATGCTGTCGGTCTTTCATAATCTTTCCTTCTGCCTAAAGGCTATTCATGATTCCCCGTGATTACTGTTCCAATATTGCTTATTAGGTGCAACGGATAGGAAAGGCTCATGTTTGTAATCGGCATTTTTACGTTTTTCATGTTCATTATCAGCCTTTTTGTGTATGCGTTTGTGCTGATTGTTCAGTATTTGATTATTCGCCGTAAAATTCATCAAGACAAACGTGCAGTCAATTTTTGCGCCAAATATGCTACGCTTTCCACATTTTTTATACAATGGGCTGTTCTGAGCGCATTCAGCTTCTTACCTGCAAACCGTATGATTTTTTCACTGGCAGTCTTTACGGATATTTTACTTGGTTTTTTGTGGTTGTTTTTTGTTGCAACCAATGCAGATGAAATGTGGCGTTTGGCCGGGCAAAAAGGCTACTTGTTGTGGTCTTTGGCAGCTGCTTCGGTTTGGGCAGCATGCTTCATTATATTCAGCTTCGGATAGCGTCTCAATAATTGCGGACAAATGCCGTCTGAAAACCTGAATGCTTTTTCAGGCGGCATCAAACTAGATTATCTCATCTATTTATAAGATAATAAGTTCAAATCATGTGCAGAGCGGTTTGCCTCGTTCTGCTTTTATTTTTAGTCCGAAGGATTCCACATGAGTCAAAACAATACTATCCTGCAACACCTCCCCGTTGGTCAGAAAGTCGGCATCGCCTTCTCCGGCGGACTTGATACCTCCGCCGCGCTGTTGTGGATGAAACTCAAAGGCGCGCTGCCTTATGCCTACACCGCCAACCTCGGCCAGCCCGACGAAGACGACTACAACGCCATTCCCAAAAAAGCGATGGAATACGGTGCGGAAAACGCCCGCCTGATTGACTGCCGCGCACAGCTGGCACACGAAGGCATTGCCGCCATCCAATGCGGTGCGTTCCACGTTTCCACCGGCGGCATCGCCTATTTCAACACCACGCCTCTGGGCCGCGCCGTAACCGGTACTATGCTTGTCTCCGCCATGAAAGAAGACGATGTGAATATTTGGGGCGACGGCAGCACCTACAAAGGCAACGACATCGAGCGTTTCTACCGCTACGGTTTGCTCACCAATCCCGCGCTGAAAATCTACAAACCCTGGCTCGACCAGCAATTTATCGACGAACTCGGCGGCCGCCACGAAATGAGCGAATTTTTGATTGCCAACGGTTTCAACTACAAAATGTCGGTTGAAAAAGCCTACTCCACCGATTCCAATATGCTCGGCGCGACCCACGAAGCCAAAGATTTGGAATTTTTAAACTCGGGCATCAAAATCGTCAAACCCATTATGGGCGTTGCCTTCTGGGACGAAAACGTCGAAGTCAAACCCGAAGAAGTCAGCGTGCGCTTTGAAGAAGGGGTACCGGTTGCATTGAACGGCAAAGAATACGCCGATCCTGTCGAACTCTTCCTCGAAGCCAACCGCATCGGCGGCCGCCACGGCTTGGGTATGAGCGACCAAATCGAAAACCGCATCATCGAAGCCAAATCGCGCGGCATCTACGAAGCCCCGGGAATGGCGTTATTCCACATCGCCTACGAACGCTTGGTGACCGGCATCCACAACGAAGACACCATCGAACAATACCGCATCAACGGCCTGCGCCTCGGACGTTTGCTCTACCAAGGCCGCTGGTTCGACAGCCAAGCCCTGATGTTGCGCGAAACCGCCCAACGCTGGGTCGCCAAAGCCGTTACCGGCGAAGTAACCCTCGAATTGCGGCGCGGCAACGACTACTCGATTCTGAACACCGAATCGCCCAACCTGACCTACCAACCCGAACGCCTGAGTATGGAAAAAGTCGAAGGTGCGGCGTTCACACCGCTCGACCGCATCGGACAACTGACTATGCGCAACCTCGACATCACCGACACCCGCGCCAAACTGGGCATTTACTCGCAAAGCGGTTTGCTGGCATTGGGCGAAGGCTCCGTATTACCGCAGTTGGGCAATAAGCAATAAGTTTCGCCACATTGCATCGCTGCAATTTGAGGGATTGTCTGAAAAGGCAATCCCTCAATTAAAGGAATCCTAT
>AEPI01000024.1 GCA_000193795.2 Neisseria lactamica NS19 | reverse complement strand
CTAAAACCTTATATATTGCACTCCATCAGAGGGGCGCATTACTTTTCTTAACAATCCCCTTTGCCAGCCAAGTGAAAGGGGCTTTTTTATGTCGTCATCAAAATCAATATTTTCCTGCTCGTCATTCCCGCGCAGGCGGGAATCCAAACATCCAACGCTGCGGCAATTTGTCGGAAATAACCGAAACTCAAAAAACCGGATTCCCGACTGCTCGGGAATGGCGGCGCAAAGATGGTCGTTATTTCGGATAAATATCCGCAGTTTTCCGTTCCGGATTCCCGCTTTCGCAGGAATGGCGATGGAAAGATTTCCGCCTATTCGGCAACCGTCAAACACCGCTTCCCAACTTTATTTTTGATGCGACAGCCGGGCGGCGGCCAGCGTGGCGGCGATAACAATCGACACGCCTAAAATGGATACGGGCGATAAATGTTCGCCCAAAATCAAAACCGCCAGCAACACGCCGACGACGGGTTCGAGCGAAATCAACAGTCCCGACACGTTGGCAGGAACACGGCTCATCCCTTTGTTCCACAGCCAATAGGCGTACCAGCCGCACCCCAAGCCCAAATACAGCAGCGACAATACCATCCCGACGCTCCAGTCCACGGTATAACTTTGTGCCAGTGCAAGCGAAAACGGCAGGCACATCAACGAAGAAGCGGCTATGGAAACGGATGTTACCGCCGGTGCGCCGATGCGGGCAACCAGCCTTTGCGTCGGGCGCATGGCGGCACAAAAGCCCGCGCCCGCCAACAACACCAGCAGGCAGCCGAACCAACCGATTTCACCGCCGGCTTCCGCCCCGCCCGCCATCAGCAGCGCGATGCCGGCAAACGCCGCCGCGCCGCATATCCAATGATGGGTTTCGGCTTTGTCGTTGAAGAAAAAGTGTCCGATAAAAACCATCAGCAGCGGCTCGAGTCCGACAATGACCGATGCGCTGGCGGCGGAAGTGTATTTCAAACCGACAAACTGAAGCAGCAGGGTCAGCACATAGTTGACAAACGCCGCAATCAGCAGGGGCTTCCATTCCTCGCGCGGAATCTTGCCGATATGCCGGCGGCAGGCGGGCAGTGCCGGCAGTGCGGCAATCAACAGGCGCACGCCGACCATCAGTGCGGGGTCGATGCCGCCATAGGCATATTTGGCGGCAATAAACGAGCTGCTCCAGATAATCAGGGCAAGGATTTGGTAAAACATATGAGCGATAAAGTCAGATGGTTATACAAAAAGTAAAAAGGCTGTTGCTCCGCCTGATAAAAGCAGATATTTCACCGCCGGCAATACCGTCTGAAGCGGAGGGCGGCATTTGACCCCCGACCACGCCGCCGGCGCAAGCGCAAACCCTGTCATTCCCCCGCTTCCGTCATTCCCGCAAAAGCGGGAATCCAGACCCCCGACGCGGCGGGAATCTATCGGGAAAAACCGAAACCGAACGGACTGGATTCCCACTTCCGTGGGAATGACGGAAAACCCGGATTCCCGCCTACGCGGGAATGACGGGATTTGGGATTGTGGGCATTGTTAAGTATTTTCCGGTTCCGCCTACTATAAAACGGCAGTTGCTCCGCCTGATAAAAACAGATATTTTCACCGCCGGCAATGCCGTCTGAAACCTTCAGACGGCATCCAAAACCCGATGTTTCAGGGCGGGCAAGCGGCTGCGGACGCTGTTCAGCCTGCCTGCGTCGATGTCTGCCGTAACAATGCCTTCGCCCTCAGGCAATACGTCCAGAACTCCCCCCCACGGATCGATAATCATACTGTGTCCGAACGTGCGCCTGCCGTTTTCGTGCAATCCGCCCTGCGCCGCCGCCACAACATAACATTGGTTCTCCACCGCACGCGCGCGCAAAAGCAATTCCCAGTGCGCCTTGCCCGTCGTGTGGGTAAATGCCGCCGGAAGCATCAATACGTCAAACGGCAGCTGGCGGCGGAAAAATTCGGGAAAGCGGACATCGTAACAAATACCTGCCGCCACAGACACGCCGTCCGCCGACAGATGCGGCACATCCCCGCCCGCGCGGATGGTATCGGCTTCGGCATAGCGTTCGCCCAAACCGGAAAAACCGAAGAGGTGCATTTTGTGGTACAGACCCGTCCTTACGCCGTCCCGCCCGTACACCAACAGCGTATTCATCACCTTGCCCGCTTCGGGGCTTTGCAGCGGCACAGTCCCGCCAAACAGCACCACGCCGCATTCTTTCGCCGTTTCACTCAATGCCGTCTGAAAGCGTCCGCCGCCCAAAGGCTCGGCAAGCGCGAGTTTGCCGGTATCGTTTGCGCCCATCAGCACCCAATATTCGGGCAGCAGCACCCAATCCGCACCCTGCTCCGCCGCCCGTGCGACCAGGCGTTTCATGGCGGCGACGTTGGTTTCCGGCGACACGCCCGACACCATCTGCACGGCGGCAACTCTGATTTTGTCCATTTCTTCTCCTTTTTCCTGCCGACCTTGCGGCATATTCCGCCGATAGGCTACCATGACGGTACTTTGCGAAAACCGTTTACACAAATGCCCATTTTGAACCATATTGCCCTCATCGGTGTAGGACTGATCGGCGGTTCGTTCGTTCTCGACCTCAAAAGGCAGGGACTCGTCCGCACCGTTACCGGTATCGACACCGACCGCGACAACCTGCAACGCGCGCTGGAACGCGGCGTGATTGACCGGGCTTCCGCCGTCATCAACGCGGACAGTATCGGCGGTGCGGACTTGGTGCTGATTGCCACGCCCGTCGCCTCCGTCCCCGCCGTTTTGACCGCGCTGTGCCCCGTTTTGCCGGAACACACTTGGATTTCCGATGTCGGCAGCACCAAAATCTCCGTTATCGAGGCTTTCCGACGCTGCCTGCCCGACCGCCTGCACCGCTGCATCGCCGCGCACCCGATTGCCGGTTCGGACAAAAGCGGGGCAGATTCGGCGCAGTACGGCCTGTTCCAAAATAGAAAACTCATCATCACGCCCCACGGCGGCGAAGATTCAGACGGCATCTCATTGATAGAAAACCTGTGGCGCGCCGTCGGGGCGGAAATTTATACGATGGACGCGCAAAAACACGATGCGGTTTTTGCCGCCGTCTCCCATATGCCCCACCTTGCCGCCTTCGCCTATGTCCACCAGCTTTTCGACCACCCCGACGGAAAGGCGTATCTGAAATTTGCCGCCACGGGCTTTGAGGACTTTACCCGCATCGCTTCCGGCCACCCTGCCGTGTGGGCGGACATCTGCCTTGCCAACAGGGACAACCTGTTGGAGCTGGTTCGGGGCTTGGGCAGGCAGTTGGACACTTTGGAAACCATCCTGCTTAACCGGGACCGTCCCTCCCTGTACCGCTATTTTGAAGAAGCCAAAGCCACGCGCGACGGCCGGTCTGATGAGAATTGATGTTCAGACGGCATCGCGCCCAAACCGAAACCGCCGCAGACCGGGAATCTGCGGCGGTTTTACTCAACCGGGCCTGCCGTCGGAGCGCGGACGGATCAGCCAAGGAATATACTTCCACGCATACACCAAAAGCGCGAGGGCAAACAAAACCGACGACGTGCGGATGCTGTGCGTATGGGCGGTACCGGAAGAAAATACAGCAACCATGCGGACGGCGGTTGCCGCCATCATCAGCCAAAATGCGACAGGAACGGATTTGGGCGGCGGATAAATGGGATTGCCCGTATGACCGAGCGCGGTACGCGCCATCATACCCAAAGTCAGCACGCCGATGCCGCCCACGCCGATCAGGTGCACGCCCAAATTAAGGAAGGCAGGTTTGAAATAAGACGCGCCGACCGCAATCAGCCCCAATCCGGTAAACAGATAACCGGCAAACAGAATCCACAGCATCGGTTCTTTCAACACGGGCCTATACCACCAGCGGTACACCTGCACGGTAAAGATCACGCCTGCCGCAAACGCGAAAACGGCAGACAGCCAAGGCAGCGCGCCGTGCGCCATCAGCATGGCGGTCAACATAGGCAGCCACAGCGAAGCCTGCGCCACCCATTTCGGACTGGGAATCTGCGGCACGTTCAAACGTTTGGACGTAAAAAACGAAATAATCCGCATCCCGATCAGACCGATAAAGCCCGACACCATAATCAGCCCCGACTGCAAACCGCCCAACAGCCCCTCGAAATTGCCGTTGTGCAGTTGGACGTGGAACGCCGCGTGCGTGCCGCCCAAGACGAACAGCGCGAACACGGCGGCATAATTGCGCTGATTCTGCGAACGGATGACAGGCAAAGCCATACACACCGCGCCATACCAAAAAAACAGCGTGCCGAGTATGCCGCTTGCCGCCGCACCCCAACCCGGGATAAAGGCGGCAATCCGCGCAGCCAGCCAAAAGGCGGTCAGCCCGACCAGAACGCCGCCCCTCGTAGGCGGCTGCCCCGTCCAAGTGGCGACGGCGGTCAGCAGGAAGGCGACGACGACGAGGCCGGCATAACCCCAAATCATCTCATGCGCGTGCCAGTAAAAACCGGGCAGATCCGGCGTTCCCGTGTAGCCGAAACCCCACAGCAATACGGACAATGCGCCGTACAGCGCCGCCAGCGAATAAAACGGGCGGAACGCCATTGCCCAGACGGGGTGCTTGGTAAATGCGCTCATTCGTGTTCCTTATTTGTCGTTAATATTTTACCCCTCCGAACCGGCAGGCTCGGACGGCAAAAACGGTTCGGCGGCGGGAAACAGCTCGCGTTCTTCAAACCGCGCGTGATCGCGGAGCGTGACGGCAAAATCCGTGTTCCATATTTTGCTCCCGTATTCGGGTTGCGCCATCATCTGCCGCAGTCGGGCGTGGTCTTTCTCGAAACGTTTTTTCAATTCGGGGGCGATGTTCTGCCAAATCGGGGCAAACATGGTTTCCTCTTCACAGAAATGGATTTCCAGTTCGGCAAAATGCGGTTCAAGTTCGTCCCGATGCCCCTCTTCCGGCGTACGCAGCAGCCGCACGCACAGGGAAAGCGAATGGTGGTGGTCGCGCGAAAGCCCGATAAGGGCGGGATGTCGTTTCAACGGTTTCATCATTTTGAGTTACAATAACAAATTATCAAACGGCAGGACGGGTGCTTCAGACAGCATACCGCCGCAGGCAGGCTGCATTCTACCGCCCCGACGGACAGGGTTTCAACCATTAAGGTATTTTCCGTGAAACTTAAACCGTACCGATAAGAATAACGATCCATACCGAGAAAATCATGTATTTGACACAACATACGGACTACGGGCTGCGCGTCCTCATCTACACCGCCGTCAACGACGACGCGCTGGTCAACATCGCTACCATCGCCTCGACCTACGGCATTTCCAAAAGCCATTTGATGAAGGTGGTTACCGCGCTGGTCAAAGGCGGGTTCTTACACAGCGTACGCGGAAAAGGCGGCGGGCTGAGGCTGGCATCGCCGCCCGAACGCATCAATATCGGCGCGGTCGTCCGCCATCTCGAACCGATGCAGCTGGTCGAATGTATGGGCCCGAACAACGAATGCCTGATTACGCCGTCCTGCCGTCTGACGGGCATACTCGGCGGCGCGATGAAGTCGTTTTTTACCATTTGGACGGCTTCACGCTCCAAGACCTGCTCAACAAACCGACTTACGACCTGCTTTACGAATCGAAAATCCCGATTGTGACGAAAAGCTGAAGCTGCAAAAATGCCGTCCGAACCCGTTTTCAGACGGCATCTTATTTGATGTTTCAGACGGATGTTCCACCCGGGTACAATGTGTGCCGGCATTTCGGATTTCTGCCGGCAAGGCGCGCGATGCCGTCTGAACGGCTGATGCTTCAGACGGCATTCGTTTCCCTACAAACCGAACACCGCCGTATCGCCGCAACCCCGGCGCACCAATTCCGTGCCGTCGGTCATATCGATGACGGTGGCCGGATCGGTTCCGCACCAGCCGCCGTCAATCACCAAATCGACGGCGTGTTCCAAACGCTCGCGGATTTCATAAGGGTCGGTCAGCGGTTCGCCGTCTTCGGGCAGCATCAGGGTGCAGCTTAAAAGCGGCTCGCCCAATTCCCCCAGCAGAGCTTGTGCAACGGCATTGTCGGGAATACGCAGCCCGATGGTTTTTCGTTTCGGGTGCAGCGTGCGCGCCGGCACGTCCTTCGTCGCCTGCAAGATAAAGGTATAAGGCCCGGGCGTGGCGGCTTTAAGCTGGCGAAACTGTACGTTGTCGATTTTGGCGTATGTGCCCAATTCGCTCAAATCGGCGCACATCAGGGTCAGGTGGTGTTTCAAATCGATTTTTCGGATGGAAAGTATGCGTTCCATTGCCGCCTTATCGCCGAGTTTGCAACCCAAGGCATAACAGGAATCGGTCGGATAAACGACCACGCCGCCTTTATTGATGATTTCGACCGCCTGCCTGATGAAGCGTTCTTGGGGATTGTCGGGATGAACGGCGAAAAACTGTGCCATAGTTTGCGTCCTTATCGTCATGTTTTCCGTATTGTACGCCCAAAATCCAAACAAAATGCCGTCTGAAATTTTCAGACGGCATTTGATGCTTTCAACCATCAGCCCAAATACCAGAATTTCAGCGCCCACAATACGGCAACAATCCATACCATAGGCGGAACATCCCCGGTCCGGCGGCACAAAAGTTTGACTACGGCATAGCTGATGAAACCGAAGGCGATGCCGTCTGCAATCGAATAAGTAAACGGCATGAAAACAATGGTCAGGAACGCGGGCGCGGCTTCCGTCATATCGTCCCAATCAATATCCCGAGCACTGCGGAGCATTTGTGTGCCGACATAAAGCAGGGCGGGCGCGGTGGCAAAAGCGGGAACACTTTTTGCCAATGGGGAGAACATCAGACACGCCAGCATCAATACGCCGACGGTAACCGCCGTCAAGCCGGTACGCCCACCCGCCGATACACCTGCCGCGCTTTCCACATAAGGCGTGGTTGAAGAAGTACCCAAAGCCGCACCCGCCACAATGGCGGTAGAGTCTGCAAGCAGTGCGCGCTTCAGGCGGGGCAGCTTGCCGTCCACCAAAAGCCCGGCACGATGCGATACGCCGACCAGCGTCCCGGTACTGTCGAACAGATCGACCAGGAAAAAGACGAAAATCACGCTGACCATACTGACGGTAAACAACCCTTTAAAATCCATCTGCATAAAAGTCGGCGCAATGCTCGGCACTTCGCCGATGATGCCGTGAAATTCGTTCAAACCCATCAGACCGGAGATGACGGTAATCGTCAAAATGGTGATGATGATTGCGCCTTGAACACGGAAATGCCCCAAAACGACCACCATGGCAAAACCGAACAGTGCCAACAACGCAGACGGTTGATGAATATCGCCCAAACCGACCAAGGTTGCCGGATTGGCAACGATAATGCCCGCGCCTTTCAGGGAAATCAGTGCCAAAAACAAACCGATACCGGCGGCAATCGACATTTTCAAACCCATAGGCAGTGCGTTGACCAGCATTTCCCTGATTTTGAAAAAGCTGAACAGGATGAAAATCAGACCCGAAATAAAGACTGCGCCCAAAGCCACCTGCCAAGGCACGCCCATACCCTTAACGACGGCAAAGGTAAAATACGCGTTCAAACCCATACCCGGGGCAAGCGCAATCGGATAGTTCCCGACAAAGCCCATAACAAAGCAGCCGATGGCAGACGCGATACAGGTGGCGACGAATACCGCCCCCATATCCATTCCAGTCTCGCCCAAAATCAGGGGGTTGACGATAACGATGTAGCACATCGTCAAAAAAGTCGTCAAACCCGCCATCAACTCGGTACGCACCGTCGTACCGTTTGCCTTCAGCTTAAAAATCCCGTCCAACAGTGTTTGTTTTGAAGTGTCCATATCTGAAAGTCTGTATCAAGTGGAAAAATCTGAATCCGCCGACCGCAAACCATACGGAATTGCAATATCTTGAAAAACATACCTCCCAAATCGGGAAAACCGGTTCGGGAGGCAATGGGTTTACGGCAAACGGCACATTATTTGTCTGAATTGTGCTGACGGCGCAAAATCGCCGGGATTTCAAAATCGTCAAGGACGGACTGATTGTCGAAATCCGCAGCGGTAAGGTTCATCGTGCGGATACCGCGATTGGTGCGGATCATACCTTCGACATTGTGGCTTTGCTCCTGTTTGGACGGGGCAACCGGTTCTACCTCCCTTGCCGGAGTAGGATCGACCGCGCCTTTTTCTTTCAGACCGGTAGCGATAATGGTAATCCGGATGGCATCCTCGCTCATAGTTTCGTCTTCTGCCGCACCGAATTTGCATTCCAAATCGGGATGTGCGCTTTGGTTGACGATTTTCATGACTTCAGACAACTCGGACATTTTCAGGCAACCTGGAGCAGTCGTAATATTGACCAGCACACCGCGTGCACCATCCAAAGTTACATCGTCCAGCAGCGGACTGGAAATGGCCTGATCGGTTGCCATGCGGGCACGGTCGATACCTTGGGCATAACCCGAACCCATCATGGCGATACCGCGGTTGCTCATCACGGTTTTCACGTCGGCAAAATCGAGGTTGATGATTTCGCTCGGACAAGTAACCACTTCAGAAATACCGGCAACGGCATCGCGCAATACATTGTCGGCGGCACGGAAGGCTTCGCGCATGGTTACGTCTTCGCCTAAAGCCGTCATCAATTTGTCGTTCGGGATAATAATCAGCGAATCGACGTGTTCTTTCAGCTGTTCCAACCCTGCCTGTGCGACATGGACGCGTTTGCCTTCATATGCGAACGGCCGGGTAACTACGGCAACCGTCAGGATACCCAAAGACTTGGCGATTTCGGCAACAACCGGCGCGGAACCGGTACCGGTACCGCCGCCCATACCGGTCGTGATAAACAGCATATTTGCACCGCGTATGGCTTCTTCAATGGCTTCCCTATCTTCTTGGGCGGCCGCGCGGCCGATATCGGGATTCGCGCCCGCGCCCAAACCGCGTGTCAGATTCGTACCCAACTGGATTCTCTTCGCCGCATGGTTTTTTGCCAAAGACTGAGCATCCGTATTGGCACTGATAAACTCCACACCGCGCACATTGTTGGCAACCATGTTATTGATTGCATTGCAACCACCGCCGCCCAATCCGATTACTTTAATCACCGCAGGGCTGACTGCCGATTCTGCCACGTCGTAAACAAATTCCATTCAAAAACTCCTGCTCGCCCATTCAGAGGACGGTTGAAAATAAATTATTATTTATTATTATATAAGAAGTATCTTGTTACTTGCAAAATACTTCTTACCCTGTCAAACGGCAATCTGTCTGTTTAGAGGTTGTTTTCAATCCACCTTCTCAACCTCGACCACAAACCTCCGCTTTCTTTACTTTCCCGTACCGTACCGGCCTGCGGCTGCAATAAATCTCCTTTCAATTTGCGCGCTTCGTGCAGCAGCCCGACAGCGGTAGCATAACGCGGTATGCGGACACGGTCCGAAAGCCCGCCGACCTCCTGAGGCGATCCGATACGCACGGGCAGGCCGAACACTTTTTCAGCAAGTTCTGCAATGCCGGTCATCATCGCCGTACCGCCGGTCAGGACGATGCCTGCGGTCAGCACTTCTTTTGGAAAGCCTGATTTTTCCAATTCTCCCGACACCACCCCTAAAATTTCTTCGATGCGCGCGCCGATGATGAGTGCGAGAACCTCGCTGGAAACTTGGCGCGATTTTTGGTCTCCCACACACGGGACTTCAATCATCTCGTTCGCACCCTCCTTATCCTGAAATGCGATGCCGTAATGGGTTTTGATGTATTCTGCGGAATCGTACGGCGTTCTTAACGATTGGGATAAATCTTTGGTAATCGAATTGCCGCCGACCGGGATGACGGAAGTATGGCGGATGGCCCCGTTGGTATAAACGGCGATATCGGTCGTGCCGCCACCGATGTCGATGACGCACACGCCGAGTTCTTTTTCGTCTTCGGTCAACACTGCCTGACCGCTTGCCAACGGTTGCGGCATCACTTCTTCCACCTTCAGGCCGCACCGTTCGATACACTTGCGGATATTCTGCACCGCCGTACCCGCGCCGGTAACAATGTGCACCCTGGTATCCAATCGTACGCCGCTCATACCGATGGGTTCTTTCACGCCTGCCTGGGTATCGATAATGTAATCCTGGACGACGGCGTGCAAAATCTTGTGATCGGGCGGGATATTGATTGCCTTTGCCGTTTCAATGGCGCGGTCGATGTCTGCCTGTGTGACCTCCCCGTCTTTGATTTTGACCACGCCTTGCGAATTGAGGCTGCGGATGTGGTTTCCCGCAATACCTGTGGTAACGTCGGTGATTTTCGTATCCGCCATCCGCTCCGCATCATCGACTGCCTGTCTGATGGCTTGAACGGTGGCATCGATATTGGTAACCATACCTGCGCGCAAACCTCGGGAAGGCGACTGCCCCAAGCCGACAATGTGGATTTCGTTGTCATCTTGGACTTCGCCGATCAGTGCCAAAACTGTGGATGTGCCGATATCCAATACGCTGATGTATCTTTTCTGTTGTTCCATTGTTCATCTGCCCTTAAAACTAATTGAAATTTGTGCCCTGCCGCTTTCAGACGGCACGGCTGCAATCTGCCGATACCTGTTTTCCCTATTCTCCGGATTCTTCTCCAGGCAAACCGTCGGTGCGGTAGCGGACTGAAAACCCGTCTTTGTACCTCATATCCGCATAGGATAACCGATTTTTATTTTTACGCAACAAATGCTGCCAGGCTTCGGCAAAAAGCCTGAGGCGTTTCATCTCGTTTTCCCGCCCGAGCCTGACGGTGATGTTGTTGTCCAACACGATAATCCACGCCGAACGCGCCGTGTAGCTTATTTCTTTGATGCCCAAACCCTGTTTTGCCAAAATTGCCGAAAATTCGCCGTAATGGCGGAGTATGTCGGCAGACGTTCCTTCCGCGCCCCTGAATACCGGCAGGCCCGGCCTGTTTAAATGTGCCTTAAAGACATTCCCGTCGCCGTCCACCAAAGCATGGCCGCCCCAACGCGCAACCGGCTTGCGCTCCGTCAGAACGATTTCAACCGTATCGGGGAACAGGCGGCGCACCTTCGCGGAAGCAATCCACGGGTATCGGCGGTAGGCTTCCTGCGCCCCGTTAATATCCGCCCTCAATATATTCCCGTGAATATATTTCCTTGCCAGATTACCCAGCACTTTTCGATCGGAATAAACCAAATCGCCCTTCAACCATACCTTTTTAACGGGAAGGTGATTTGAATTGTAAAACCAGACGAATCCCGACGAAGCCAGAAGCACCGCCATTACGGCGAGCAGCCGGCGCGTCAGCCGTTCCATTGCTTCGGCATTATCCCACATATGCGGTCTTCAAAATTTCAATGCATAAATCGGCAAAACCCACGCCTGTCCGGGCGGCGGATTTCGGTACTAAACTGTGGCTCGTCATACCGGGCAGCGTGTTGATTTCCAAAAGGTAAAGTTTGCCGTCGGTATCTTTGAGGAAATCGACGCGCACGCAGCCCGCCGCGCCGATTGCCTGTGCGCCGCGTACCGCCAGGGAACGCATCAGATTTTCTTCAGCCTCGTCCAAATCTTCGGACGGACATTGATAGATAGTGTCGTCGCGGTTGTATTTGGCTTCGTAGTCGTAAAACTCGGTCGCGGGGATGATGTGTATGCTGGGCAGGCCTTTGCCGTTCAACACGGGGCAGGAATATTCGCCGCCGCCGATAAACCGTTCGGCAATGATTTCGCCCTGCAGGTGTTTCAATTCTTCGTAAACGCTTTTCAGACGGCCTTTTTCTTTGACTTTCACCACGCCGACGCTGCTGCCTTCGGCTGCCGGTTTCACAAACATCGGCAGGCCCAATTTTTCTTCGACGGCATCGAAATCGGAGTCATCGTGCAAAACGGCAAACTCGGGAACGGGCAGTCCCAATGCCTGCCAAATCAGTTTGCAGCGGTATTTGTCCATCCCGATGGCGGAGGCGGCGACACCGCTGCCGGTATAAGGAATGCCCAACAGTTCCAACGCGCCTTGAACGGCACCGTCTTCGCCGTAAACGCCGTGAAGCGTGTTGAATGCCGTCTGAAAGCCCCGCTCCTTCAATTCGGATAAGGGCGTTTCTTTAGGATCGAAGGCGTGTGCGTCTATCCCTTTGCTTTTTAAGGCGTTCAAAATGGCGGTACCGCTCTCCAGCGAGATTTCTCGTTCGCTGGAAAAGCCGCCCATCAACACGGCTACTTTGCCAAAATCCTGCATTGTGTTTGTTCTTTCTTGATTGCTTTATTTTTTGATACAGGCCGTCTGAAAGCAAACTGGGTGTTCAGACGGCCTTAATCTTGTTTGCCCCGCCTGATGGAACATTGCTTCATCGGGCGGCTGTCGCGGCATCTCGATAAATGGCGTTCAGGCTTTCTCCGACAGCTCCAGCATCGCGGCAGGTACGCGGTTGATACTGCCCGCGCCCATATTCAGCACGATGTCGCCGTCCTGCAAAACGTTCAACAGCATTTCGGGCAAATCGGCGACGTTTTCGCAGTAAATCGGCTCGAGCTTGCCCAATACGCGGATGGCGCGTGCCAAGGCGCGGGAGTCGGCGGCGGCAATCGGTTCTTCGCCGGCGGCATAAACTTCGGTCAACACCAGCGCGTCAACGGTATTGAGGACTTTGGTAAAGTCTTCAAACAAATCGCGTGTGCGGGTATAACGGTGCGGCTGGAAGGCGAGCACCAAACGTTTTTCCGGATACGCGCCGCGTGCGGCGGAAAGGGTTGCCGCCATTTCGGCGGGATGGTGGCCGTAATCGTCCACCAGCAAAGCAGTTCCACCGTCGGGCAACTTGATGTCGCCGTATTTTTGGAAGCGGCGGCCGACACCTTCAAAGCCGAGCAAACCTTTTTGGATGGCTTCCACCGATGCGCCGACTTCCAACGCCACGCCGATGGCTGCCAAGGCATTAAGGACGTTGTGGCGGCCGGGCATATTCAAAACAACCTCGAACGGCTCTTGCCCATATCCTTTCATTTGGACATGAACGGTAAATTTCATTTGCGCGCCGATGTTTTCAATATCGGTCGCGTAAATATCGGCGGTATCGTCCAAGCCGTAAGTGGCGTAGGGTTTGCTCACTTTGGGCAGAATCGCGCGGACGTGTTCGCTGTCGATACACAAAAACGCTTTACCGTAGAACGGCATACGGTGGATAAAATCGACAAACGCCTGATGCAGTTTTTCGACGCTGTGTCCGTAAGTGTCCATATGGTCTTCGTCGATATTGGTAACGACGGACATAATCGGGGTCAGATGCAGGAAGGACGCATCGGATTCGTCGGCTTCGGCGACGATGTATTCGCCTTTGCCCAAGCGGGCGTTGGTACCTGCGGCATTGAGTTTGCCGCCGATAACGAAAGTGGGGTCGAGACCTGCCGCGCCGAGGATGGAGGCGGTCAGGCTGGTGGTCGTGGTTTTGCCGTGCGTCCCGGCAATGGCGATGCCGTCGCGGAAGCGCATCAGTTCCGCCAGCATCAGGGCGCGCGGAATGACGGGGATTTGCTGCTCCAGCGCGGCAACGACTTCGGGATTGTCTTTTTTGACGGCGGTAGAGGTAACGACGACATCCGCGCCGTTGACGTGTTCGGCGGTATGGCCGGGATAAACTTGGATACCCAAACTGCCCAAATGCTCGGTAGCGGCATTTCGCGCCTGATCCGAACCGGAAACTTTAAAGCCCAAATTGTGCAAGACTTCGGCGATACCGCTCATACCGGCTCCGCCGATACCGACAAAATGGATGTTGCTGACTCGATTTTTCATCATAATGCTGCGTTCCGGTTGGTTTCTAATGTGCAAAAGGCGTTATTTTAAAGGTCTGACCGATTGTGCGCCATAGTTTTCCGGCAAATATTAGCGGATTGGAATAAAAAACATCCATGCCGTCTGAACGGCTTTTCAGACGGCATGGCTCAGCAGTTCACACCGCACACGCAATCGCGGCTTCGGCAACGTCGTCCGCGCTGTGCGGCAATGCCAAAGTACGGGCGTTTTCTGCCCATTTGAGGCATTTTTCGCGGTTCAGGCTGCCGAGGATTTCGGCGAGTTTTTCCGCCGTTAACTGACTTTGCGGCAACAGCAATCCCGCCTCCGCCTGCACCATAAAACGCGCGTTTGCGGTTTGGTGATCGTCGACGGCGTAAGGATACGGCACTAACAGCGCACCCAACCCCGCCGCAGTCAACTCGGCAATCGTCAGCGCGCCGGCACGGCAAATCACCAAATCGGCATCGCGGTAGGCGGACACCATATCGGTAATAAATTCCACGCATTCCGCCTGCACGCCCGACACGTCGTAATCCGCCTGCAAGCTGCCCAGCTTGCCGCGGCCGGATTGGTGGTACATCTGCGGACGCGCATCGTCGGGCAGCAAAGCCAATGCCTGCGGTACGGTTTTGTTCAAAACGTCTGCGCCCAAACTGCCGCCGACCACCAAGATTTTCAGACGGCCTTCACGCCCTTGGAAGCGTTCGGCAGGCGCGGGCAGGTTGCTAATATCGGCGCGGACGGGGTTGCCGACCAGACCGCCTTCGTGGCTGAACGCTTTCGGAAAAGCGTACAATACCCGTTTCGCCCAGCGCGACAGGTGCCGGTTGGACAACCCTGCCACGGCGTTTTGCTCGTGAATCACAATCGGCACCCCCAAGAGCTTCGCCGCCAAACCACCGGGGAAGGTAACGAAGCCGCCGAACCCGATGACGCACTCGACACGGTGTTTGCGGATAATCCGCTGCGCTTCGCGGACGGTTTGATACAAAGTAAACGGCAGCATCAGCTTGCGTTTGATGCCGTTGCCGCGCACGCCTTTAATCGCCAGCGTTTCAAGCAGGATGTCGTATTGCGGCACGATGCGTTCTTCCATCGAATCCCTGCTGCCCAGCCAAATCACGTGATGGCCGCGCGCGCGCAACGAATCCGCCACCGCCAGCGCGGGGAAAATATGGCCGCCCGTGCCGCCCGCCATCAGCATAAAGGTCTTACCGCCCATCATTTACTCCTCTTGGTAACCGCGCATTTTTTGGCGGTTTTCATAATCGATGCGCAACAGCAGCATCATACTGAAAAACATTGACAACACTGCCGAACCGCCGTAAGAAATCAACGGCAGCGTCAGACCTTTGGTCGGCAATGCGCCGATATTCACGCCGATATTGAAGAAACTTTGGATACCGATCCAAATACCGATGCCGAAAGCGATATAGGCACTGAAGCCCAGCCCCAAATCACGCGCCTGTTTGCCGATGGAAAACGCGCGTACGACCAGCCAGCCGTAGCAGAACACCAGCACGCACATACCGAAGAAACCGAATTCTTCGGCAATAATGGCGAAAATAAAATCGGTATGCGCTTCCGGCAGAAACCCGCGTTTGCTCAAACTCGCCCCCAAACCCATACCGAACCAGTCGCCTCGCCCGATCGCCATCAGCGACTGGGTAAGCTGATAGCCTGTGTTCTGTTTGTCCTGCCAAGGGTCGAGAAAGGTCAACACCCGTTGCACACGGTAAGGGGCGGCGGCAATCATCAGCACCATCCCGGTCAGAACACTGCCCACCAGAATGAAAAAATATTTCCACGGCAAACCCGCAAGGAACAGCAACCCGACAGTAATGACGGTAATCACGACAAACGAACCGAAATCCGGCTGGAACATCACCAGCGTCAAACCGAACGCCACCAGCATAATAGGCAGGATAATCGACCGGAAGCGGTTATACATTTCTTTGGTTTCGCGGCGCGCCTGAGGATTGGTAAAGGACATCGCCAGATTGGCCGTCCCCCGCCAAATCGACCGCCAGCCGAGGTGTTCCATACTGCGCAACACTTCTTCGCGGCGGGTAAACAGGCTGGCCAGATAAAGGATGACCGCCGGCTTGAACAACTCGGTCGGCTGGGCATTGAATCCAAACAAGGGAATCCAACGTTTCGCACCATTGACTTCATTGCCGACAAGCAGCACGGCGACCAAGGACATAAGCGAACCGGCGAATATCCAGGGCACACGCCGACGCCACGTTTTCATCTTAACAAGACTAAGTAAACTGCATATGCAGGCAAAGACAGCGGCAAATACCGCCTGTTTGCCGGCATAGCCGAACTGGCTGCCGCCTGCGCGCACCGCCGAATCCACCGAAGCCGAATAAATCATCAGCAGGCCGAATGCCGTCATCAGCACCAGCATCCACAAAAGCGGCGTGTCGAATTTCCTGCCGTCGCGCACAATCTGCCTGTCGAGCAGCACGGTATGGATACCGCTCCCCACCTTTACCAATATGTCCGAAATCTTCAAAAAAACCACCTGTCATTCTGTTTGCATCTGCCGCAAAGGGCAAAAATTTCAGACGGCAAACAATGCCGTCCGAACATGCGATACATCCTAAATCAATATTCTAAATCTTTACTTCCCGCCCAACAATGACGGCGTTTGCGTTTCAGACGGCATCATAAAGCCTTGAACGCTTCAATAAACACTTCCGAACGGTGCGCGTAGCCTTTAAACATATCAAAGCTCGCGCAGGCGGGGCTGAGCAGCACGATATCGCCCGCTTCGGCTTGAGCGTATGCCGTCTGAACCGCTTCTTCCAAAGTAGCGCAGTCGGTCAGGTTCAAGCCGCAGCCGTCCAAATCGCGGCGGATTTGCGGCGCATCGACGCCTATCAGGAACACGCCTTTTGCCTTGCCGGCAAGCGCGTCGCGCAGGGGCGTGAAGTCCTGCCCTTTGCCCATACCGCCCAAAATCACGAAGAGCGGATTTTGCAAACCGGCAATCGCGGCGGCGGTCGCGCCGACGTTCGTGCCTTTGCTGTCGTCGATGAACACTACGCTGTTTTTCTCGCCGATTTTTTCCACGCGGTGCGGCAGACCTTGGAAGGTTTTGACGTGTTCGAGCAACTCGTTTCGTGGCAAGCCAATAGCCTCACACAAAGCCACGGCAGCCATCACGTTGGCGGCATTGTGCAAGCCTTGCAACGGAATGTCTTGCGTGGCAATCAAATCTTCATTGCCTTGTTTCAAAGTGCCTGTCTCGCGTTCCAACCAAAAATCGGCTTCGTGTTCCAAAGAAAACCATTTCACCTCGCGCCCGGCGCGCTTCATCGCGCAGCAGAACGCATCGTCCGCATTCAAAACCTGCACGCCATCGCCACGGAAAATCTTATCCTTGGTATGCGCATAATCAAGCAGGTCGTCGTAGCGGTCGAGATGGTCTTCGGAAATGTTCAGCACCGTCGCCGCAGTCGGGCGCAGGCTTTCGGTATTTTCCAGTTGGAAGCTGGAAAGCTCCAACACCCACACGTCTGCCTTTTTGCCTTCGCGCTGCAATTCCGCCTCCAAAACCGGCGTGCCGATATTGCCCGCGATAACGGTATCCAGCCCGCACTTGATGCAGAGATAGCCGACCAGGCTTGTTACCGTGGTTTTGCCGTTGCTGCCGGTAATCGCGATTACCTTGTCGCCACGTCGGTTCACAATGTCCGCCAGCAATTCGATGTCGCCCAACACGCGCCCGCCGTTTTGCTTGAACGCCTCAATATCCGGCTGACGCTCGCTGATGCCGGGACTGAGCGCCAAAATATCGAAACCGTTGGAGAGCGCATCTTTCAGACGACCCGTGTAAAACACCAGCCCGTCAAACATCTTGCCGATCTGCGATACGCGCTCCGGTTTCAGCTCCGCATCATAAGCGGCGACCTCCGCGCCGTTTTTGCGCAGATAGGCAATCATGGAAATACCCGTACCGCCAAGTCCGGCGACGAGGATTTTTTTGTTTTGGAAAGTCATTTTGGTTTTATCCTAAAACAAATCATATTGTTCAGGGGGGGGGGATGTCCGCTCCTGCTCAAGCCGCTTTCAGACGGCATCACGAGCTGTTCAATAACCCGCCTTCAGGCGTTGGTAATTGTCGCAGCCTTTTTGGTATCCGTTTTGACACGCCTTGCCAAGCCATTCTTGAGCGAGCGTAAGGTCTTGGCGCACACCGCGTCCAGACTCATAGGCTATACCCAACAAGACTTGGGCTTGAGCTACCCCCTGCTCCGCCGCCTGCCGATACCATTTGACCGCTTCGGCATCGTCTTGGCGCACGCTGTGCCCATTGTCATACATCACGCCCAAATTATATTGGGCTTGGGCAACCCCTTGTTCTGCAGCCCTACGATACCACTGCACTGCCTGTGCATCGTCTTGACGGACTCCTTGCCCATTGTCATACATCACGCCCAAATTATATTGGGCTTCGGCATCCCCTTGTTCTGCCGCATTGCGAAACCAATGCACTGCCTGTGCATCATCTTGACGGACTCCTCGCCCATTTCATACATCACACCCAAATTATATTGGGCGTCTGCAAACCCTTGTTCTGCCGCCTTGCGAAACCACTGCACTGCCTGTGCATCGTCTTGACGGACTCCTTGCCCGTTAGCATACATCAGACCTAAATTAAATTGGGCTTTAGCATTCCCTTGCTCTGCAGCCTTGCGAAACCACTGCGCTGCCTGTTCATCGTCTTGACGGACTCCTTGTCCGTTAGCATACATCCAACCAAAATTTAATTGGGCTTTGGCATTCCCTTGCTCCGCAGCTTGAAGCGTTTCCCGAAAATCCGATACGCCATCCGACCACACCGCTTGGTTCAAGCCCAAGGCAATCAGGGCGGCTGCAAGCCATTTGACTGTCTGTTTCATGTTTTCTCTCCTATTTCGGTGAGGGGCGGTTTTTCAGCTGCCGTTAACGATAGGACGGGACAGATTGCCGCCGCAGGCGCGTTCAAATGCCGTCTGAAAGGTCTTCAGACGGCATAGGTTCAGCGGATTTTGAGGGTACTCAAACCAATCAGCACCAAGACGATGGTGATAATCCAGAAACGGACGACGACTTGGGTTTCTTTCCAGCCTTTTTGTTCGTAATGGTGGTGGATGGGCGCCATCAGGAAGATGCGTTTTTTGGTTTTCTTATACCAGCCGACCTGAAGCATAACGGATACGGCTTCAACGACAAATAATCCACCCATAATCACTAAAACAAATTCTTGACGGACGATGACGGCAACGGTACCGAGCGCGGCACCCAATGCCAGCGCGCCGACGTCGCCCATAAAGACTTGCGCGGGATAGGCGTTAAACCACAAGAAACCGAGGCACGCGCCGCACATAGCGGTGCAGAATATAACGACTTCGTTCGCGCCGGCGACATAGGGAAGCTGGAGGTATTGGGAAAATTGGTAGTGTCCGCCGGCGTAGGCGAAAATGGCAAGGCCGGCGGCAACGAGGACGACGGGGAAGGCGGCAAGACCGTCCAAGCCGTCGGTAAGGTTGACGGCGTTGGATGTGCCGACGATGGTCAGGTAAGACAATACCAAGAAGCCGACTACGCCAAGCGGCAAGGCAACTTGTTTGAAGAAGGGTACAATCAGGATATTGTTGGCGGAATTGGCGGCAAGGTAAAACAATGCCAAACCGGCGATAATGGCAACGCTTGACTGCCACACCATTTTGAATTTGGCGGACACGCCGTTGGGGTCTTTATAGACGACTTTGCGCCAGTCGTCGTAAAAACCGAGCGCACCGGTGGCAAGCAGTACGCCCAAGAGAATCCAGATATACGGGTTCGCCCAGTTGCCCCACAACAGGGTGGACACGGCAATGGCGGTCAGAATCAGCGAACCGCCCATCGTCGGCGTGCCGTTTTTGACAAGGTGGGTTTGCGGGCCGTCGGTACGCACTGCCTGCCCGCATTTGAGCGCGGTCAGCCTGCGTATCGTCCACGGGCCGAACATCAGGGAAAACGCCAAGGCGGTCAACGCCGCCATGACGGCGCGGAATGTGGTGTATTGAAAAATATTCAGGCCGGTTAACCAGTTGCTGAAATGTGCGAGCCATAAAAACATGGGGCTTCCTTTTTTTGTTTTGTCGTTATAGTGGATTAACAAAACCCAGTACGGCGTTGCCTCGCCTTGCCGTACTATTTGTACTGTCTGCGGCTTCGTCGCCTTGTCCTGATTTTTGTTAATCCACTATACATCGGGCTTGCGCCCGTTTGAGGTTTACTTGCCGTCCGGCAAGGTTTCAGACGGCGTGTGCCGATTATCGGGCAGGGGCTTTCTCAATCACGCAAATCGGGTAACTCCCCGGATTTTTGCCGCCGCCCAAGTCTAAACATAAATCTTCATAAAGATACGCCTGCGTCCGCATTCCGGCATAAAACGCGCCGACCAGCGCGGCAATCAGCAATAAGGCTTTTAAAAAACGTCGGTTTTTCATTTTCAGACGGCCTCTTTATCCGTCAATGCCTCGACCACTTCTTCCATCTGCATAAAGCGCGAACCTTTCACCAACACGGTGGCGCGTTCGGGTAAATCGTGGCTCAACACTTGAATCAGCGGGTCTTTGGCGGCGAACCACAAACCGTCCGCGCCAAACGTTTCTGCCGCTTCGACGCTATTGTCGCCGACAAAATAAGCCGCTTCGATGCCTTGGTCGCGGGCGTACGCGCCGACTTCGGCGTGCATGGCGGCGGCTTCGTCCTCGCCCAGTTCGCCCATATCGCCCATCACGAAAATACGCGGCGCAGGCATACGCGCCAACACGTCAATCGCTGCCCTCATGCTGTCGGGGTTCGCGTTGTAGGTATCGTCAATCAGGGTTGCGCCTTTGATGCCGGTTTTGACGTTCAGACGACCTTTGATGTTGCTGAAACCTTTCAAACCTTCCGCCACATCGTTCAAACTCAAACCCGCAGCCAAAGCCAGCGCGGCGGCAGCGGCGGCGTTGTGAACGTTATGGCGACCGGGAACGGGCAGCACCACGGCGGCGCGTTCGTTGCCGCACACCAAATCAAATTCGCACGACAAAGGTTTCAGCACGATATTTTCCGCGCGGACATCGCCGCTATCGATGCCGAAAGTCTGTTGCTGATGATCTTGGGAGTTCGTCTGAAACACGGTGGCGTGTTCGTCTTCGCACGGAATCAAAGCCAATCCGTCTTCGCCCAAACCTTGGTAAATCTCGCTTTTCGCTTTGGCAATATCGCCCACTCCGTCGAAACCGCAACCGACATGGGCGCGCAGGGCATTGTTGACCAAGGCGGCATCGGGTTTGGCGATTTGCGTCAAAACCGCCAGTTCGCCAAAATGGTTCATGCCCATTTCAATCACGGCATAGCGGTGTTTTTCGTTTAATTTCAACAAAGTCAACGGCAATCCGATATGGTTGTTGAAGTTGCCTGCCGTCGCCAACACGGCATCATCGCCGAAACGGCGGCGCAATACCGCAGCCAGCATTTCCTTCACCGTCGTCTTGCCGCCCGAACCGGTAATGCCGAACACAAACGGATTCACATTATCGCGCCACGCTTTCGCCAGCGTTTGCAAGGCGGCAAGCGTGTCATCGACTTTCAACGCTCCATCCATTGCAGCGCAGTCTTCGCACGAAACCATAACCGCCGCCGCACCCGCAGCCAATACGTCTTCAACAAAATCATGCGCGTCAAACCGCTCGCCCGCCAATGCGAAAAACACATCGCCTTCCTGAATATCGCGGCTGTCGGTTACGATGCGCGACACGGGTTTGTTTTCAGACGGCATCGGAAGCTTGAGAGCTTGGCAGATGAAGTTTAAATCTAGTGGTTTCATGATTTCTTCCGTTTGTTTTTTCAGATGGTTTTAATTAAGACCGCCTGAACATTTTTGATATGCCCTATCCCAGCTCTGCCAATGCTTTTTCTGCGATTTCAAAATCGGAAAAATGGTGCTTCACGCCCTGTACATCCTGATAGTTCTCATGCCCTTTTCCGGCAATCAGAATAATGTCGTTTGCGGCGGCACGTCCGACTGCGTAACGGATGGCGGCGGCGCGGTCGGCTTCGACACATTCGGGCGCGGGAACGGCAGGCAGGATGTCGTTGATGATGTCTTGCGGATTTTCCAAGCGCGGGTTGTCGCTGGTAACGACGACTTTATCCGCCCCCTGTACGGCCGCCGCGCCCATCAACGGGCGTTTGCCGCGATCGCGGTTGCCGCCGCAGCCGAATACGCACCACAAAGCCGCGCCCTGCGGTTTGATTTCCTGCAAGGTGGAGAGTGCTTTTTCCAATGCGTCGGGCGTGTGGGCGTAATCGACGACGACCAAGGGCTTGCCGCTGTTCATGATGCAGTCCATACGTCCCGAAGCAGGGCGGATTTTTGCCAGCACATCCAATACTTTATCAAGCGGATAGCCGTTGGCGCACAGCAAGGCGATGCAGGCGGCGAGGTTTTGCGCGTTGAACCGTCCGAGCAGGCGCGTGCGACAGCGTCCTTCGCCCCACGGGGTTTGGAATACGGCTGCTATGCCGTCTGAAGAAGCGGTGAAATGAACAATGCGGATGTCGGCGTGTTCGCTGAAGCCGTAACTGTAAACGGCTAAATCGGGACAGTCTTTTTTCAGACGGCCTGCGAGTTCCGCGCCGTATCCGTCATCGGTATTGATGACTGCGTGTTTCAAGCCTTGCCAGTAAAACAGGCGCGACTTGATAGCGCCGTAGGCTTCCATCGTGCCGTGGTAGTCGAGGTGGTCTCGGGTGAGGTTGGTAAAGATTGCGCTGCGGAATGGCACACCGTTGACGCGCGACTGGTCAAGACCGTGGCTGGAGACTTCCATCGCGGCGGCTGTTGCGCCTTGCTGGCGGAAGCGGTAGAGCAGGGTTTGGACATCGACAGGAGCGGGGGTGGTGTGCGTGGTTTCTTCCAATGCGCCCCAAAAGCCGTTGCCGACCGTGCCGATGATAGTAGTTTTTTCGCCCAACAAATCGGCGGCTTGCGCCAGCCATTGTGTGATAGAGGTTTTGCCGTTGGTGCCGGTTACACCCCAGACTTTGAGGTCGTCTGAAACATTGCCATAAACTTGCGCCGCCAACATGCCGGCACGGTGTTTCAAATCTTTGATGCCTTGATTGGGGACTTTCCATTCGGGATTCCACGCGAATTTGCCGTCGTCGTCCCAAAAAACAAAAGCCGCGCCGTTGGCAACGGCGGCGGGGATATAACTGCGTCCGTCGGCATATTCGCCCGGGCAGGCAACGAAAATATCGCCTTGTTTGATTTGGCGGCTGTCTGAATGCAACAAACGCCCTGCCGCGTTTGCACACGGCAGAGGCGGAAAGTCGGTTTCAGCCAAAGGGGTTAACTTGCTGAACATAAAACAATCTCGTTGATACTCGGATTAAGACGGTGTTTTGACGGCTGCGGCGGTCAGGGGCTTGGTCGGGGAAACGCCCAAGATGTTCAGGCTGCCGCCCATCACTTGTTTGAAGACCGGACCTGCCACTACGCCGCCGTAGTAACCGTTGGCAGTCGGTTCGTCGATAGTTACCGCCACAATCACGCGTGGATTTTTGGCAGGGGCAAAACCGATAAAGGTAGCGACGTGTTTGTTGTCGGCATAACGTCCGTTGACAAACTTGCGCGCCGTACCGGTTTTCGCGCCGACATCGAAACCGTCCACCGCGCCCGCCGTACCGGTGCCGCCCGGCTCGGTTACGGAAACCATCAGATTGCGTACCTCGCGCGCGGTCGATTCTTTGAATATGCGCTTGCCTTGCGGCGCAACCGCCTGTTTTTCAAAGCTGACAGGCAGCAAAATACCGTCGTGCGTCAGCGCGGTATAGGCGCGCGCCAATTGCAGCAGGCTCAACTGCAGGCCGTAACCGAAAGACATCGTCGCCTGTTCGATAGGCCGCCATTTCCGCCAATTGCGCAACACGCCCGCGCTTTCCCCCGGAAAGCCGGAATGCATACGCACACCGATACCCAAACTGTGGTACAAGTCATACATTTCTTCCGAACTGAACCGCGCAGACAGTTTGCTTGTACCGACATTGGAAGATTTCTGCATAATGCCGCGCACATCCAAAGAAGGATAAACATGGGTATCGCGCACGGGAGCCGGGCCGATTTTATAAGGCTGCGTATTCAATCTCTCGTTCAAATCGGTTTTACCCGCATCCAGTGCTTTTGCAATGACGAACGGCTTTATCGCCGAACCGGGTTCGATCATATCGGTAACGGCACGGTTGCGCCTCTGTTCGCTGTCTGCCTGACCGGGTTTGTTGGGCTCGTAGGCAGGCGTATTGGCCAAGGCGAGAATTTCCCCCGTACGGGCATCCAAAACCACCACCGTTCCGGCTTTTGCCTGATGATATTCGACCGCCTTGTTCAACTCTTCATAAGCCAAAGTCTGAATCCTCTGATCCAGAGAAAGAATAATGTCTTTGCCGTTTTGCGGGGCTTTATTGCGCGGGGAATCCAGACTGTCCACAATATTGCCCTGCCGGTCCCGCAATACGACTTCCGCGCCGTCTTCGCCATGCAGGCTGTCTTCAAGCGAAAGCTCCAAACCTTCCTGACCTTTGCCGTCAATATCGGTAAATCCGATGACGTGTGCAAAAAGGCTGCCCATCGGGTAATGGCGTTTTAATTCTTTTTCAAATGCAAAGTTTTCCAAACCCAAGGCCTTGACCTCTTCGGCAACCTTAGGATCGAGCTGCCGCTTAATCCAGATAAACGACTTGCCTTTCTGTTCGAGTTTGTTTCTCAAAACATCAACCGGCACATCGACAAGCTCGGAAAGGCGTTCCAATTGGGCGGCAGACGGCATTTCCTTCATCTCTTTAGGTACGGCAAACAGGGACTCCGTCGGCGCGCTCAACGCCAAAACCGCACCGTTCCTGTCCGAAATCGTACCGCGCGCGGCAGGCAGCGACTGAGTCCGCACAATCTGGTTGTCGCCCTGATCTTTTAAGAAGTTATACGTTACCGTCTGCAGATACAGCCCGCGGACTATCAAACCGGCAAACAAAACCGCCATCGCCAGCAGGACGAAGCCGATCCGCCCGTCACTGGTCAGCGGTTTTCTAACCTGTTCTCCCTTGGAAATCATCCGGGGTTTATATTCGCTCTTAATCAACATGTTACTTCTCGTTATTTTATTTTGCCGCCCGCCGCCGAAACCCGGTTCCGGCAGGCGGCCTGCTTCTATCTTTGATGTTCCACCATAAAGGTATTGCCTGAAGCCGGCGGGCGCAGGTTTTGTTTTTCTGCCGCCGCCCTAATCGCTTCGTGGTTCGCCAAACGCGCCTGTTGCAGCCTCATTTGCGCGTAATCCTGCTCCAAGGCGATTTCCTGTTTTTTTGCCTTATCCAAAGCCGTAAAGTTAAGCCTGTACTGGTTTTGCTGAATCACGACGAGAAAAGCCGAAACACAAACCGCCGGCAGCAGAAGGAGATTCAATTTATTCATTGTTGTTCTAATGTCTTCCCTGTTATTGTTCCGGTATCGGGCCGGCAGTCCGCTCCGCCACACGCAAAACCGCACTCCTCGCCCTCGGATTGGCGGCAACTTCCGCCCCGTCCGGCTTTAATGCCTTGCCCACGATTTTCAGGGGCGGCTCGGGCAAATCCGCCTCCCTGACCGCCGCCCAACGCGGCAAGGGCGCGTGTCGGGAATATTTCCTGACAAACTGCTTCACAATCCGGTCTTCCAAAGAATGGAACGCGATAACCGCCAAGCGTCCGCCCTGTTTCAGCCGGCCCATTACCTGCGGCAATACCGCCTCTACCTCTTCGAGCTCGCGGTTAATAAAGATGCGGACCGCCTGGAAGGTGCGCGTCGCAGGGTCTTGCCCGCGCTCGCGAGTACGGACGTTTTGTGCCACGAGCTGCGCCAGCTTGCGGGTTGTATCGATGGGACTCTCCGCCCGTTGCGCGACAATGGCGCGCGCAATCTGACGGCTAAACCGCTCTTCACCATAATTCTTAATCACCTCGTGCAAATCCTGCTCCGATGCCGACGCAATCCACTCTGCCGCCGACATCCCGCGCGTCGTGTCCATACGCATATCCAGAGGCGCATCAAAACGGAAACTGAAACCGCGTGCCGCATCATCGATTTGCGGGGACGAAACACCCAAATCGAATAATGCGCCGTCCACATCGCCGATGCCCAAATCATCCAATGCCGTCTGAAAAGAAGCAAAGCCCCCGTGCACGACGCTGACCCGCTGATCCGAACGCGCCAATTCTTCTGCCGCAGCAACCGCCCGGGGATCTTTATCAAATACGACCAGCCGGCCCGCATCGCCCAGACGGGACAAAATCAGCCGGGAATGCCCTCCCCTGCCGAACGTACCGTCCACATAAACGCCGCCCTCGCGCACGGCAAGCGCGTCCACAGCCTCATGCAGCAAAACCGTGATATGCCGGTAATTTTCTGTTTCACTCACAATTGCAAATCCGTCTGACTCAACTGGAAGGCAAGCTCTTCCGGATCGTCGTCCAAAGCCTGAACCATTTCGGCCTCCCACTGCTCACGACCCCAAAGTTCCAAACGGTTGGCCCGCCCGACCAAAACAACCTCGCGGTCAAAAACCACCCTCTTCCTCAGTCCGGCAGGAAGCAGTACCCGACCGGCACCGTCCCATTCCAAAATTTCCGCGTTATGCAGCAGAAGGTTTTGAAACCGCCGCAAAACAGGGTTATCCGCCACTTTTAAATTTAAAAGTTGCGCCGCGACTTTTTCCCACTCCGCAACAGGGTACATCAGCAGCTTGTGTTTCGACTCGAGCGTTACGACCACGGCAGGCGTATAGAGGCGCGACAGGATATCGCGGAACTTGGCAGGAACCGCCAACCGCCCTTTACTGTCGATGCTTAATTCGTGTGCGCCGCCGAACATGACATGTCCCAAGCCGAAATCAAAATCACAAGGATAAAAGAGACACTTTGCCCCACAATTCCCCACCAATCGACACTATAAGAAATTTTAAACACTCGGTCAAATCAAGGCAGGAAAACTCATTAACATATCTGAAATTTTTATTCTGTTTAAAAACAATAAGATAAAAAATGGCAACAACGGCACGGCGGGTACGGCACAGATTGTTTGAATCAGTAAGCAACTATATATGATTAATTTAATAATATAAACACAATATATAGTATTAAAATAAAGCCATGACAGCACCTGTACCAACGTGTAATATGCGTGCAAATCCAATAAATTTACACAAGATAACACTTATCATGACCTTTCCCCTGCCCTCCCCTGCCGCGCAGCAATCCTCAGCCAACCTTCAAATCCTCCTTGCCGAAGAAATCGGCAAACACGGCAACTGGATTCCATTTTCACGTTTTATGGAACTGGTTTTATACGCCCCGCAATACGGCTATTACACCGGCGGCAGCCATAAAATCGGTAACGACGGGGATTTTATTACCGCCCCGACACTTACCCCCCTGTTTGCCCGGACACTGGCGCGACAACTTCAAGAACTCCTACCCCAAACTGCAGGCAATATCTATGAATTCGGCGCGGGAACCGGCCAACTCGCCGCCGATTTGTTAAACAGCCTTTCAGACGGCATCAACCGTTACTATATTATTGAAATATCGCCGGAGCTGGCCGCGCGTCAGAAAAATCTGATTCAGACCCTCGTACCTCAAGCTGCCCAAAAAGTTGTCCACTTGTCCGCACTTCCGGAAACATTTGACGGCATCATCGTCGGCAACGAAGTACTCGATGCCATGCCTGTCGAAATCATCCGTAAAGATGAAGGCGGATTATTCGAACATATCGGCGTTTGCCTGGATAACGGCCGTTTCGCCTATTCGGCAAGACCCTTGAATGACCCGTCGCTGTCGGCTTCGGCTTCCCTTTATTTCCCCCAAACAGATTTCCCCTATACCGGCGAACTGCACCCGCAACAATACGCCTTCATCCGCACCCTTGCCTCAAAACTCGAACACGGCTGCATGATATTCATCGACTACGGTTTTGATGCGGCACAGTATTACCACCCCCAACGCAATCAAGGCACGCTGATCGGACACTACCGGCATCACGTTATCCACAATCCTTTCGACTTCATCGGATTGTCCGACCTGACCGCCCACGTCAACTTTACCGACATCGCACAAGCAGGGACGGATGGCGGATTAGATTTAATAGGCTACCTCCCCCAATCCCATTTCTTATTGAACCTGGGCATTACCGGGCTGTTGGCACAGACGGGTCAAACGGATTCGGCAGCCTATATCCGTGAAGCTGCCGCTGTTCAAAAACTAATCGACCAACATGAAATGGGAGAATTGTTTAAAGTCATCGCATTCGGTAAAAATATCAATATCGATTGGACAGGATTTTGTTTCGGCGACATCTGCCACAAACTCTAATTCACCGACCGCCTCAGCCCTTTTCAGACGGCATAAAATTTTTAATATTTAAAAACAGTGTACTAATTCAAAATTAAAAAATACGGCTTGTCAAAAAAACAAAAAAACATATAATAGCGACTTCACGAAACGGCGAATTAGCTCAGTCGGTTAGAGCAGAGGAATCATAATCCTTGTGTCCGGGGTTCGAATCCCTGATTCGCCACCATATTTCGGGGGTATAGCTCAGTTGGTAGAGCGCTTGCATGGCATGCAAGAGGTCAGCGGTTCGATCCCGCTTACCTCCACCAGATAGAAAAAGCACAAACCATAAAAAGGTATGTGCTTTTTTATTGTCCGATTGTCGGCAAATAAAGAACAAACCACTGCCTTCAAAACAGGTAATCGACTTTAACCTATTGCCCCGCCCGTCCTGATTTTATCAGTCCAACACAAATCCGACCCGAAAATATATTCTCAAACTGGATACATGACTTTATTCCCAACTTATCCGACCCGACAACCACAATATTATGATGGCAATACCAAAAACAATACGGTAATAGGCAAAAGGAATATAATTTTTCTTAGAAACAAACCTCAACAATGCTTTTACCGCTACCAATCCCGAAACAAAAGCAGCAACAAAGCCAATCAAAATCAAACCGACATCATGCAGGGTGAAAAATCGGTAATGTTTCAGGACATCATAAGCCGTTGCGGCAACCATCATCGGCACGGCCAAGAAAAATGAAAACTCCGTTGCCGTTTTCCGTTCGATGCCCCAAAGCATCCCGCCCATAATCGTACTGCCCGAGCGGGATGTTCCCGGAATCAAGGCAAACACCTGCGCGATGCCGATCATCAAGGCATCTGCCGAACGGAGTGCATCGACATCAATTTTTTTGGGCACTGTATGGCTTTGGCGTTTTTCTACCCACAAAATAAAAAACCGCCCAAAACCAGCATAACTGCAACACTCAAGGGATTAAACAGATACTCTTTGATTTGTTTGCCGAATAATAATCCCATCACGGCAGCCGGCATAAAGGCGACGGCAAGGTTGAGGACGAACCGGTTGGCTTTTTTGTCTTTACCCAAGCCGTGCAACACACCGGCAAAACGCCGGCGGTATTCAACTACCACGGCCAAAACCGCACCAAGCTGGATGGCAATTTCAAAAACCTTGTGGTTGCTGTGAAAACCGACCAAGTTACCGAACACAATCAGATGGCCGGTACTGGAAATAGGCAGAAATTCGGTCAAACCTTCTACCAAGCCCATCATCAGGGCTTTCAGGACAATCATAAAATCCATTGCTTGGTTTCTTTCAAATGCGCGGGGATGCGGTTATTTTTGCACAGGATGGTTTGACAGTTTGCGCTCCGCCCTGACTTTGGCAAGTAATCCTTTAATGGTATGGATTCCGCCATCAAAGCCATTATTGAAGATGACGCGGTATTTCCCGCCGACAATAACGGTCGGTGTGCTGTCAATACCGTATTGTTCCGTCAGTTTCTGCATTTTTAATGCGGCGGCGGCAGCTTCGGGGGAATCATAGGCGCGCATCAGTTTTTTGCCGTCAAAGCCTTTTTGCGACAAAGCCCATTTTCCGGCCACCGTCCTGTCTTCCAAATGAACCTTCTGCTCGTAAACTGCTTTAAACACGGCAGGGTTTGCCTGATATTTCAAACCTGACAAATTGACGGCGGCCGCCATTCTGGCCAATCCGAGCATTTCAGGCCGCCAGACCACGTGTTCCGTCCTCAAATAGGCATCAGACGGCAATGCCTTGCCCAGCTTCAATAACAAGGGGTCGAAATGATGGCAATGTACGCAAAAATAGCCGAAAAAATTCCAAAACTTCGATTTTTCCCGATTGTTGCTGCGGGACAGGCTTATCCAAAACAATATAGTCTTCCCCTTCCGTCAGGGCATATGCCTGCGCGGACAACACTGCCGACAGCAGCGGCGGCAACAGATGTTTGAGCTTCATAATTATTTGCCTTCAATAGCACGAATCAGGCTGGCAACCCCGTGCTTTTTCAAATCGTCCTGCATTTTTTTCACCGCATCGGCAGACATATTGCCGCTTTGCACGCGGTAAAGCGTTTTATGTCCCGCCTGATAGCCGACCACTTTGGAAGGCACGCCCAAAATCGCCAGTCTGGCACGCTGCCCTTCCGCGCTCCGGCGGTCGGCATATGCGCCCATTTGCAGATAATGCGTTGATTCCGCCTTGGCGGGCGTGTTCGGCTTCTGCCCTTCTTTGGCGACGGCGCGCGCTTTTTCTATGCTGCCGCTATTGAGGATTTGTTCGGGGGTCGGTTGCGGCGCTGCTTTTTCTTTTCCTGCCTTTTTCTTTTCTTTTGCCGCTTGCCCGCCGGCTTCTTCAGATGGTTTTACCAGTTGTTTTTTAACCGTTCCGGCTTCTTTTTCCCGTACCTTCCCGCCGATGTCTTTTTCACGCCCGTCCGGCTGTCCTGCCTTGTTGTGCATCTTCTGCCCCTTAGGCGTTTCCTGCTCCGGATTGTCCGCTTCCCCTGCGGTTTCATCGGTTTTTTCAAAAACAGGCTGTTTATCGGCGGTTTCTTGCTCATCCGCCCGTCCTTCCGGCAGGGCGGCATCCGGTTCGGACGAGGCATCTTGTCCTACCGGATTCGGCCGGGCGGGTTCTTCTTTAGGGCGGGTTGCCGGTTTCATGGTGTCCGCCACTTCCTGCTGTTGCGGCACAAACGGGCTTTTAAACACATTTTGACCTGTTTGATTCAGATAAAACAAAATACCGGCAATAATGACCGTTGCCAGTATCAGACCGAAGAAGAAACCGGACAGACCTTTTCCGGATTGGGAAAATTTGTTCATAAACATACCTTAATGTGTTTCAGACGGCATTAACGCCGTTTGCTTACGGACGGATATTCTAACAATATTGCCATATTTGGGCAAAACCTGCCCCGATGCCTTTTTATAAAGTTATAAAGCGCGGCGGAAACCTATGGCTTTCAAAACATGGCTTCTGCCGACTTCTTCGTTGCCCGCCAAATCCGCCAACGTACGCGCCACGCGCATAATGCGGTGGAAACTGCGTGCGGAGAGGGAGAGTTTTTCCAACAGTCCGCCCAAGGCTTCCTGCGCTTCTTTTTGGATGCGTGCGGACGTGTCGAGTTCGCCGACGCTCAAGGCGGCATTCACTTTGCCTTGCCGCGCGTATTGTATTTTTCGCGCGGCGATGATGCGTTCCAAAACGTTTGCGCTGCTTTCCCCTGCTTCCTGCTGCATCAGTTCGGCGGCGGACAGGCTCGGAACTTCGATGGTCAAATCGATGCGGTCGAGCAGCGGGCCGGAAATTTTGCTGCGGTAACGCGCGACGCTTTCGGGCGTGCAGCGGCAGGATTTGACGGGATGCCCGAGATAACCGCACGGACAAGGGTTCATGGCGGCGACAAGCTGGAATTTCGCCGGATAGACGGCTTGGCGCGCCGCGCGGGAAATGTGGATTTCGCCGTTTTCCAAAGGTTCGCGCAAAACCTCCAAAACTTTGCGATCGAACTCGGGCAATTCGTCTAAAAACAAAACGCCGTGATGCGCCAATGAAATTTCGCCCGGACGCGGATCCGAACCGCCGCCGACCATAGCCGCCGCGCTGGCACTGTGGTGCGGGCTGCGGAAAGGACGGTTGCTGTCGAGTTGTTGCTGGTGGTTGGGCAGGAGCGAACGCAATGCCCAAACTTCTACCAATTCGTCTTCGGTCAAAGGCGGCAGGATGCCGGGCAGCCGTTGGGAGAGCATAGACTTGCCCGTTCCCGGCGGGCCCATCATCAAGAGGCTGTGTCCGCCCGCAGCGGCGATTTCCAAAGCAAGGCGGGCGGTATGTTGGCCTTTGACATCGGCAAGGTCGGGCAGTTTGGCGTTTTCAGACGGCATCCGAGGAACTTGGTATTCGGTTTGCGCCAAGGGTTCGATGCCGTTCAAATGGGCGGCGACTTCGCCCAAAGAGCGCGCGCCGTAAACGGTAATACCGCGCATCACGGCGGCTTGTTCTGCGTTTTCCTGCGGCAAGACGAAAGAACGTCCCGCCTGCATGCCCTGCCACGCCATCGCCAATGCGCCGCGCACGGGACGCAACAGTCCCGACAGCGCCAATTCGCCGGCAAACTCGTATTCCGCCAGCTTTTCGGGCGCAACCTGCCCCGATGCGGCAAGGATGCCGATTGCAATCGGCAAATCGAAACGCCCCGACTCTTTGGGCAGGTCGGCGGGGGCGAGGTTGACGGTGATTTTTTTGGCGGGGAACTCGAAGCCGCTTTGGATAATGGCGGCGCGCACGCGGTCGCGGCTTTCTTTGACTTCCGTATCGGGCAGGCCGACGATGTTGAAATGCGGCAAGCCGTTGGCAAGATGGGCTTCCACTTCGACCAACGGCGCATTCATACCGCTTAAGGCGCGGCTGTAAACCAAGGCAAGCGACATATTTCAGACGGCCTTATTCGCCGGCTGCGGCTTGCGGGGCGGTTTCGGCAACGGCGGCTTCGTCTTGCACGATTTCGGCAGGGGCAGGTTCGGGATTTTGCGTGGCTTCGAGTTTCGCCAGCCGCTCTTCCAAGGCCGCCAGTTTGGTGCGGGTTTTAATCAAAACCTGCTGCTGGATGTCAAACTCTTCGCGCGTGACCAAATCCATACGGTTGAACGCGCCGCCCAGCATCGCCTTAATATTTTTTTTCCACATCTTTGGCAGGGCTGTTGGCGATGGTTTCGCTGATTTTCGAGCCGACTTCCTCAAAAAGCTGTTTGCCGAACATAATCTGTATCCTTCCTGAACATATCAAATTCAATCGGCTATTGTATAAGGAAAAATGCCGTCTGAAAACGGGCGGCCGGCCATCTGCACAAAATGTTCCACCCCCCACTTCCGTTGCTAAACTACACTTCAAAACATAAGCAGGCGGAAAGCCGGTTTCACAACACCATCCCTTGTTTAATTACAAGAAAATACAAAATAATATATTGTTTTAGATAGATTTTATGTTAACAATCTGCTTTTCCCCGCCTTTTTTGGACGGCAAGCACTTTGCAAATAAAAGAAATTGGGTTATGCTGAAACGAATTATTTACAATTTCATATGGTTTCATTACATATCTTATTGTGATTGAAGATAATTTATCCGAATCCCCTTCCGGGTGTCCGGATTTTCCGTTGTACTTTTATTAGAAAAACATTTCAGGCGCAAGTTGCTTGCAATTTCAAAGCCTGTAATTCTGAAGTTTTAGACGAGGAATAGCACATGAATCCCATGTACATCACTTTTGCAATCTATTTGGTTGCAGTCCTTCTCATCGGGCTTGCCGCTTATTTTTCCACGCGCAATTTCGATGATTATATTTTGGGCGGCCGCAGCCTGGGTCCGTTTGTTACGGCGATGTCGGCAGGCGCGTCCGATATGTCCGGCTGGCTTCTGATGGGTCTGCCGGGCGCGATTTATTTGAGCGGTTTGAACGAAGCCTGGATTGCCATCGGCCTCTTGGTCGGCGCGTATTTCAACTGGCTCTTGGTAGCGGGCCGCCTGCGCGTGCATACCGAATATGCCAACAACGCGCTGACGCTGCCGGATTATTTCTTCCACCGCTTCGGCGCGGGCGGACACTTGATGAAAGTGGTTTCCGCACTGATTATCCTGTTCTTCTTCACGATTTATTGCGCCTCGGGCATTGTGGCGGGCGCAACCCTGTTCCAAAGCCTGTTTGAAGGTATGACTTACAACCAGGCAATGTGGCTGGGCGCGGGCGCGACCATCGCCTATACCTTCTTGGGCGGCTTCTTGGCGGTAAGCTGGACGGATACGCTGCAGGCTTCTTTGATGATTTTCGCGCTGATTTTAACGCCGGTGATGGTCTATTTGGGCTTGGGCGGCGCGGAACAGATGTCTGCCGCGATTCAAAGCGTCGCCGCAGGCACGGGCAAAGAATACGGCAGCCTGTTTGCCGGTACGACGGTTATCGGCATCATCTCCACCGCCGCCTGGGGCTTGGGCTATTTTGGGCAGCCGCACATTTTGGCGCGCTTTATGGCGGCCGAAAGCGCGAAATCGCTGGTATCCGCACGCCGCATCGGTATGACTTGGATGATGTTGTGTCTGGCGGGCGCGGTGGCGGTCGGTTATTTCGGCATTGCGTATTTCGGCGCAAACCCCGACCAAGTCTCTTCAATGAAGGGCAATCACGAACGCATCTTCATCGCGCTTTCCACCCTGCTGTTCAACCCTTGGATCGCCGGCATTATTTTGAGCGCGATTTTGGCAGCGGTAATGTCCACCCTGTCCTGCCAGCTTTTGGTTTGCTCCAGCGCGATTACCGAAGACTTCTACAAAGGCTTTTTGCGTAAAAACGCGCAACAGTCGGAATTGGTATGGGTCGGCCGCCTGATGGTATTGGCGATTGCCGTCATTTCCATCCTGATTGCCTCCAACCCCGACAGCAAAGTATTGGGCTTGGTCTCTTATGCGTGGGCAGGGTTCGGCGCGGCATTCGGCCCGATTGTGATTCTGTCCGTATTGTGGAAACGCATCACTGCCTACGGCGCGTTGTCGGGTATGGTTGCAGGCGCGCTAACCGTTGTCGTGTGGGCGGAATGGGTGAAAAAACCGGCTCAAGCGGCAGGCGAAAGCGGCCTGTTGACGATGTACGAAATCGTGCCGGGCTTTATTGTCTGCTTAATCATTGCCGTATTGGTTTCTCTGTTCAACAAAGAACCTTCCCGAGAAATCCAAGAACGTTTTGAAAAAGCCGACGCAGACTACCGCGCGGTCCGATAAACCCCTTTCAGACGGCACGGCATCCCGGTTCGTGCCGTCTGAACCCGTTTCCGGGTCAAACACAAATAAGCCGTGCCTGCATACAGGCCTTATTTGTATCTTACCCGTTTTATTTTCAAAGAAACGAAAGCACCTGGCATACCCGCATTTGAAGCCTTGTATTTCATCTGCGGATTTATTACGATATTACCGTACTCAGGCCGCACCGATGCCGTCTGAACCCCCCGAAAAACTTTGGAGAATCCAAAAAATGTTTCATTTTGCATTTCCGGCACAAACTGCCCTGCGCCAAGCGATAACCGATGCCTACCGCCGCGACGAAATCGAAGCCGTTCAGGATATGCTGCAGCGCGCACAGATGAGCGATGAAGAACGCCAAGCCGCCTCCGAGCTTGCCCGCCGCCTGGTTACCCAAGTCCGCGCCGGCCGCACCAAAGCCGGCGGCGTGGATGCGCTGATGCACGAGTTTTCACTCTCCAGCGAAGAGGGCATCGCACTGATGTGTCTGGCGGAAGCCCTTTTGCGCATTCCCGACAACGCCACCCGCGACCGCCTGATTGCCGACAAGATTTCAGACGGCAACTGGAAAAGCCATCTGAACAACAGCCCTTCCCTCTTCGTCAACGCCGCCGCCTGGGGCCTGCTGATTACTGGCAAACTGACCGCCACAAACGACAAACAGATGAGTTCCGCATTAAGCCGCCTGATCGGCAAAGGCGGCGCGCCCCTCATCCGCCAAGGCGTGAATTACGCCATGCGCCTGTTGGGCAAACAGTTCGTTACCGGACAAACCATTGAAGAAGCCCTGCAAAACGGCAAAGAACGCGAAAAAATGGGCTACCGCTTCTCCTTCGATATGTTGGGCGAAGCCGCCTACACCGAAGAAGATGCCGACCGCTACTATAACGACTACGTTCAAGCCATTCACGCCATCGGCAAAGATGCCGCAGGACAAGGCGTTTACGAAGGCAACGGCATTTCCGTCAAACTTTCCGCCATCCACCCGCGCTACTCGCGCGCCCAACACGAACGCGTGATGAGCGAACTCTTACCCCGCCTGAAAGAATTGTTCCTTTTGGGTAAAAAATACGATATCGGTATCAACATCGACGCCGAAGAAGCCAACCGTCTCGAATTGTCTTTGGACTTGATGGAAGCCTTGGTTTCCGATCCCGATTTGGCGGGCTACAAAGGCATCGGTTTCGTTGTTCAAGCCTACCAAAAACGTTGTCCGTTCGTTATCGATTATCTGATCGACCTTGCCCGCCGCAACAACCAAAAACTGATGATCCGTTTGGTCAAAGGCGCGTACTGGGACAGCGAAATCAAATGGGCGCAAGTGGACGGTTTGGACGGCTATCCGACCTACACCCGCAAAGTCCACACCGACATCTCCTACCTCGCCTGCGCGCGCAAACTGCTTTCTGCGCAAGATGCCGTCTTCCCGCAATTCGCCACCCACAATGCCTACACCTTGGGCGCGATTTACCAGATGGGCAAAGGCAAAGACTTTGAACACCAATGCCTGCACGGTATGGGCGAAACCCTGTACGACCAAGTCGTCGGCCCGCAAAACTTAGGCCGCCGCGTGCGCGTGTACGCCCCGGTCGGTACGCACGAAACCCTGCTCGCCTACTTGGTGCGCCGCCTGTTGGAAAACGGCGCGAACTCTTCTTTCGTCAACCAAATCGTCGATGAAAACATCAGCATCGACACACTAATCCGAAGCCCGTTCGACACCATCGCCGAACAAGGCATCCATCTGCACAACGCCCTGCCGCTGCCGCGCGATTTGTACGGCAAAGGCCGTCTGAACTCCCAAGGCGTGGATTTCAGCAACGAAACCGTGTTGCAGCAGCTTCAAGAAAAACTCAACCGCGCCGCCGCGCAAGACTTCCACGCCGCGTCCATTATCAACGGCGAAGCCCGCAATGTCGGCGAAGCGCAACCGATTAAAAACCCTGCCGACCACGACGACATCGTCGGCACAGTCAGCTTTGCCGATGCCGCGCTTGCCCAAGAAGCGGTTGGCGCGGCCGTTGCCGCGTTCCCCGAATGGAGCGCGAAGCCTGCCGCCGAGCGTGCCGAATGCCTGCGCCGTTTTGCCGATTTGCTGGAGCAGCACACTCCCGCGCTGATGATGCTTGCCGTGCGCGAAGCCGGTAAAACGCTGAACAACGCCGTCGCCGAAGTGCGCGAAGCCGTCGATTTCTGCCGCTACTACGCAAACGAAGCCGAAAACACCCTGCCCAAAGATGCCGAAGCCGTCGGCGCGATTGTCGCCATCAGCCCGTGGAACTTCCCGCTCGCCATCTTTACCGGCGAAGTCGTTTCCGCATTGGCGGCCGGCAACACCGTTATCGCCAAACCTGCCGAACAAACCGGCCTGATTGCCGGTTACGCCGTTTCCCTGATGCACGAAGCCGGCATCCCGACTTCCGCCTTGCAGCTTGTCCTCGGCGCAGGCGATGTCGGCGCGGCGCTGACGGGCGATCCGCGTATCGGCGGCGTGATTTTCACCGGTTCGACCGAAGTGGCGCAACTGATTAACAAAGCCCTTGCCAAACGCGGCGACAACCCCGTCTTGATTGCCGAAACCGGCGGTCAAAACGCAATGATTGTCGATTCCACCGCGCTGCCCGAACAAGTTTGCCTGGACGTGCTCAATTCCGCCTTCGACAGCGCGGGACAACGCTGCTCCGCCCTGCGTATCTTGTGCGTTCAAGAAGATGTCGCCGACAAAATGATCGGCATCATCAAAGGCGCGATGGACGAATTGGTCGTCGGCAAACCCGTTCAGCTCACCACCGACGTAGGCCCCGTCATCGATGCCGAAGCGCAGCAAAACCTGTTGAACCACATCAACAAAATGAAAGGCGTTGCCAAGTCTTACCACGAAATCAAAGCCGCTTCCGATGTCGATTCAGAGAAATCCACCTTCGTTCGCCCCATCCTGTTTGAATTGAACAACTTGAACGAGTTGCAACGCGAAGTCTTCGGCCCGGTGCTGCACGTCGTCCGCTACCGCGCCGACGAGCTTGACCAAATCATCGACCAAATCAACAGCAAAGGCTACGCGCTCACCGGCGGCGTACACAGCCGCATCGACGGCACAGTCAAACGCATCCGCGAACGCATCGAAGCAGGCAACGTTTACGTCAACCGCAACATCGTCGGCGCGGTCGTCGGCGTACAACCGTTCGGCGGACACGGTATGTCCGGCACCGGCCCCAAAGCAGGCGGCTCTTTCTACCTGCAAAAACTGACCCACATCCCCGAATGGGTTGCCCCGCCTCTGAGCCGCATCGGACAGGCGGACGAAGCCGCGCTCAAACGCCTCGAAGCCCTGATTCACAAGCTGCCGTTTGATGCGGAAGAGAAAAAATCAGCGGCATCGGCATTGGGACACGCCCGCATCCGCACCCTGCGCCAAGCAGAATCCGTCTTGGTCGGTCCGACCGGCGAACGCAACGCCCTGAGCTGGCGCGCGCCCAAACGCGTCTGGGTACACGGCGGCAGCCTCCTGCAAGCCTTCTGCGCCCTGACCGAACTTGCCGCCGCCGGCATCCAAACCGTCGTCGAACCCGGCAGCCCGTTGGCTTCCTACTCGGCCGACTTGGACGGTTTGCTGCAAATCAGCGGCAAACCCGAAAACACCGGTGTGAACCACGTCGCCGCCCTAAGCCCGCTGGACAGCAGCCGCAAGCAGGAGCTGGCAAACCGCGACGGCGCACTCATCCGCATCCTCCCGTCCGGACAAGGCTTGGACATCCTGCAAGTGTTTGAAGAAATTTCTTGCAGCATCAACACCACGGCCGCCGGCGGCAACGCCAGCCTGATGGCGGTTGCCGACTGATTTTGCCAAAACCGCCCGGGCGCGGCCCGTAAACAAATGCCGTCTGAAAACCTTTCAGACGGCATTTTTTGATGCGCTTGCCGTTTGCAGGCGCGGAGCATACTCGAACCGTCATTCCCGCGCCGCAATGGGACATCGGCGGCAGCGGGCCGGTTTTCCCTTCGCTCGCGCTGTTTCTGCTCCGTTTCATCATGGGTATGTACAACACGGGGATGACGCTTCTGTCGGGAGGTGCGATCCGTTCGACGCACATGACCCGGCACGGCAACCGACTTGGGCATCGAAATCTCGCGCGCGCCGTACTATTCCCAAACCCACCATCCGCGCCTGCCGCACGTGCATGTCAACAAACCGAAAATGTGGCTGCTCGGCGGCATCATCGGCTCGTGGGGCTGCCATAAAATCGGACACCATTTCGCCCTGCCCGTTTCGGCGGTATTGCTGATACCGGGTGCAGGTTCGGTCGGCTACGATGTGAAGGTACGTTTTTTGCGGATGTGGCTGCGGTTTCGGCGCAAATCACGATAAGCCCGCGTTGTTTCGGGAAAAATCGGGTAATTTCAGGTTAATTCTACTTTTTCAGACGGCACGATTGTTTATAGTTTTAAGGTTTGACATATGCACGAAAGGAAACGCCATGACTTTCTTCAAACCCTTTACCGTCGTGCTGACCGCATCCGCTCTCGCGCTTTCCGGCTGCGTTGCCGACCCCGTAACCGGACAGCAGTCTCCAAGCAAATCCGCCATGTACGGTTTGGGCGGCGCGGCAGTGTGCGGCATCATGGGCGCGCTGACACACGGCGGCAAAGGCGCACGCAACTCTGCACTCGTCTGCGGCGCAATCGGCGCGGGCGTGGGCGGCTATATGGACTACCAAGAGCAGCGTTTGCGCCAAAACCTCGCCGGCACGCAAATCGAAATCCAACGCCAAGGCAACCAGATTAAACTGGTAATGCCCGAAAACGTTACCTTTGCCACCGGCAGCGCGGTTTTAAGCGACAATGCGCAATTTGCGCTGAATACTGCCGCACAAACGCTGGTGCAATATCCGGATACCACGCTGACCATCAACGGCCACACCGACAACACGGGTTCCGATGCCGTCAACAATCCGCTTTCGCAACACCGCGCCCAAGCGGTTGCCTACTATCTGCAGACGCGCGGCGTGGCGGCTTCGCGCCTGACGGTTTACGGCTACGGTTCGCATATGCCGGCCGCGTCCAACGCTACGGCTGAAGGCCGCGCGCAAAACCGCCGCGTCGAAATCCTCATCAACCCCGACCAACGCGCCGTCAACGCCGCACGGCACATGTAACGCGCCCTGCAACACCAATGCCGTCTGAATGCTTTTCAGACGGCATTTCCGTATTCGCAAGTGCAGCCGTACCCCGACTGTAATTCTATGGATAACGTCTCGCCGTTTGCCGGGAAACCGCAGATTGCAGCCGATGGCGTGCAAATGAGCCCAACCTTGCAAGCGTTACCGCCATACCGGCGATACTCTCTGCAAGCTCATAGTTTAAAAGGATATTCCATCAAAATGCCGTCTGAAACCCTGCGAAGTTTCAGACGGCATTTGTCTTTCCCGAATTACAAATCGAATTCCGCCGCCACGGGCGCGTGGTCGCTCGGACGCTCTAGCGCTCGCGTCTCCAAATCGACACGGACATCCTTTAAAACGGCCGCCATCGCGGGAGACACCAATATATGATCGATACGCAGGCCCAGTTTGCGTTGGAACATCGCGCCGCGATAGTCGAACCATGTGTAAAACGCACCTTCGGGATGGACTTGGCGCAAACTGTCGGTCAGTCCCAAATCCAGCAGGTTTTGAAACCACTGCCGTTCGACGGACGAACAGTGGATTTTTTCGTGCCATTTTTCAGGGTCGTAACAGTCCGCATCGGCAGGCGCGATATTGAAATCGCCCAGCAGCACCAGTTTGCCGTGGCGGGTCATTTCGTCGCGAACAAATTCGGTTAACGCGGCAAACCATTGTTCTTTATATTTGAATTTGGGGCTGTCCAAAGCCTCGCCGTTGACGCAATAGACATTGATGACGCGCACGCCGCCGACAGTCGCCGCAATCACGCGCCGTTGCGGATCGTCCGGCAGGGCAGGCAGCCCGAAATGCACGTCTTCCGGCGCGCTGCGGCTGATTATCGCCACGCCGTTATAGGTTTTCTGCCCGCTCCAAACACAGTGCCAGCCCATCATCTGCAAGGCGGCTGCGGGAAACTTGTCCTGATCGAGTTTGAGTTCCTGTAAAACAAGGACATCCGGCGGATTATCGGCAAGCAGGTTCTGAACCTGCGGCAGACGTACATTGAGCGAATTGACATTCCAAGTGGTAATTTTCATAAAGTTCCTGAAAATGCCGCCCGACACGGGGCGGAAAAAAGGAAAGGATTCTAACACTATGCCGCGCGTTTGTTTTCCAAATCGCGGATTGTCCGCAAAATCGTTGCCGCCTCGTCGGAAACCAGGCGGTATTCGATAATGCGGTGGTAACGCGTAAAGTCCACCAACCCGCCCGCCCTCAGGCGGTTCAAATGGCCGGAAACGGCGGTGGCCGGCAGGGATAAGGATTTTGCCAGTTCGGCGATATTGCGTTCGCTGTCCAACAGTTGGATCAGTATCGCCATACGTTCGGGATGCGCCATAAGTTTGAGTATGGTGTGGAGCGGTATTGTGTTCATCGGTATTCCTAAAACCTTTGCCGCCCGGCCAAACGGATTGACGGGCGGCAGATATGGATGATTGTGATTATCTTTATAAATTGTATTATAAATCAATTATTTATGGATGATTGTACAGGATTGTATGTTCCTTTTCCCACTTTTTTTGCAAACAAGCGTAAAGGCGGGCTTTCAGACGGCATAAAACTTCCTCCCTTTCCCCCGCCCTGCCGCCGAACGGAATCATCCGTATTTTTTAAGAAAACCATTATGGATATTTTCCGTGAATCCGGGCCGTTCTGCGCGACAGGCTGTCCAACGCCGGCATCCGGTTCGGCATTTGCATTTCATCATCGCCTCCGACGATACGGGCAAGGTTCGTATCGGTCGTGCCTTCCTGACGATGCACCGCATCCTCGACGAGGAAAACCGGATACAGGCCGATATGGCTTTAGCGTTACCGGCAGCAGTGAAAGACGCGGTGGCGGTATGGGCAGATATGGATGCATTGGATAGGTGTGCCGGCTGACCGCTCCGTTAATGCCGTATCTTTCGGCTACCGTTCATATAGTGGATTAACAAAAATCAGGACAAGGCGACGAAGCCGCAGACAGTACAAATAGTACGGAACCGATTCACTTGGTGCTTCAGCACCTTAGAGAATCGTTCTCTTTGAGCTAAGGCGAAGCAACGCCGTACCGGTTTTTGTTAATCCACTATAAAATGGTTCCAATGCCGAAATGCCTAAATCAAGCCTGCCCGAAATGCTGTTTTTTCTAAAGCATCACGACCTTCACGAAAAATGCCGTCTGAAGAATCTTTCAGACGGCATTCCCTCCCTGAGGCAATAACCGGTTACGGTTAAGCGGTTCTTTACCTGACATATCAGACAGCCGCCCGCACCCTAAAACTTACGCCACAAAATCCAAACCTATGTCCAACGAGCGGCTGCTGTGGGTCAGATAGCCGAGGGCGATGCCGTCCACGCCGGTTTGCGCTACGCGCTTCAGTCGGTCGAAGCCGATGCCGCCCGATGCTTCGCAATAGACGGTGTGGGGATGGGCGGTTTGCGTGTGGCAGCGGTTTGCCGCTTCTTTCAGGGTTTCGTCGTCCATGTTATCCAGCAAAATCCGTTCCGCGCCCGCTGCGATGGCTTCGTCCAGTTGTGCCAACGTGTCCACTTCGATTTCCACGCAGGTCAACGGTCCGACCGCCTGTTTTGCCTGCTGCACGGCTTGGGCAATGTTGTCGCAATAGGCGAGGTGGTTGTCTTTGATGAGTACGGCATCGTCCAAACCCATGCGGTGGTTCACGCCGCCGCCCGCCCTGACGGCGTATTTTTGCAGGACGCGCAGCAGGGGGATGGTTTTGCGGCTGCACACGATGTCTGTACCGTATTCGGCAACTTCGGCAACGGCACGCGCGGTGGCGGTGGCGATGCCGCTTAAGTGCGTAAGGTAGTTGAGCGCGGTGCGTTCGGCGGCAAGCAGCGCGCGGGCGTTGCCTTCGACGGCGGCCAGCGTCTGACCTGTGCGGACGGCTTGCCCGTCTTGGATTTCGGCTTGGAAGCGGACGGACGGATCCATCGTCTGAAAGGCGATACGCGCCAAGTCCATACCGGCGATAACGCCGTCTTCACGGCTGACAAGGAAGAGTTTGGCGGTTTTGTCGGGCGCGATGACGGCGGCGGACGTAATGTCGCCGCGTCTGCCCAAATCTTCGCTCAAGGCTTGTTCTACCATGGGGCGCAACAGGGTGTCGGGCAGGGGAAAGAGGGTATTTTCAGACGGCATGGGGTTTCCTTTGTTGAAAAAGATTGATGTTGCACCGATGGGGCAAAACTTGATTTGAGGTCGTCTGAAAACGGGCTAACGGCTGCCCAACGGCAGTCCGATGTCCGAAATCAGCCTGTCGGGCAGGACGTCGTCGCGGAAGCGGTAAAGCTGCGCGGGACGGCCTTTGCTGCCCGATACACCGGTATCCGACGGCTCGATGAGGTTTTGCTGCTGAATCTGGCGGCGGAAGTTTTGCTTGTGCAGCAATCTGCCGCTGATGGCTTCGACGCTGTTTTGCAGTTGCAGCAGCGTGAATTCGGGCGGCATCAGTTCGAAAATCACGGGACGGTATTTGATTTTGGCGCGCAGGCGGGACAGGGCGGTTGCCAGCACGCGGCGGTGATCGTGGCGCATAGGCTGCCCCGTGAGCGCGAAGTCGAAGTTTGCCTGCGGCTCGGCGGCTTCCGCTATCAGACCGCTTTCATACAGCATTTCATAGCGTTGCAAAACGTATTCTTCCGACCAGTTTTCCGGTTCGACCCCCCAACACAAATGAATGCGCTTGAGCCGCTTTTGGCGCACTTCCTCCGTATCCGCCGAGTTTGCCCAAATGCGCAGGCGGCTGACGACGGCATCGCGCCGCCCGCCGTCGGTGCGCACGTCTTCCCACGGGAAATAGCCGTAGCAGTCCTGCCATTTCGCGTCGGGATGCAGGATGCTGTCGGCTGCCTCGCGCACCAGCCCCAAATAGCTGACGTACAAGACGGGCATGCCGTGTTCGTTGCGGCGGTGGGTATCGACAAAGGTGTAAAGCTGTTCCACATAGCCCATAGGCTGCGAAGTCTGCTTGGCGACCCACAGCTTCACGCCTGCCTGCAGGGAATTGCGCAGGGGGGAGAGCGGACCGTTGGGCAGGAGCGTGCCTTGGGCGACGGTCAACACCCGCAGGCCGCCGTCGGTAACGGCAATCAATACGGGAACCAGCTCGACGATGCTTTGCGGCAGGGCTTCGGCTTCGGGGTAGGCGTCCATGCTCGGCTTTCTGCGGGTGGGAAAGGCTTTATTGTAAACCAAAGCGGTTTGTCGGAACGAAGCGGGTCGGTTTTGCGTAGTGGATTAACAAAAACCGGTACGGCGTTGCCTCGCCTTAGCTCAAAGAGAACGATTCTCTAGGGTGCTGAAGCACCAAGTGAATCGGTTCCGTACTATTTGTACTGTCTGCGGCTTCGTCGCCTTGTCCTGATTTTTGTTAATCCACTACGGTATCGCAAACCTGTTTTCAGACGACCTTGCATATTATACTCAAGTTGAGCATAATATAAAAACAGTTTGAAAAACAGACGGCAAACCTTTATGCCGTCTGAAAACCAGCTACAAGGAAACATCATGCAAACCGCCGCCCGCCGCTCGTTCGACTACGATATGCCCCTCATCCAAACGCCGACTTCCGCCTGCCAAATCCGTCAGGCGTGGGCGAAGGTTGCCGACACGCCCGACCGCGAAACGGCAGGCCGTCTGAAAAACGAAATCAAGGCCTTGCTGAAGCAGAAAAACGCGGTCTTGGTGGCGCATTATTACGTCGATCCGCTGATTCAGGATTTGGCTTTGGAAACGGGCGGATGCGTGGGCGATTCGCTGGAGATGGCACGCTTCGGCGCGGAACATGAAGCCGGTACGCTGGTGGTGGCGGGTGTGCGATTCATGGGCGAGAGCGCGAAAATCCTCTGCCCTGAAAAAACGGTGCTGATGCCTGATTTGGAAGCAGAATGTTCTTTGGATTTGGGTTGCCCGGAAGAGGCGTTTTCGGCGTTTTGCGACCAACACCCCGACCGCACGGTGGTGGTGTACGCCAACACTTCCGCCGCCGTGAAAGCGCGTGCCGACTGGGTGGTAACGTCTTCGGTGGCGTTGGAAATCGTGTCGTATCTGAAATCGCGCGGCGAGAAGTTGATTTGGGGACCCGACCGCCACCTCGGCGACTACATCCGCCGCGAAACGGGCGCGGATATGCTGCTGTGGCAGGGTTCGTGCATCGTCCACAACGAATTTAAAGGGCAGGAATTGGCGGCGTTGAAGGCGGAACATCCCGACGCGGTGGTGCTGGTTCATCCCGAATCGCCGCAAAGCGTCATCGAATTGGGCGACGTGGTCGGCTCGACCAGCAAACTGCTGAAAGCCGCCGTATCGCGTCCTGAAAAAAAATTCATCGTGGCGACCGATCTGGGCATCCTGCACGAAATGCAAAAGCAGGCACCCGACAAAGAATTTATCGCCGCACCGACTGCGGGCAACGGCGGAAGCTGCAAAAGCTGCGCGTTCTGCCCGTGGATGGCGATGAATTCGCTGGGCGGCATCCAATACGCCCTGACAAGCGGACGTAACGAAATCCTGTTGGACAGGAAGCTGGGCGAAGCCGCCAAACTGCCTTTGCAGCGTATGCTCGACTTCGCGGCAGGACTCAAACGCGGGGATGTGTTCAACGGCATGGGTCCCGCCTGATTTACCGTCCATATTGCCGTTTCAGACGACCTCTCAAACAAGGACAACACCATGCAAACCGATTGCGACGTATTGATTGCCGGAAACGGGCTGGCGGCACTGACGCTCGCCCTGTCGCTGCCTGAATCGTTCCGCATCGTCATTTTGTGCAAAAACCGGCCGGACGACACCGCCAGCCGTCATGCGCAAGGCGGGATTGCGGCGGTCTGGTCGGGAGAGGACGACATCGAAAAACACGTTGCCGATACCTTGGAAGCGGGCGCGGGTTTGTGCGACGAAGCCGCCGTCCGCACCATCCTGCCGCAGGGCAAACCGGCAATCGAATGGCTGCTGGCGCAAGGCGTGGCGTTCGATCGGAATCCTGACGACCTGCACCTGACGCGCGAAGGCGGGCATACCTGCCGCCGAATCGCCCACGTCGCCGATTACACGGGCGAAGCCGTCATGCAGAGCCTGATTGCCCAAATACGCTGCCGCCCGAACATCCGCGTTTGCGAGCGGCAGATGGCGTTGGACATCCAAACCGAATCAGGTGCGGCGTGCGGACTGACCGTCCTCGACCGCCGAACGCAAGAAACCTACCGTATCCGCGCCCGCCATACCGTACTCGCCGGTGGCGGCTTGGGACAGATTTACGCCGCCACCACCACGCCGCCCGAATGCACGGGCGACGCCATCGCCATGGCGATACGCGCAGGCTGCGCAGTCGAAAACCTCGAATTTATCCAATTCCACCCCACAGGTTTGGCAAGGCCGTCTGAAAACGGACGCACCTTCCTGATTTCCGAAGCCGTACGCGGCGAAGGCGGTATTCTGACCAACCAAGCGGGCGAACGGTTTATGCCGCATTACGACCGCCGCGCCGAACTCGCGCCGCGCGACATCGTTGCCCGCGCCATCGCCGCCGAAATCGCCAAACAAACGCAAGACTTCGTCTCGCTCGACATCAGCCGCCAACCCGCAGAGTTCGTCCGCCGGCATTTCCCGTCCATCCATCGGCACTGCCTGTCCCAATGCGGCTTGGACATCACGCGCCAAGCCATCCCCGTCCGCCCCGTGCAACACTACACCTGCGGCGGCATCCAAACCGACCCCTGCGGCAGAACCTCCCTGCCGCAGCTCTACGCCTTAGGCGAAACCGCCTGCACCGGGCTGCACGGAGCCAACCGCCTCGCCAGCAACTCCCTGCTCGAATGCGTCGTGACCGCTCGGCTTGCCGCCCAAACCATCGCAGACGGACAAGCATTCCAAGCCGTACTACCCCAAAGGCCGTCTGAAAACCCATTCTCTGAAGCAAACATCTTTTCAGACGGCATCCAAAACACATTCAGCCGCCCCGCCCTGCAAGCGTTCAACCAACGCCATCTCGGCATCCTCCGCAACGATACCGGCCTGCGCCGCGCCATCGTCCAACTGCGGCTTTGGAAGCAAAACCAAACCGAGCCGCACACCGCATCCGAATACGAAAACCGCAACCTGCTCGAATGCAGCCTCGCCGTCGCCCAAGCCGCATACGCAAGGCGGCAAAACATCGGCGCGCATTTCAATACCGATTTGTCAGGGGATGCCGATTGGAAAAAACGGGCGGCAGGCTGAAGGATAGGCTGCGCGGGTGTTTGGATATTCCTGTGAAAAAAATGAAGAAAGGCCGTCTGAAAGGGGTGAACTGCACCCCTTTCAGACGGCCTTTTACTTCCTTAACACTTTATCTGACACGCTTTACCTGCCCGACTGCGCCCACACGTTTTGCAGGTAGGCGTAGGTCAGCCCGGCGGTGTCGGACACCAGCGCGATGTCGCTGCCCAAGTCTTCGGCTTTGCCCACACCGATGGGCAGGGCGCCGGCGGCTTTGATGGCAGCAACGCCGGCGGCGGCGTCTTCAATGCCGATGCATTGGCGGATGTCCGCGCCCGCACCCTCGGCGGCGGCAAGGAAGATGTCGGGGGCGGGTTTGGAATGCGCGACGGCGGCAGGGTCGGCGACGGTGTCGAAGAAGTGGGTCAGCCCCATGCGTTCGAGCAGGAACGGGCCGTTTTTACTGGCGGACGCGAGGGCGATTTTTTTGCCGTTTGCCCTCAATGCTTCCAGCAGCGGCAAAATGCCGGGGTACACGTCTTCGGGTTTGACTGCCTGAATCATCTCGACGTAGTTGTCGTTTTTGCGGCGGGTCAGTTCGGCGAACTCGGCTTCGCCGACGGTTTTGCCGCCGTGCGCGAGGATGCGTTTGAGCGAATCGTCGCGCGATACGCCTTTGAGCTGCTCGTTAAACTTGCGGTCGATGCCGATGCCCAGTTCTTCGGCGAGCTTTTTCCACGCGCGGTAGTGGTATTCGGCGGTATCGGTAATCACGCCGTCGAGATCGAAGAGCACTGCGGTAAAAGTCATTTTGCGCCCTCCTTATTTTTCCAACGCAACGGTGTGGCTGCCGTTGAGCGTGATGTCTTTGCCGTACACCTGCAAATCGAGCGGTTCGCCTTTGAGTAAGGTGAAGACGACATTTTCTTTGCCGACGGCGACTTTAATCAGACGGCCGCGGTAGTTGATGTGGAAGGCGTAACCTGTCCACGCACTCGGCAGGAACGGTGCGAAGCTGAGTTTGCCGCCCCAAGTTTTCATTTGGGCGAAACCTTGGACGATGGCGAGCCACGAGCCGGTCATGGAGGTGATATGCAGGCCGTCTTCGGTGTCGTTGTTGTAGTTGTCCAAGTCCAGTCGGGCGGTGCGCCGGTACATTTCCACGGCTTTTTCTTCTTTGCCCAGTTCGGCGGCGAGGATGGCGTGGATACAAGGCGACAACGAGCTTTCATGCACGGTCAACGGTTCGTAGAAGTCGAAGTTGCGGCGTTTTTCGTCGATATTGAAACGGTCGCCGAAGAAATAGATGCCTTGCAAGACATCCGCCTGTTTGATGAAGGGCGAACGCAGGATTTTGTCCCACGACCATTTCTGGTTGAGCGGCAAATCGTCGGGCGAAAGCGCGGACACGGGGCGGATGTCTTTGTCGAGGAAGCCGTCGTGTTGGACGAATACGCCGAGTTCTTCGTCATGCGGACGGTACATATTCGCGCTGATGTCTGCCCATTTTTCCAACTCGGCGGCACTCACGTTCAAATCCGGGCGCGGGTATTTCGCCAGGGCTTCGCGGGTGTAGTCCAATACCCAGGCGGCGAGGGTGTTGGTGTACCAGTTGTTGTTGATGTTGTTTTCGTATTCGTTCGGACCGGTTACACCGTGAATCATGTATTTGCCGTTGCGTTTGGAGAAGTGGACGCGGTCCGCCCAGAAGCGGGACACTTCGACCAAGACTTCCAAGCCTTCTTTGGCAAGATAACTTTCGTCGCCGGTGTAGTTGGTGTAGTTGTAGATGGCGTAAGGAATCGCGCCGTTGCGGTGGATTTCCTCGAAGGTGATTTCCCATTCGTTGTGGCACTCGATACCCGTAAACGTTACCATCGGATAGAGTGCGCCCGCCAAGCCCTGTTCGCGCGCGTTGTGTTGCGCCTGTGGCAGTTGGTTGCGGCGGTATTGCAGCAGGTTGCGGGTAACTTCGGGTTCCGCCAGCGCGAGGTAGAGCGGCACTGCGTAGGCTTCGGTGTCCCAATAGGTCGCGCCGCCGTATTTTTCGCCGGTAAAGCCTTTCGGGCCGATGTTCAGACGCGCGTCTTCGCCGTAGTAGGTGGAGAACAGTTGGAACAGGTTGAAGCGGATGCCTTGCTGCGCTTCGTCGCTGCCTTCGATGACCACGTCGGCGATTTCCCAACGGTGCAGCCAGCCTGCTTTGTGCGCGTCCAGCAAGGTTTCAAACGCAACGCCTGCGACTTTTTCCGACAAGGCACGACCGGCGGCTTTCACTGCTTCCAAGCCCTGATAATCGCGGCTGGTGGTAACAATAACCCGTTTTTCAAAGGTTTTGGGCGTGCCGCCGACTTCGGCCTCGAAAGAATTGGAGACCTGCCGGTCGGTTTGGCTGCCGCCGAGGGCTTTGAAGCTGCCGGCGAAGGTTTGCTCGGCGTTGACGATGAATTGTTCCACGCCGAAGGGATTGGCGACGGTTTGGGTGGCAATGTAGGAGCGGTCGTCTGAAACGCCTTTGTCTAATACCTGCCAGAATTTTTCTTCGTAGTTGGAGTCTTCGTTTTTCACGTCGGCATCGATGATGGAATCGATGCGGACTTGGTGGGTTTTGCCGTCAACGGATACGGCTTCCCAGCGGATGACCGCCAGCTCTTTTTGTGCGACGGACAGGAATTTGCACACATCGAAACACACGCCGAATACGGTGAACGAGCGGCGCAACACGCCGTGCTGCATATCGAGTTCGACGGAGAAGTCGGCAACGTCGTTTTTCGCCAAGTCCACTTCCTGCCCGTCGACAAAGATTTTGACTTTGCTGAAATTGAGCGCGTTGATGGCTTTGCCGAAATATTTGGGGTAGCCGTTTTTCCACCAGCCGACGCGGGTTTTGTCGGGGAACCACACGCCGGCGATGTAGGTGCCCAAGTGGCTGTCGGCGGAGTAGGTTTCCTCAAAGCTGCCGCGCATACCCATATAGCCGTTGCCCAAGCTGGTCAGGCTCTCTTGCAGCCGTTTGTGTTCTTTTTCCAGTTTTTCCGAACGCAGCGTCCAAGGACTGATTTCCATAATTCTTGTGTACATCGTAAAGCTCCTGTTTTGATGGTTTTATGGCAAACCGCTTGGAAATACGGTTTGCATTATTCAATCGGATAAAGCGCCGGCAGAAGTTTCAGACGGCATTTCTGCCGGCAAGTGAAGGAAATTATGCGCCGCCGTGCGTTTCTTTAATCAGGAACACGGAAAACGCGCCCAACAGCAAGACCGCGCCTGCAACCAAGAACATGGTTGCCTGATGGCTGCCCAGCATAGGGAAGAGGATAAAGCTCAACAGCGAAGCGACGATCTGGGGCATACAGATAGAACCGTTAAACAAGCCCAAGTAAGTGCCCATATATTTGCCCGACAAGGCGTTGGTTACAATCGTCAGCGGATACGTGATGATGCCCGCCCACGCGATGCCGATTAAGGTATAAGACAGAATCAGTGCGTATTGATTGTGAATGAAGAAGATAGAGAAGAAACCGAGCGCACCTAAAGCCAAACAGCCGAAATAACCCGCCTTATGGTATTGATTCGGCACTTTTGCCAGAATAAACGAGCAGATAACGGCAGCAACCGACTGCACCGCCGCCAATACGCCGTACCAGTTGCCCGCCTCCTGATAACCCACGGAAGAGGCATCGGTTGTCTGCCAAACGTTTTCCGCAATCGCGCCTGCCGAGTAAGTCCACATATATTGGAAAGCGAACCAGCAGAAAAACTGCACCAGAGTAACCGTCCAAAACGCTTTGGGCGCGGTTTTCAAAAGTTCGAACCAGTTGGCTTTTTCCTGATTCGCAGCGACATCGATGCCGTGGTAGCGGGCGTAGGTTTCCGGGTCGTATTCCTTCACTTTGAAAATCGTAAACGCGCCGGTAATCACCAGCAATGCCGCACCCACATAAAACGCCACGACCACGGTTTGCGGAATCACGCCTTTCTCGGCGGTATTCGCCAAACCGATATACGCGAACACAAACGGCAGGATCGCCGCCACGACCGCGCCGGTATTCGCCAAAAAGCTCTGAATCCCGTAGGCGTAGCTTTTCTGCTCCTCGTTGACCATATCGCCGACCATCATCTTAAACGGCTGCATCGCCATATTGGAAGACACGTCCAGCAGCGCAATCATCAGCGCGCCGAACGACAAAGCCGCCAAAGAAGCGTAGCCGAAACCGAAGCTGCCCGAGTTCGGCATCAAAATCATCACGATGACCGCAATCAGCGTGCCGTAAAACAGATACGGCAGGCGGCGGCCGCCCAATCGCGGCATCCAAGTGCGGTCGGAGTAATAACCGACAATCGGCTGCACCAGCATCCCCGCCAGCGGCGGCAGGATAAAGAACCAGCCCAAATTATGCGGGTCTGCGCCTAAAGTTTGAAAAATGCGGCTCATCTGCGAGCTTTGCAGGGTAAAGGCCGTCTGAACGCCGAGATAGCCGAAGCTCAACATCCAAATCGTGCTTTTTGCCAGCGCGGGCAAACCTTGTTTTGCTGTTTGAGGCGTATATTCCGACATAAGGTAAATCCTTTTTTGATTTGAAAAATATTTGCATTGGAAAATCCGAAATGGTTGCCGGCGCGGCGATCCTCTATCATTATTATTTTTTTTGTCTGTATAATTTCAAAGGGATAGGCGGATTTTATGAATCCTGCCCGATTTTGGCAATACCGGTTCGCGGATAAACTGGCTTAAATCAAATTATCGGTTAAAATGGCCGTCTGAAATTTGTTTGATGAAAACGAGAAAACTATGTCCCAACAATACGTCTATTCTATGCTGCGCGTGAGCAAGGTTGTGCCGCCGCAGAAAACCATCATTAAAGATATTTCCCTTTCTTTCTTCCCCGGCGCGAAAATCGGTTTGCTCGGTTTGAACGGCGCGGGCAAGTCCACCGTGCTGCGGATTATGGCGGGCGTGGATAAAGAATTTGAGGGCGAAGCCGTGCCGATGGGCGGCATTAAAATCGGCTACCTGCCGCAAGAGCCTGAGCTTGATCCAGAGAAAACCGTGCGCGAGGAAGTGGAAAGCGGTTTGGGCGAAGTGGCGGCCGCGCAGAAACGTTTGGAAGAAGTGTATGCCGAGTACGCCAATCCCGATGCGGATTTTGACGCGCTGGCGGAAGAACAGGGCCGCTTGGAAGCGATTATCGCGGCGGGTTCGTCCACGGGCGGCGGTGCGGAACACGAATTGGAAATCGCTGCCGACGCGCTGCGCCTGCCTGATTGGGATGCAAAAATCGGCAATTTGTCCGGTGGTGAAAAACGTCGCGTCGCTTTGTGCAAACTCTTGTTGAGTAAACCCGATATGCTACTGCTGGACGAACCGACCAACCACTTGGATGCGGAATCGGTCGAATGGCTGGAGCAATTCTTGGTGCGTTTCCCCGGTACAGTCGTTGCCGTAACGCACGACCGCTACTTCCTCGACAATGCCGCCGAATGGATTTTGGAACTCGACCGCGGACACGGTATTCCGTGGAAAGGCAATTACTCGTCTTGGCTGGAGCAGAAAGAAAAACGCTTGGAAAACGAGGCGAAATCCGAAGCTGCGCGCGTGAAAGCGATGAAGCAGGAATTGGAATGGGTGCGCCAGAATGCCAAAGGCCGCCAAGCCAAGTCCAAAGCGCGTTTGGCGCGTTTTGAAGAAATGAGCAACTACGAATACCAAAAACGCAATGAAACGCAGGAAATCTTCATTCCAGTCGCCGAGCGTTTGGGTAATGAAGTGATTGAATTTGTGAACGTTTCCAAATCGTTCGGCGATAAAGTGCTGATTGACGATTTGAGCTTCAAAGTACCTGCTGGCGCGATTGTCGGTATCATCGGTCCGAATGGCGCGGGTAAATCAACGCTGTTCAAAATGATTGCGGGCAAAGAGCAGCCCGATTCGGGTGAAGTGAAAATCGGCCAAACCGTGAAAATGAGCCTGATCGATCAAAGCCGCGAAGGTTTGCAAAACGACAAAACCGTGTTCGACAACATCGCCGAAGGCCGCGACATTTTGCAAGTCGGACAGTTTGAAATCCCCGCCCGCCAATATTTGGGACGCTTCAATTTTAAAGGCAGCGACCAGAGCAAAATCGCAGGTCAATTGTCAGGTGGCGAACGCGGACGTTTGCACTTGGCAAAAACTTTGTTGAGCGGCGGCAATGTGTTGCTGCTGGACGAACCATCCAACGACCTCGACGTGGAAACCCTGCGCGCGCTGGAAGACGCATTGCTGGAATTTGCCGGCAGCGTGATGGTCATTTCGCACGACCGCTGGTTCCTCGACCGCATCGCCACGCATATCTTGGCTTGCGAAGGCGATTCGAAATGGGTGTTCTTCGACGGCAACTATCAGGAATATGAAGCCGACAAGAAACGCCGTTTGGGCGAAGAAGGCGCGAAACCGAAACGCATCAAATACAAACCGGTAACGCGTTAACCCCCGAATCAATGCCGTCTGAAAGGCTTTCAGACGGCATTTTTATAGTGGATTAACAAAAACCGGTACGGCGTTGCCTCGCCTTGTCCTGATTTTTGTTAATCCACTATGCAAGGCAACCCCGTTTAAAACAGCATCGCAATCCTCAAGACAATCAAGGTCATCACCGCAGCCGCCATATCGTCCGCCATAATCCCCAAGCCGCCGTGCAGGTTTTTGTCAAACCAGCCGACGGGGGGCGGTTTGAGCGCGTCAAACAGGCGGAATAAGACGAACGCCGCCAGCCACCACGCCCATTTGAACGGAACGAAAGCCAATACAAACATCATCGCGACGATTTCATCCCACACGATACCGCCGTGGTCGGATACGCCGCTTTCCTTTTCCGCACACGCGCAAATGCGTATGCCCCAAACAAACAGCACGACGCACAACAATGCCAGCAACCATCCGTCCACACCCGCCAATATCAGCACAAATGTCAAAGGCAGTGCCGCCAAAGTGCCGAATGTGCCCGGCGCAAACGGAGCCAGCCCGCTGCCGAAACCGAATGCCAAAAAACACAAGGGACGCTGCCGCAGCCACGCCCAATCAGGTTTAAAGTCAGCCAAAATGATCGAATCCTAAAGAATGTAGTTCCAATTCCCTGCCGCCGGCATCTAAAACCTTCAGACGGCATCCTCCGTTGATTTTGCCGATGCGTGTTACCGGCACGCCGCACCGTTCCGCCGCATCAAGCACGCGGCTGCGGCAACTTTCCGGAGCGGTAAAAACCAGCTCGTAATCGTCGCCGCCCGCCAAAGTATAAGACAGCCATTGCGCTCGGGGCAAAATATCTTTCAATACGGATAAAGACGGCAGCGAGTCTGCCCAAATTTCCGCACCCACCCCGGAAGCGGTCAAAATATGCCCCAAATCTTGCGCGAGGCCGTCTGAAACATCCTGCGCCGCCCGGGCAAACGGCAACAAGGCAAGCCCCAGCCCGACCCTTGGCTCGGGGCGGAGCAGCTTTTGTTCGCATGCGGCAAACACATCATCCGGCAACACACACCGTTTCAGACGGCAGTTTAAAGCCGCTGCCGCCATCCCGACACGCCCAGACAACCAAATATCGTCGCCCACTGCCGCCGCATTACGCCGCAACGCCCTACCCTTCGGCAATTCGCCGATAATGGTTACATTGAACGCCATATCACCCTTGGTCGTATCACCGCCGATTAAGGTGATGCCAAACTTTCCCGCCAAATCAAAAAAACTGTCGCAAAACCGTTCAAGCCACACTTCGTCCAACTCAGGCAACGCCGCGCTCAACAGCACCCAACGCGGTATCGCGCCCATCGCCGCCATATCTGAAATATTGACGGACAAAACCTTCCAAGCCAAATCCTCCGGTTCTACATCGGCAAAAAAATGCCTGCCCTTCAGCAGCATATCCGCACTGAAACACAAATCGAAACCCTCACGCGGACGGACGATTGCCGCATCGTCGCCTATGCCCAATACGACATCCTTATCCGCGCCTGTTTGCAAATACCGTTTGATAAAGTCAAATTCTTTCATATCCCAAAATATCCGGCGGACGAATCCAATTTAAATCATAGCAAGGCAGCAAAGGCCGTACAAACAATAAAGCGGCTCATTCAGTGTTTCGGCGTATTTCAAGCCGCACCGCCTTTACCATACCCGTATGCACCGACCACCCTGTTTCAACACGCAAAACAGCATATAAAGCACCACACTGCGCGCCACCCCGAATGCAAAGCGGAGACTTCCGCCACCGATTAGGTTCGATTGCTGCAAGCGGCGGAGTTCCAAGCGAAAAGGAATGGGGATAAAACCATATCCTGCATACAGCACCGCACACATCAGACACCATCCCATCCATTTCCCAATGAGGGGGAAAGGTATGGATTTGTATGAATTATCCCTTTTGCTATGGGAAAACCCACATCCCACCGCCTTAAAATCAGAGTTTCAACCGATAAGGGAGCTGCAATGGGACACAAACCCGAACCTGAACCCAAACCTGAATCTGCCCCCGATTCTGACGGTAACCGTTTCAGAAAGCCATCCAAAAAAAACCCCGCAAAGCGGGGTTTTTTCACATCATCAATGCCGACCGGCGTTAAACGGACACTGCAACAGCGTCCGCTACAAAATCCGCCAAGCTCATACATCGGCAGGAAATTGCCCAGACTTAGTGCTGGTGATGATTGTGTGCAGGCTCAACCTGACGGGTTACGATGCTGCGGATTTTCACATCCACACGGCGGTCAGGTTCGATACACGCAATCAGAGCCTCGCGTTTTTTGGCTTTAGAGGCTTTCGCACCCAGTTTGGCAACTTCAGCTTCACAAACTTGGGTCATTTGCGCTTGAGACTCGCCCAAACCGGCAGCAGAAGTTTTGGAAGCAGGCACACCGTTGCTTACCAGGTAATTTGCCACTACGTTGGCACGGCGTTCGGACAGGGCCTGATTGTATTTTTCAGAACCCATAAAGTCGGTATGGCCTTCGACGCGGACAGATTGGACATTGGTTTGAGCAAGGCGTTGTGCCAATACTTTCAGGTTGTCTTGGGCTTCGGCGCGCAATGAATCTTTATCGAAACCGAACAGGGTTTTGGCAGACAGGGAAACGGTTTCGTCAACATATTGCGGAGCCTGCTCCACGACGGCGACAGGCTCGGGCGCAGCAACCGCGTCGCCGCATTCTGCGCGGCCTTGGCTTGCTTTATCGAAGTAGGCGTTTTTCCAGCATTCGCCATAGTTGTTGCGTACGATTTCGTGCGACTGGCCGCTTACGGTGTAACCCTGAACGGGCGCTTCGCCCGCAACAGCGGTGCCGGAAGCGAGCAATGCAACGAATAATGCGCTTAATTTCAGCTGTTTGGTCATTTTATTCCCTCATTAAATTTGTACAGCAGATACAGGAGAAGCTGCTGAATTGCCAACATACGGGCCGCTGTAAAACTTGGCGGCAAATCGGATATTTCAGTCTCCACTATAAAGAAACCTGGGGCGGACTGTCAATACTCAACGCCTGAAAACAAGTATGGGACGGCCTGCGCCCCAATGCCCGGACAGGTTGAAAAATTAATTTTACTTCATTATGTTAGAGATTATGTTAGGGGGATTTTTTCCATATCGCACGACTGCCGTTGCACAAAAACAACAAACACATCGGCAAAGCCCCATACCGTACCTGCAAGAAAATATGATAAATTATAAACAATGTTCAGCCACCCGATACAGACCCACACCGACCCGCCATGAAATTACAACAATTGAAATACGCCTTGGAAGTTTACCGGCACAACCTGAATGTTTCCGAAGCAGCCGAAGCCTTGTTTACCTCGCAACCCGGTATTTCCAAACAAATCAAATTATTGGAAGAAGAAATCGGCATTCGGATTTTTATCCGCAGCGGCAAGCGCGTGGTTTCCGTCTCGCAGCCGGGCAAGGCGGTTTTGGATATTGCAGAACGTATTTTGCGCGATGTCCAGAACATTAAAAATATCGGCAGCGAGTTTACCGGACACGACAGCGGCTCGCTGACGGTTGCCACAACGCATACTCAGGCGCGTTATGCCCTACCGTTGATTGTTGCCGATTTCGTGAAACGCTACCCGAAAGTCAATCTGACCATCAAACAGGGAAGCCCGTCCGCCATTGTGCGGATGGCTGCTTCGGGCGAAGCGGATTTGGCGATTGTTACGGAACGGATAGACGACCATCCCGAACTGGGAAAACTCCCCTGCTATGACTGGACTCATGCGGTGATTGTGCCGAACGACCATCCGCTGCTCGAATGCAGAAACCCCCTCCGCATTGAAGATTTGGCAAGATTTCCACTAATTACTTATGAATTCGCATTCAACACAGGCAGCAGTATTGCACGGGCATTCGCCAAAGCTCGTTTGGAACACCCCGATGTCGCATTGGCGGCGGCGGATACTGATGTATTAAAAACTTACGTACGCTTGGGTTTGGGCGTAGGATTGATGGCAAAGATGGCGTACAACCCGGATACGGACGGGGATTTGCAGCTTGTGGATGCGGCACACCTGTTCGAGCCGTCGCCGACGTGGATTGCTTTGCGCAGCGATACTTATTTGCGCGGATACGCTTACGACTTTATCCAATCGTTTGCGCCGCACCTGACCCGTGAAAAGGTGGACAAAATCCTGTACACACCCGTCAGCGAAGATTTTTCTATTTAGTGTTTCCCCAAACGATGAAGTTCGGGGCTTTTGTTGCAGTACGAAAAACCCGCAAGCACTCTATGGCGGACGATTTCATTTTACGATAAAACTATTTTTTCCAATAAGCGGTTAGCATTCAGCATACCGATAGCAGCTAATTGTATTTTTCTACCACTTTTGATTGTGGCCGGGTGTTAGTTACTACATTATTACCGCCCGAGAGCGGTAATTTTTCATTATAGTATTTGCTATCGTCTGTTTCGTTCTTCGTTCATGTTCTGAATGCGGATATGCTCCACTAACTCGCGGTGCTTGTCGGCTTCTGTCCGCTCTCCCCAATCAAAACCGCTTTTCTTTTCTGCGGTGCTGCCGACACTTTCCCAAAAGTCAGGCAGGAACGGTAAAAACAACCTGAAAAAACCGTAAACAATGCCAACGACGGCGGTTATCAACGCAATGGGCAACGCAACCACGACATACAGAGTAACGCCCGCCGCAACAACGGCAACAATCCAAACAAAGCAAAGGAAAATAGTATGTAACCAGTCCATGATTTACCTTTGATATTTTTGTTTGATAGCCTTGCATTCACTTAAGATTTTTTCATAATCAATCTCATCCGAGAATGTTGAATATAGGTAATTTCTTATTTCAGTCAACCTATTACAATCTTCATTATTATTCAAATACTCTAGATTGTATTTTAATTTGCGGCTAATTAAAGCCAAACCTGAAGCTACAACTTCAATCAATACATCTTTTTCCATTATTGTTGCCATAATCAACTCCCTTCAGACGGCATTTTGTCTGTAAAACAAAGGCAGGATATTTGCTTTCCCGTACCATCTGAAATTATGGGAACAAATATCCTGCCTATATGCATTATCCCGGACGACAATGGCTCAAATGGCGTGCGAGCAGCCGGACACCATTTTCTTCAGTGCCTGCAGATTGAGGATTTTGATGTGCTTGTGCTCGACGGAAATCAACCCTTCCTGATGAAATTTGGATAACGTGCGGCTGACGGTTTCGAGTTTCAGGCCGATATAGCTGCCTATTTCTTCGCGCGACATACGCAAGATGAAATCGTTGGCGGCAAAACCGCGCGAATAAAGGCGTTGGGAAAGGTTTAACAGAAAGGCGGCAATCCTCTCTTCGGCACGCATATTGCCCAAAAGCAGCATTACCCCTTGGTCGCGCACAATTTCGCGGCTCATCATACGGAAAAAGTGGGTACGCAGGCTGGGGATATTCTGACCGAGTTCTTCGATATGGGTAAACGGCAGCTCGCATACCTCGCTGTCTTCCAAGGCGACCGCGTCGCAACTGTGCACGTGGGAACAGATACCGTCCATACCGATGAGTTCGCCCGACATAAAGAAACCCGTTACCTGATCGCGTCCGTCCTGACTGGCGACGGTTGTTTTGAAGAAACCCGAACGGATGGCAAAGAGCGAGGTAAAGGCTTCGCCGGCACGGAACAGGTATTCGCCTTTTTTCAGGCGGCGGCTTTGGCGGATAACGGCATCGAGCTGGCTGAACTCGTTGGGCAGCAGTCCGACAGGCAGGCAGAGTTCCCTCAGGGAACAGGAAGAACACAGCGTTTTCATCTGATGTGTAGTATTATGCGGAGCCATACCGTACCTTTTTGTGCGTTTTGCCCCGTCATGATTATGTGCTTGTTGACACATATCAAGACAGGTTTATCATACGGCGGCATTTTACCAAACTATCCAAAATTTGACGAACATCATAAAATCGAACACGCACCATGAAAATTATACAGATACAGAACAATCACAATACCCGTCCCGAGTTTGACCGCGAGCTGATTGCCGGCCTGCCGTCCAGCGGCCCGCGCTACACCTCCTACCCTACCGCAGACCGTTTCCACGGCGGTTTCCGCGAAAAGGAATATCTCGAGGCCCTGCATACGCTCGGCGCGGATGCGTCAGACAAACCGCTTTCCCTTTACATCCACATCCCCTTTTGCAATACCATCTGCTACTACTGCGGCTGCAACAAAATCATTACCAAAGACAAGGGCCGCGCCGATGCCTACATCGAATATCTTGAAAAAGAAATGAAACTGCTTGCCCCGCATTTGGGCGGGCGGCATCCGCTTTCCCAACTGCACTTCGGCGGCGGTACGCCGACTTTTTTGAGCGACAATCAGTTGGAACGCGTCTTTGAGATGATACGGAAATATTTCCAACTGATTCCGAACGGGGAATACTCCATCGAAATCGACCCGCGCAAAGTCAGCCGGGAAACCGTCCTCAAACTGGGCAAACTCGGCTTCAACCGTATGAGTGTGGGCATTCAGGATTTCGACCCCAAAGTGCAGGCGGCGGTCAACCGCATCCAAAGTTACGAAGAAACCAAAGAAGTCATCGATGCCGCCCGTGAGGCAGGGTTCAAATCCGTCAGCGTCGACTTGATTTACGGCCTGCCGTATCAGACTTCGGAAAGCATCAAAACCACCATAGACACGGTTTTGTCGCTCGATCCCGACCGCCTCGCCCTTTACCACTACGCCCACCTGCCGCACGTTTTCAAACCGCAACGCCGCATCGATACCGCCGCCGTTCCCGGCAGCGAGGAAAAGCTCGATATGCTGCAATATTGTGTCGAATTTCTGACCGAACGCGGCTACGTCTTCATCGGCATGGATCATTTTGCCAAGCCGGACGACGAATTATCCACCGCTCTCGAAAAAGGGTTGCTGCAACGCAATTTCCAAGGTTATTCGACCTATGCGGATTGCGACCTGGTTGCCATCGGAGTGTCGTCCATCGGCAAAATCGGCGACACCTACTCCCAAAACGAACGCGACATCGATGCCTACTATGCCGCCATCGATGAAGGCAGACTGCCCGTTATGCGCGGCTACCGGCTGAATCGGGACGACATCCTGCGCCGCAATATCATTCAGGATTTGATGTGCCGTTTCGCGCTCGACTACCGTTTTTACGAAGACATATCCGGCACTCCGTTCGACCGCTACTTCAAAGACGAGCTCGCCGATCTGGAAAAACTTGCAAATTTGGGACTCGTCAGCCTGAACAAGCAGGGACTGACCGTTACCCCGAAGGGACGCTTCCTCATCCGCAACATCGCTATGGTGTTCGACTACCACTTGCGCCACAAGGAAACCAAAGCAAAATATTCGCAAACAGTCTGACCGGTTTTCAGCGTACAAATGCCGTCTGAAAAAGGTTCAGACGGCATTTTGTTTTTTACAACCTGTTTTCCGGAATGGCAACGCCATCTCATAACGATACGGCAGCCTGCCCTCTGTTTGACCTATAAACCCATATTTCCGCCAAACCGGACTTGCAAACAAAAATGCCGTCTGAAAGAAGTTCGGACGGCATAACCGTTTAACAATCAGAATACCGTCTGCAAAACCAAATAACCGGCAACCGACAATACGGCGGCGGCAGGCAGGGTAATGACCCAGGCCAGGCCGATGGGCTTCATCAGTTTCCAATTGGCATTGCGGTTGACCAGTCCGATGCCGAGTACCGCGCCGACCAAGATGTGCGTGCTGGACACGGGCAGCCCCATCAGCGACGCGCCCATCACGACGGAGGCGGCGGACAGTTCGGCGGTAAATCCCGAAGCAGGGTGCATTTCTGCCAAACTCGTACCGACGGTTTTAATCACCTCTTTACCGACAAACCACAAACCGACAATCAGCGCGATACCGAAAGTCAGCATCGCAATCGGAGGAACGGCATTTTGCGCGGCAACGCTGTTGGTACGCAAAACATCCATAATCGCGGCAAACGGCCCGATGGCGTTGGCAATATCGTTCGCACCGTGGCTGAATGCGAAGCCGCAGGCGGTAAAGACCTGCATCCAAGAAAACATCTGAAAGGTCGATTTGCCCAAATCTTTACGCTTGAGGCTTTTTGCAAAAACAAACGTCCCCATCCACACCGCCGCGCCTATCATAAAGATGGTCAGGAAGCTGTTGACGTTGCTCATCCCCAAATGCAGGTTTTTCAAGCCCTTGAAAATCAGCATCGCGGAAATCATCATCGCGCCGAACGAAGCGATAAAGGGAACCCAGGAATGCAGCGCCTTGTAAGAATCGACATTGTCTTTGCGGTTGTCGAACACATACAGCCCGCGATAATACTCGGATTGCAGCTCTTGCGGATCGAATTCCGGCTCGTCGTAAATTTGCGCGTCGTGCGCCATTTTGGTGGCATATTCGATTTTTTCCGCTTCGGACAAACCCTCGAAAAACAGGCGGTGCTGTTCTTTATACGCCTTTTTCTCCTGCTTGATGCCTTTGAGCGTGCCTTCCGCCCAAGCATTGTAATCTAAGACATTTTTCTTGACGCGGGAAAACAGGAAATAGGAAACCGCGCCGCCCAAAACGGGCGACAATACCCAAGACATTCCGATTTCGCCCAGCTTGCCCCACCGTATCAACGCCACCCCGTCGGCATTGTGTGTAAACGCCATACACAACGCGCTGCCGACGATGCCGCCGATAATCGCGTGCGTCGTCGAAACCGGCAGGCCTTTGCGGGACGCGAACAGCAGCCACAACGCCGCCGCCAAGAGTGCGGACATCATAATAAACACAAACTGCATAGGCTCGAGGTTCATACCGTTCAGATCAACGATGCCTTTGCGTATGGTATCGGTTACCTCGCCGCCCGCGATAACCGCGCCGCTGACCTCAAACACCGCCGCAATCAGCAAAGCCTGCGGGATAGTCAGCGTCCCGGATCCGACGCTGGTACCGAAAGAGTTGGCAATATCATTGCCGCCGACGTTGAACGCCATAAATACGCCGAACATCGTGGCAATGATGAAAAGCACGCTGTTCGTGTAGTGGGTGTAACCCAAACCCCAATAGATAAAATAGCCGACTATGCCTACCAGCATGGCGGCAAAGACGGCGTTAATCAGTTTCAAGTTCGCACTCATTTGAGTTTGAGCCATGGAAGATTCCTTAGTGGACACAGAAAGGGTTTTCGCGGATATTGTAACCTTTTGCAATCCGTCTTGAAACATTTATTTACACTGCGGCGGCAAATCGGTATAGACGCGCCGATACACGTTAAAATGGCGTTTTGCACCGGTTCGGGAGTGATGATGGAAACACAGCTTTACATCGGCATTATGTCGGGAACCAGTATGGACGGGGCGGATGCCGTGCTGATACGGATGGACGGCGGGAAATGGCTGGGCGCGGAGGGACACGCCTTTATCCCTTACCCCGACGCTTTGCGCACAGCATTGCTTGCTTTGCAAAATATAGGAACAGACGAACTGCACCGCAGCAGGGTGTTGTCGCAAGAACTCAGCCGCCTGTACGCGCAAACCGTGGGCGAACTATTAAAAAAGCAAAACCTCGCGCCGTCCGACATTACCGCCGTCGGCTGCCACGGTCAAACCGTCCGACACGCGCCGGAACACGGTTACAGCGTACAGCTTGCCGATTTGCCGCTGCTGGCGGAACTGACTCGGATTTTTACCGTCGGCGACTTCCGCAGCCGCGACCTTGCCGCCGGCGGACAAGGTGCGCCGCTCGTCCCCGCCTTTCACGAAGCCCTGTTCCGCAACGGCAAAGAAACACGCGTGGTGCTGAATATCGGCGGGATTGCCAACATCAGCATCCTTCCGTCCGACGCACCCGCCTTCGGCTTCGACACGGGGCCGGGCAATATGCTGATGGACGCGTGGACTCAGGCGCACTGGCAGCTGCCTTACGACAAAAACGGTGCAAATGCGGCGCAAGGCAACATATTGCCGCAACTGCTCGACAGGCTGCTTGCCCACCCGTATTTCTCACAACCCCACCCAAAAAGCACGGGGCGCGAACTGTTTGCCCTAAATTGGCTCGAAACCTACCTTGACGGCGGTGAAAACCGATACGACGTATTACGGACGCTTTCCCGTTTTACCGCGCAAACCGTTTGCGACGCCGTCTCACACGCAGCGGCACATACCCGTCAAATGTACATTTGCGGCGGCGGCATCCGCAATCCTGTTTTAATGGCGGATTTGGCAGAATGTTTCGGCACACGCGTTTCCTTACGCAGCACCGCCGATCTGAATCTCGATCCGCAATGGGTGGAGGCGGCCGCATTTGCGTGGTTGGCGGCGTGTTGGATTAACCGCATCCCCGGCAGTCCGCACAAAGCAACCGGCGCATCCAAACCGTGTATTCTGGGCGCGGGATATTATTATTGAGCGCAAATGCCGTCTGAAAGCCCGTTCCGCTTTTCAGACGGCATTTTTGTCCATTTTGTTTACAAAACCTTAAAATCCCTTTACACCCAAGCCCATTCAAAATAAAACAAACCCTGCTATGAAAATCCTACTCCTCCTCATCCCCCTCATCCTCACCGCCTGAGGCACACTGACCGGTATTCCCTCCCACGGCAGCGGCAAACGCTTTGCCGTCGAACAAGAACTCGTCGCCGCATCGTCCCGCGCCGCCGTCAAAGAAATGGATTTGTCCGCCCTGAAAGGACGCAAAGCCGCCCTTTACGTCTCCGTTATGGGCGACCAAGGTTCGGGCAACATAAGCGGCGGACGCTACTCTATCGACGCACTGATACGCGGCGGCTACCACAACAACCCCGAAAGTGCCACCCGATACAGCTACCCCACCTACGATACTACCGCCACCACCAAAGCCGACGCACTCTCCAGCGTTACCACTTCCACATCGGTCTTAAACGCCCCCGCCGCCGCCCTGACTAGAAACAGCGGACGCAAAGGCGAACGCTCCGCCGGACTGTCCGTCAACGGTACGGGCGACTACCGCAACGAAACCCTGCTTGCCAATCCCCGCGACGTTTCCTTCCTGACCAACCTCATTCAAACCGTCTTCTACCTGCGCGGCATCGAGGTCGTACCGCCCGAATACGCCGACACCGACGTATTCGTAACCGTCGACGTATTCGGCACCGTCCGCAGCCGTACCGAACTGCACCTCTACAACGCCGAAACCCTTAAAGCCCAAACCAAGCTCGAATATTTCGCCGTCGACCGCGACAGCCGGAAACTGCTGATTGCCCCTAAAACCGCCGCCTACGAATCCCAATACCAAGAACAATACGCCCTTTGGACCGGCCCTTACAAGGTCAGCAAAACCGTCAAAGCTTCAGACCGCCTGATGGTCGATTTCTCCGACATCACCCCCTACAGCGACACGACCGCCCAAAACCGTCCCGACTTCAAACAAAACAATGGTAAAAACCCCGATGTCGGCAACGAAGTCATCCGCCGCCGCAAAGGAGGATAAACCGTGAAACCGCTGCGCAGACTGACAAACCTCCTTGCCGCCTGCGCCGTGGCGGCGGCTGCCTTCGGGCAGCCCGCCCTCGCGGCGGAATTGGCGCAAGATCCGTTCATTACCGATAACGCCCGACGGCAGCACTACGAACCCGGCGGCAAATACCACCTTTTCGGCGACCCGCGCGGCAGCGTCTCCGACCGCACCGGCAAAATCAACGTCATCCAAGACTATACCCACCAAATGGGCAACCTGCTCATCCAGCAGGCAAACATCAACGGCACAATCGGCTACCACACCCGCTTTTCAGGACACGGACACGAAGAACACGCCCCCTTCGACAACCACGCCGCCGAGCGCGCAAGCAAAGAAAACGGCAGCGTCAACGAAGGCTTTACCGTGTACCGCCTCAACTGGGAAGGACACGAACACCATCCCGCCGATGCCTACGACGGGCCCAAAGGCAGCGGCTATCCCGACCCCACGGGCGCAAGGGACGAATACACCTATCACGTCAACGGCACAGCCCGCAGCATCAAACTCAATCCGACCGACACCCGCAGCATCCGGCAACGCCTGTCCGACAACTACAGCAACCTCGGCAGCAATTTCTCCGACCGCGCCGATGAAGCCAACAGAAAAATGTTCGAGCACAATGCCAAGCTCGACCGCCGGGGCAACAGCATGGAGTTTATCAACGGCGTTGCCGCCGGCGCGCTCAACCCCTTTATCAGCGCAAGCGAAGCCTTGGGCATAGGCGACGTACTGTACGGAGCAGGCTATGCCGTAGACAAAGCCGCGATGCGCAACATCGCCCCCTTGCCCGCCGAGGGCAAATTCGCCGCCATCGGCGGCTTGGGCAACGTGGCGGGCTTTGAAAAGAATACGCGCGAAGCCGTTGACGGATGGATATGGGACAACCCCAATGCCGCCGAAACCGTCGAAGCCCTGGTCAACGTCCTGCCGTTTGCCAAAGTCGCGAAGTTGGCAAAGGTGGCAAAAGCAGCCAAAGCCGCGAAGCTGGCAAAGGCGGCAAAACAGGGAAAGGCTGCGGTTAGTGGGGATTTCTCTGCTGCCATTCAGGCAAAATATACTTCGCAAACGGCAAAAAATATAATTGCAGCCGATAGAATAGGAAGTGGATTAAAAGCTGATACGTCACATCGTGCAGCCAGCTTTCTATCTCAAGAGCAATTGGTAGCGGGAAGAACATTCTCAATTACTGGCAACGATGGTATTCAAAGAACTTTATTGCAGACAAAAGGTTCTTTGAACGGTCAAAGCGGCATATATGAATATATCATTGATTCAAATAACAAAGTAACTCATCAAAGATTCATTAAAGGAGGTGAAATTACGGGACAACCAAACCAACGCGTGAAAACAAAGTAAGCAATCGGAGCAAAAAATGAACCTTGATTTAATAGCTCAAAAAGTTAGTCTCTCATGGAAGGATATTCTATGGGGGTATGAGAATAAATACTTGGGCTGGGCTGACGTAGTAGATTATGCTCGGAAAATTATTCTTTCAGATCATGATGAACGTGTACTCAATCTATCTTTAATAAACAAATCCGATATTTTTGAATTAAAACCTATTCTAGAAACTTTAGCTTCAGAAATGACGGATTATTCTCCTAAAAACTGGCTATATATCCTCTTAAATGATGTATTCCATAGAAAAGAAGAATTTGAAGATCCTCTAGGAGAAGTTGAAAAAATTTATGAAGATTTTGGTTACCCGGAAGAAATAGAATCATTTGTCAGATATATGCCGCCCAAAGATGGCTATATCCCTTCTAATCATAGTTATGAAGAAAATATTTCTCGGTTATATTTTAATTGGGAAAAATATTTGAGCAACAAGAATAGGTCGGGTTGAAAATTCAACAATCAAAAAGTCGTCTGAAACTGATTTTAATTTTCAGGCGACCTTTCCTTCATTTGAAACAGGATATTGAGGACTAAGTTCTTCAAAAATCCTACACCTGCTCCTTCCACGGCAGCACCTTGGTCAAAACGGCAGACGGTTACAAAGCCATCGCCCGTATCCGGGTCGGCGACCGCGTCTTTGCCAAGGACGAGGCAAGCGGAGTAACGGGATACAAACCCGTTACCGCCCAATACGGCAATCCGTATCAGGAAACCGTTTACATTAAAGTTTCAGACGGCATCGGCAACAGCCAAACCCTGATTTCCAACCGCATCCATCCGTTTTATTCAGACGGAAAATGGATTAAGGCGGAAGATTTGAAAGCGGGAATCAGGCTGTTATCCGAAAGCGGCAAAACCCAAACTGTCCGCAACATCATTGTCAAACCAACACCGCTCAAAGCCTACAATCTGACCGTTGCCGATTGGCATACTTACTTCGTCAAGGGCAATCAGGCGGAAACGGAAGGGGTGTGGGTTCATAATGATTGTCCGCCTAAACCAAAACCAACCAATCATGCCCAACAAAGAAAAGAAGAAGCTAAAAACGATTCTCATCGAAGTGTGGGAGATTCCAATCGTGTCGTTCGCGAAGGAAAGCAATATTTAGATTCCGACACAGGAAACCATGTTTATGTAAAAGGAGATAAAGTGGTTATTCTAACTCCTGATGGAAGACAGGTAACTCAATTTAAGAACTCGAAAGCCAATACGTCAAAAAGGGTAAAAAATGGGAAATGGACACCAAAATAATCGATCTCCCTTAGAAAAAAGAATTTTTTATCTGGAACATTCGGGGCAGTATCTGATGATTTGCGCCCTATCAGATTACTCCCAAAATAAACATACTGTCGTTATGGCGAATTTTCTCTATTCAAATGAAAAAATGGATTGGAGAAATTTAGATGATTTGTTCAATGAGTTGGTTTTAGAGGAATTACAGTCTTCATTTATGGATTGGTATCCAACTATTGAAGAGGCAATTAGCCATCATTTAGAAGACTTTTCGTAACAAGCATAAATCAAAAAGTCGTCTGAAACTGCTTTTAATTTTCAGACGACCTTTCCCCATATCGGCGGATTATGAATTTACAGCTATCGGGAAATTGAGTTATCTCTCTGATAGAGAAAATTCCATACGCGAAGCCGTTGACCGGTGGATATGGGAAAACCCCAATGCCGCCGAAACCGTCGAAGCCCTGGTCAACGTCCTGCCGTTTGCCAAAGCCGCGAAGTTGGCAAAAATGGTAAAACTGGGGAGATAAAAGCCGATGACAGACCTGCTTTAGAAATCCGGCAGGGCAATAAGAAAATAAAAATCAGATATGGAAAACGATAATGAAGATTAAACCATTACAATTTTCTAACAATAATCACAGATTTTATGTGGACAAAATTTGTGTTACCGAACAAGATGTAAACATTTTGGCATCCGACCGAAATTATGAATTAAATATTGAAATATTTATTGACAATATAATTCATTTTCAAATAACAGATGAATCTTACAAAGTGAAATTTTCAGAATATTTATTTGAAAATAAAGAAGAAAATAATTGGGATAGAAATCCTGCTATAAATTATTTTTTCGAGATAATAGACGACGGTTATATGGACTGGTTGAAAGAAGAAAGTTTTGATTTTTTTGAAAAGAAATATTATAAGGCTTATATCTTCTTTTTTAGCGATTCTGTAATAGAGGTTATCAGCTCGACAGAACCTGTATTTTATTCAAAATAACAAATTATCAAACAAAGCTCTGATTAAAAACCCAACAATCAAAATGCCGTCTGAAGCGGTATTCGGCTTTCAGACGGCATTTTCTCCGATTGGCACAGGATGCAGGGGCTTGCCGGCTTTTGATTTTGCCGAAGTTGCTGGCACGCAATTTGGAGGGGGCGGCAATTTATGGAAAATAGATTTGCAAAAATCGTTAAGGATATTTTTAGTTTTACCCAATTTGTTTCCGAAGCAGAAAATGAGATTCCCAACCAATCCTCCCGTTATTACGATTGCTGGTGGGAATTGGAAATCTTGAATGCTTCCGCATTGGAAGATTGGGAAATATCGGGAAAGCCTGAAAAATGGGAGAAATGGACAGAAAAATATCAGACCGAAGCGTTACAGTTGGTCAAGAATCTATTTGCCGAAGAAGTTCCTGAAAATAATATAGTTTGCGATATTTCTCATTTTTTGCATTTTGCCGATTGGGCAGAAGCCGACATTCCCAATCAATCACGTTTATATGCCGAATATTGGTGGGAAATGGAAACGTTCAAAATGTCGGTTTTAGAAGATTGGGAACGCTCGGGAAAACCGTTAGATTGGGAAAAATGGCAAAGGCAATATCAATCCGAAGCATTTGAATTAGTCAAAAAATTGAATCAAAGCAAACAAGAGTAACAAGCCGCAGCCTGCATAGGGGTTTTTAAAGTACGGCAGCAACCGTAAATTAGATTAAAAATCAAACAATCAAAGCTCGCCTGATATAATCGATATATCCTGTTAAACGAAAAATAAATATGTTTAAAAAATTCAAACCGGTATTGTTGTCATTCTTTGCACTTGTATTTGCCTTTTGGCTGGGGAAGGGTATTGCCTATGAGATTAATCCGCGTTGGTTTTTGAGCGATACGGCAACTGAAATACCTGAAAATCCGAATGCTTTTGTAGCGAAACTTGCCCGCCTGTTCCGAAATGCCGACAGGGCGGTTGTCATCGTGAAGGAATCGATGAGGACGGAGGAAAGTCTTGCCGGAACTGTGGATGACGGTCCGTTGCAGTCGGAAAAGGATTATCTTGCGCTCGCTATCCGGCTCAGTCGTTTGAAAGAAAAGGCGAAATGGTTTCACGTAACGGAGCAGGAACATGGGGAAGAGGTCTGGCTGGATTACTATATCGGCGAGGGCGGTTTGGTTGCGGTTTCGCTTTTGCAACGCTCGCCGGAAGCGTTTGTTAATGCCGAATATCTGTATCGGAACGATCGTCCGTTTTCCGTAAATGTGTACGGCGGAACGGCTCACGGGGAAAATTATGAAACGACAGGAGAATATCGGGTTGTTTGGCAACCGGACGGTTCGGTATTTGATGCGTCGGGGCGCGGGAAAATCGGGGAAGATGTTTATGAGCATTGTCTCGGGTGTTATCAGATGGCCCAGGTATATTTGGCGAAATACCGGGATGTCGCGAATGACGAGCAGAAGGTTTGGGACTTCCGCGAAGAGAGCAACCGGATTGCGTCGGACTCGCGCGATTCTGTGTTTTATCAGAATATGCGGGAATTGATGCCACGGGGGATGAAGGCAAACAGTCTTGTGGTCGGCTATGATGCGGACGGTCTGCCGCAAAAAGTCTATTGGAGTTTCGACAATGGAAAAAAACGCCAGAGTTTCGAATATTATTTGAAAAACGGAAATCTTTTTATTGCACAATCTTCGACGGTAGCATTGAAAGCGGATGGCGTAACGGCGGATATACAGACCTATCATGCGCAACAGACGTGGTATTTGGATGGCGGGCGGATTATCCGCGAAGAGAAACAAGGGGACAGACTGCCTGATTTTCCTTTGAACTTGGAAAATTTGGAAAAAGAGGTGCGCCGTTATGCAGAGGCTGCGGCGAGACGTTCGGGCGGCAGGCGCGACCTTTCTCACTGAACGCAAATGCCGTCTGAAACCGGTTTTCAGACGGCATTGGAGAGTCAAACGCTTTTTGCAATGCCGTATATGCCGAATCCGATTCGACACAAATTGAAAACCACAATCCAAAAAACAGAAATACACATTATATAGTGGATTAACAAAAACCAGTACGGCGTTGCCTCGCCTTGCCGTACTGGTTTTTGTTAATCCACTATACCTTCAATTTCATAGGGCGACGCTTTATGTGTCGTCCCGTGTGTTGAAACACCGGTTTTCCTTGCCGCCTGCCCCGCTTTTCCCTGATTGCTGCCAACTGCCGTCCGAACTTGAACCGTCAGGTTTCAGACGGCATTTTTTCCGCCTGCTCCCACAATTGCCGTTTTTGTGCGGCGGTCAGTTTTTTGACGGCGATTTCCTGTTTGAGCGCAGTGCCTTTATCCATGCCGCCTGCAACGATACGCATCGCCACCGGTTTGAATACGCGGGTATATTTCGCGCCTTTTCCGGTCGCGTGGGCGGCAAACCGCTGTTGCGGATTGGTGCTGATGCCGCAATAGAACGCGCTGTTTTCACACAATATCAGGTAAACGCTCCAATTTGACGCGTTCATTTATTGATAACCGTGATTTGTTCTTCATTCCACGGTGCGACTTTCAACAGCAACAACATACCCGGCAGGGCGAGTGCGAAACACAGCCGGAAAAACGGTACATAACCGAGCCATTCAATCAGATAACCGGCAAAGGAATTGATGACCGTACGGGGAACAGCGGACAGGCTGGTAAACAGTGCGAGCTGCGTTGCGGTAAATGCGGGATTGGTCTCGCGCGCCATATACGATACAAACGCCGCCGTCCCCAAACCCACGCCGACCGCCTCTGCGCCGATAACTGCCGCCAGCATCAGCCTCTCGCTCGTACCGACTGTGTCGAAATGTCCGAACCCTGCCAACCATACAAACCCCAAAACGGTTACAGCCTGCACCGCGCCGAATATCCACAAGGCTTTGTTTACGCCGATTTTCAGCATCCACACGCCGCCCAAGATACCTGCCGCCACTGCCGGCCACAGTCCTGCGTTTTTGGCAATCAAACCGATGTCGGTCTTGCTGAAACCCATATCCAGATAAAACGGCGTTGCCAACGCGGTTGCCATACTGTCGCCGAGTTTGTAAAGGAAGATAAACAGCAGCACGCATACAGCCGAAGCGATGCCCTTGCGCGTAAAAAATTCTTTAAACGGCTCTACCACGGTCTGCTTCAACGTTTTAGGAACGGCAGGCGGCAACACGGGTTCGCGCGCGAGAAACAGCGTCATCAGAAGGCCGGGCAGCATAAATAATGAAGTGATAACAAATACTTCCGACCACGGCATCCTGTCTGCCAACACCAAACTCAATGAACCGGGAATCAGGGCGGCAACCCGGTAGGCGTTGACGTGAACGGAATTGCCCAAACCCAATTCTTCGTCCGACAAAATCTCGCGCCTGAACGCATCCAATACAATGTCCTGACTGGCGGAAAAAAAAGCGACAAGCACCGACAAGCCGGCAATCAGCGGCAGATGATTCCGAGGGTTTAAAAAGGCATATGCCGCCAAAGCCGCCAGCAAACCTGCCTGCGTCAGCAGCATCCACCCGCGCCGCCGGCCCAAAACGGGCAGCCTGACCGCGTCCATCAGCGGAGACCACAAAAATTTCCAAGTAAACGGCAGTCCGATTAACGCCATCAGCCCGATGCTTTTTAAATCGATTTGTTCACTGCGTAACCAAGCCGGAATCAGGTTGATCAGAAAGTACAGCGGCAGCCCCGAGGTAAACCCCGTAAAAATACAGACGAGCATATTGCGGGAAAAGATTTGCCCGATAAAACCTGATTTCGATACAGTCATGGTTCAAACAGCCAAGAAATAAAAGCCTATTGTAGCAAATATCGCCCAACCGCTGAAAAACACCGCCCCTGCTTCGCCGTTTTGCCGTTCAAATGCAAAATGCCGTCTGAAACTTTGTTCAGACGGCATTGCTGCTGATAGTCTAAGTTTTACAGGCTGTAATACATTTCAAATTCCAGCGGATGCGGCGCCATACGGATACGGCGGACATCTTCCTCTTTAAAGGCGATGTAGCTGTCAATCCAGTCTTTGCTGAATACGCCGCCGCGCAGGAGGAATTCGTGGTCGGCTTTGAGGGCGGTGAGGGCTTCTTCCAAAGAAGCGCAAACGGTCGGCACCAATGCATCTTCTTCCGGCGGCAGATCGTACAGGTTTTTATCGGCAGGATCGCCCGGATGGATTTTGTTTTGAATACCGTCCAAACCGGCCATCAACAAAGCGGCAAATGCCAAGTATGGGTTGGCGGTCGGATCGGGGAAGCGCGCTTCGATGCGGCGTGCCTTGCTGCTGTTTACAGACGGAATGCGGATGGAAGCGGAACGGTTTTTGGCGGAATATGCCAGTTTGGTCGGTGCTTCAAAGTGCGGCACAAGGCGTTTGTAGGAGTTGGTGGACGGATTGGTAATCGCGTTCAGGGCTTTGGCGTGTTTGATGATGCCGCCGATGTAATAAAGGGCGGTATCGGACAAACCGGCATAGCCGTCGCCTGCAAACAGGTTTTGACCGTCTTTCCAGATGGATTGGTGGACGTGCATACCGCTGCCGTTGTCGCCCATAATCGGTTTGGGCATAAAGGTGGCGGTTTTGCCGAAGTTGTGGGCAACGTTTTGAATCACGTATTTCATGTCTTGGGTTTGGTCGGCGCGTTTGACCAAGGTGGAGAAGCGCGTGCCGATTTCCATTTGGCTGCCGGTACCGACTTCGGAGTGGTGTACTTCGACTTCGATGCCGAGTTCTTCCAAAATGTTTACCATGGCGGAGCGCAGATCTTGTCCCGCGTCAATCGGAGCAACGGGCGCGTAGCCTCCTTTGACGGCAGGGCGGTGGCCGGTATTTTGACCGTCCATGTGCAGACCGCTTGCCCACGCGCCGCTTTCGGACGTGATTTCATAACGGGTTTTGTGCATATCGGTTTCAAATTCTACGCCGTCGAAGACGAAGAATTCGGGTTCGGGGCCGAAGTATGCCGTGTCGCCGATACCGGAAGATTTCAAGTAGGCTTCAGCGCGGCGTGCGATGGAGCGCGGATCGCGGTCGTAACCCTGACCGTCGGCGGGGTCGATAACGTCGCAAATCAACACAACGGTCGCATCATCATAAAAAGGATCGACAAACGCCGTGGCGGGATCGGGGCGCAACTGCATATCGGAAGCCTGAATGCCCTTCCAGCCGCCGATGGACGAACCGTCAAACGCCTGTCCGTTTTCAAACCACTCTTCAGGGTCTTCCAACACGATGCGCGCAGGCACGGTAAAGTGGTGCTGCTTGCCTTTGGTATCGGTGAAGCGCAAATCGACAAAGCGGGCTTCGCTTTCTTCAATCAATTTTACGGCGTTTTTAATAGACATTTTTCAGCTCCTGGAAAAGGGAAATAGCAAAATATGCGGAACGCGGCGGCTTAACGCAAAGCCGGCACGATTTTACCACGCCGATGCCGTCTGAAACTCGCCCTGCGTCAAATTTCAAGCCGGAAAATATAGTCTCAGACGGCAGGATTGTCAACAATATGCTTCGGTTTGTCTGTTCCAAAGCGGAATGCCCGCCCTTTTGTCCGAATGCCGACAAAACAGATGCCGTCTGAAAGCAGTTCAGACGGCATCTGTTGTTTGGTTTGAAAACGATCAGCGAGGATAGCGGTTGCAGACAAATTCGTACTCAGCCTCTCCAACCGTACCTGGAACAACATAACTCCATTTGGCATAGGGTAGTGTACCAGAGACGATAGGGTTTCCCGATTCGAAATACCCCGTTACCGTCAAAGTCCTAGAACGTTTACCACTGCAATCCATTTCTTCCAACTTTTTAATTTTATTATAAAATTTTCCACTACTAAGCTTTTTCGGCTTGGCATACCTTATTTCAAACCATGCCCTATCGTCCGTACGGCTGTCTGCATCACCAGTGGTGATAAAAGCCTCATTAAAGTCAACCAATACCCAATCCGCCGCCACCGCAGGCGTTGCCAACCCTAATGCAAATACTGCCAAGCACAACATCTTTGTCAGACCCTTTCGTCCTTGTCAACAAAATAAAGTTAAATTGTAAAAAAGAATGACTTTTTTTCAAGAAACAAACATTCCATTATGCTAGCTGACAACCGTTTCAGACGGCATCGTTTCCATCTTCGCGCCGCCGTTATAAAATGACCGCCCCGCCTTTATGGAATATGACTATGCACGCCCTCCCCCGCTACGCCGTTTTCGGCAATCCCGTTGCACACAGTAAATCGCCGCAAATCCATCGGCAGTTTGCCCTTCAGGAAGGCGTTGACATTGAATACGAACGCATTTGCGCCGAAATCGGCGGTTTCGCGCAGGCGGTTGAAGCGTTTTTTACCGGCGGCGGCGGCGGGGCAAACGTAACCGTGCCGTTCAAACAAGAAGCTTTTGCGCTGGCGGACGAGCATTCCGAACGCGCATCGGCGGCAGGTGCGGTCAATACGCTGATCCTGCTGGAAAACGGCAAGCTGCGTGGCGACAATACCGACGGTATCGGTTTGGCCAACGACATCACGCAGGTTAAAAACATTGTCGTCGAGGGCAAAACCATTTTGCTTTTGGGCGCGGGCGGCGCGGTGCGCGGCGTGATTCCGGTTTTGAAAGAACATCGCCCTGCACGCATCGTCATTGCCAACCGTACCCACGCCAAAGCCGAGGAATTGGCGCAGCTTTTCGGCATTGAAGCCGTCCCGATGGCAGATTTGAACGGCGGTTTTGATATCATCATCAACGGCACGTCCGGCGGCTTGAGCGGTCAGCTTCCTGCCGTCAATCCTGAAATTTTCCGCAACTGCCGCCTTGCCTACGATATGGTTTACGGCGACGCGGCGCAGGCGTTTTTAAACTTTGCCCAAAGCAACGGTGCAGCCGAAGTTTCAGACGGACTGGGTATGCTGGTCGGGCAGGCGGCGGCTTCCTACACCCTCTGGCGCGGTTTCAAACCGGACATCCGCCCCGTCATCGAATACATGAAAGCCATGTAATATGTTCCGCATCGTCAAATGGCTGATTGCCCTGCCCGTCGGCATCTTTATCTTCTTCAATGCCTATGTGTACGGCAACATCATCACCTACCGCGCCGTCGCGCCCCATCGGACTGCCTTTATGTCGATGCGGATGAAGCAGTTTGAACAAGAAGGGCGCGATGTCGCACTGGATTACCGCTGGGTACCTTACAACCGCATTTCGGTCAACCTGAAAAAAGCCCTGATTGCTTCCGAAGATGCCCGTTTTGCCGGACACGGCGGCTTCGATTGGGGCGGCATTCAAAACGCCATCCGGCGCAACCGGAACAGCGGCAAAGTGAAGGCGGGCGGCTCGACCATCAGCCAGCAGCTTGCCAAAAACCTGTTTTTGAACGAAAGCCGCAGCTATATCCGCAAAGGCGAAGAAGCCGCGATTACCGCGATGATGGAAGCCGTTACCGACAAAGACAGGATTTTTGAATTGTATTTAAATTCAATCGAATGGCACTACGGCATTTTCGGCGCGGAAGCCGCGTCCCGGTATTTTTATCAAATACCCGCCGCCAAACTGAGCAAACAGCAGGCGGCGAAACTGACCGCCCGCGTCCCCGCCCCGCTTTACTACGCCGATCATCCGAAAAGCAAACGGCTCCGCAACAAAACCAATATCGTGCTCAGACGCATGGGGTCGGCAGAGCTGCCCGAAAGCGATACGGACTGATTGTTTCAGATATGGAAATGCCGTCCGAACTGCAGTTCGGACGGCATATGTTTTCCGGTTTTTATAGTGGATTAACAAAAACCGGTACGGCGTTGCCTTAGCTCAAAGAGAACGATTCTCCAAGGTGCTGAAGCACCAAGTGAATCGGTTCCGTACTATCTGTACTGTCTGCGGCTTCATCGTCTTGTCCTGATTTTTGTTAATCCACTATACCTGCCCGGCAGCCGCAAAGACCGTATCGTGCATAGCAGGCATTTGCGGCTGCCGGACTGCTGCCGAAAACGGCAGGCAAAAAAATAACCGCTTCAAAGCGGTTTTTGGTGGCCAGAGGCGGAATCGAACCGCCGACACACGGATTTTCAATCCGTTGCTCTACCAACTGAGCTATCTGGCCTTTGTCTGTCTCGTTAAGAGATGCGTATTAAACCAAATTACGGGGCCGTATGCAAGCATATCCGGCAATATTCTTTGAAAACCGGTTTAAGTCAATGTTTTAAATTTAAATTAATTTTCACCGCACCGGCAATATCGTGAAACGCCGGCACAGGCGCACAATTCGCGCGGACGGTTCGCCATTCTGCTTAATGAATCCCGATAAATCCCGCCCGCCGCAAAATCCGCCGCCCTGCCCGCATATGCCGGACATCCGCCCCGGACATCTTTGTCGATCATGCGGCGGCGATGCAATGTTTCAATATTTGAAATTCTCGCCCAAATAGACGGCGCGCACCTGTTCGTTGCCGACCAGGTCGTCAGGCTTGCCGGAAGCCAGCACCGTGCCGTCTGAAATAATGTAGGCGCGGTCGCAGATGCTGAGGGTTTCGCGGACGTTGTGGTCGGTAATCAATACGCCGATGCCGCGCGATTTGAGGAAACCGATGATTTTTTGGATGTCGATGACGGCGATGGGATCGACGCCGGCAAAAGGTTCGTCCAAAAGGATGAAGCGCGGTTTCATAGCGAGGACACGGGCAATTTCGACGCGCCGCCGTTCGCCGCCGGACAGCGACGGCGCAGGATTGCGGCGCAAGTGTCCGATATTGAGGTCGGCGAGCAATTTTTCGACTTCGCCGTCGATTTGTTTCTTGTCTTTGATGCGGATTTCGAGAATGGCGCGGATGTTTTGTTCGACGGTCATTTTGCGGAATATCGAGGCTTCCTGCGGCAGGTAGCCGACACCGAGGCGGGCGCGTTCGTGTATGGGCAGTCGGCGCAATTCTTGTCCGTCTAGGGTTACGCTGCCTGCGTCGGCGGCGATGAGTCCGACTATCATGTAAAAGCCGGTGGTTTTGCCTGCGCCGTTGGGCCCGAGCAGTCCGATGACTTCGCCGCTTTCGATCTCAAGGGAAAAACTTTTGACGACTTGGCGTTTTTTGAAACTTTTCTGCAGGTTTTGGACGACGAGGCGGCTGTTGTTTGCGCTCATAAATCTCTTTTCGGTATTTCGGTTCGGCAAATGCCGTCTGAACTGCGTTTCCGTTTCAGACGGCATCGGGGTTATTCGGTTTTTTGTGTGCTTGAAGGCTGGATGACGACGCTGACCCTGCCGGTTTTGGAAGCGGATTTCGCACCGGATTTCGTGCTGCCGTTGATGGTATAGACTTCGGTTTTGGTGTTGTAGGTAATGACCGCACCTTCGGCAACGTCGCCGCCGCGCTGCACTTTGGCATTGCCGGTCAGAACAACGGTGCTTCCTGCGGAGGAATAGGTAACGTTGTTTGCCTGCCCGCGCACCGTGCCTTTGCCGCCGTCCAATGTCTGGCTGAAGCGGACGGGCGAACCTTCCGCCCTCACGGATTCGCCGCCTTTGCCGCCGCGTATGACGTTGACGCGCGAGGCGGAAATGTTGAGCGTACCCTGTCTGATGACGACATTGCCGCTGAAGGTGGTACTTTGGTTTGCCTGGTCAAGCGAACCTTGGTCGGCTTCGATTTGGATGGGCTGCCTGCTGTCGCTTTGAAGGGCAAAAGCGGGAGACGTTGCAAAAATTGCAGTTAAAACAAATAGCTTACATATCTTTTGTATCATAAATCGTGGCTTTCACTTTAGATGAGAAGTTCAACAGGCCTGTTTTGTGGTTGTAGGTCATACCGCCCGCCTGACCGTGCGACGCGCCGTATTGGAAACTGACGGGCGTATCGGTTTGGGCATATTGCGATTCGGTATCGACGTGCAGCTTTTCGGTTTCAACTTTACCCGCCTGCCGTTTGCCGTCGGCGGTTTTGGTCAGCACAACGTTGTTTTTAAAAAGAACCTGTTTGTTTTCGGTATGGTAGACGGCTTCATCGCTGCCGACTTCGTACAACAACCTGCCTTCTTGGAAGAACACGAGATGCGGCGACTCGAAATGTATATCGCTGCTTTCGGGAAACTGTTTCGCGCCTTTCGCGCCCAAATGTTCTTTCAAATAGCCCTGCGTGTCAAAAGTCCGCCCGTCTATGCCGTCCATCGTGTATTGCGGTTCGTCGGGATTGAGCCTGACTTCCTCGATTTCGACTTCGCTGATGCGCCCCAGCCAGGCCGACAGGCTGCCCAAGGCAACCGCCAATATCAATGGGAACGCGATTCCGTACCGCCATCTTACTTTCATTTGATGTACCCGTTCAAAGCCGCGCCCAACGTACCTTGCGCCTGCATAATCAGGTCGCACGCTTCGCGCACCGCGCCTGCGCCGCCCGCGTGTTCCGTGATATAGGCGGCGTGTTGCCGCGCAAACCAATGCGCGCCGGGGACGGCAACCGGCAATCCGCAACGCACCATCACCGGCAAATCGACCACGTCGTCGCCGACAAAGGCGCATTCGGCTTCTTCCACGCCTGCCTGCGCGCGCAATTCTTCATACGCGGCACGTTTGTCGCGAATGCCTTTGAAATAGTAATTTATGCCCAACTGTTTGACGCGGATGCCGACGGAGGGCGCGTCCCGGCCTGTGATAATCGCAGTTTGCACGCCGCTTGCCTGAAGCATTTTCAGACCGTGTCCGTCCAGCGTGTGAAACGATTTGATTTCTTCGCCGTCGTCGCGGATAAAGATGCACCCGTCGGTCAAAACGCCGTCCACATCCAATATCAGCAGTTTGATTTTGGCGGCGCGCGCCTGTAATTCGGGAGAAAGTGCCTGCATTGGGATTTCCTTGTTTTCAGGCGGCATATTTTAACACAAATGCCGTCTGAAACGGCTGCGCCGCCTTATACAATCCGTGCCGCCAAAAGGTCGTGCATATTCAGCGCGCCGATCAGCACGCCGTCGGCATCGGTTACCAAAAGACCGTTGATGTGGTTTGCCTGCATCACTTTCAACGCTTCGGCGGCGAGGCGTTCGGCGGAGATGGTTTTGGGCTGCGTATGCATCATTTCCTCCACCTGAAGACCGGCAAGGCTGTCGCGCCGTTGGAACAGGCGGCGCAAATCGCCGTCGGTGAACACGCCTTTCAGACGGCCTTGGGCATCCGTTACCGCCAGCATCCCCAGTCCTTTCTCGCTCATGCTGACGATGGCTTCTTTTAAAGGTGTGCCGAGCCGGACGGCAGGCAGGCCGCCGCCTTTGTGCATAATGTCGGCAACGCGCAAAAGCAGGCGTTTGCCGAGGCTGCCGGCAGGGTGGCTCAAGGCGAAATCGTCGGGCGTGAACGCGCGCGCGCGCAGCAGGACGACCGCCAACGCATCGCCCAAAGCCATCACGGCGGTGGTGCTGCTGGTCGGGGCAAGCCCCAGCGGGCAGGCTTCTTGAGAAACCGATGCGGTGATGTGGATGTCGGCATAACGCGCCATCGTCGAACCGGGGCGGGCGGTGATGCAGACAAGCGTGATGTTTTTGCGTTTGAGCGCGGGAATGATGGCGGCAATTTCGTCGCTTTCGCCGGAATTGGAAATGGCGACGACCACGTCGTTGTCCACAATCATGCCCAGATCGCCGTGTGCCGCTTCCGCAGGATGGACGAAAAACGCGGGCGTGCCGGTCGATGCCATGGTTGCCGCTATTTTGCGCCCGACGTGTCCCGACTTGCCCATACCCGTGATGACGACCCTGCCCGTGCAGCGCAGCAATGCGTCTGCCGCAAGGGCGAAGTTTTCGTCCAAATCCGCCGCAATTTCGCGCAAGCCTTCCGCTTCGGTGTGCAACACTTCGCGCGCCCAGTCGAGATATTTTCCGTTTCCTGCCATCGCAATCCGCCTTTGCTGTAATAAAACTACCCAAAATTTCCGAATCGGGGTAGCATAAGCCCTCAAACCCCGCCTATCCATCCAAAGGAATCAGAGATGACCATTTTATCGGACGTTAAAGCATTAGGACAACAAATCTGGCTGGACAACCTTTCCCGCTCGCTCGTGCAAAGCGGCGAATTGGCGCAAATGTTGAAACAAGGCGTGTGCGGCGTAACTTCCAATCCCGCCATTTTCCAAAAAGCCTTCGCCGGCGACGCGCTTTACGCCGACGAGGTCGCCGCCCTCAAGCGGCAAAACCTCAGCCCCAAACAACGTTACGAAACCATGGCGGTTGCCGATGTGCGTGCCGCCTGCGACGTTTGCCTTGCCGAACACGAATCCACCGGCGGCAAAACCGGTTTCGTCAGCCTCGAAGTTTCGCCCGAGTTATCCAAAGACGCGCAAGGCACGGTTGAAGAAGCGCGCCGCCTCTACGCCGCCATCGGGTGCAGAAACGCGATGATTAAAGTGCCGGCCACCGACGCAGGCATCGATGCGCTCGAAACCCTCGTTTCAGACGGCATCAGCGTCAACCTCACGCTGCTGTTCTCCCGCGCCCAAACACTCAAAGCCTACGCCGCCTACGCACGCGGCATTGCCAAACGCTTGGCAGCCGGACAAAGCGTTGCCCATATCCAAGTTGTCGCCAGCTTCTTTATTTCCCGTGTTGATTCCGCATTGGACGCCACCCTGCCCGACGATCTCAAAGGCAAAGTCGCCATCGCCCTTGCCAAAGCCGCCTACCAAGACTGGGCACAATACTTCGGCAGCCCGGAATTTGCCGCGCTGGAAACCGAAGGCGCAAACCGCGTGCAGCTTTTGTGGGCATCTACCGGCGTGAAAAACCCGGCCTATCCCGACACACTCTACGTTGACAGCCTGATCGGCGCGCACACCGTCAACACCGTTCCCGACGCCACGCTCAAAGCCTTTATCGACCACGGCACAGCCAAAGCCACGCTGACCGAAGGCGTGGAAGAAGCGAAAGCGCAACTCGCCGAAACCGCCGCGCTCGGTATAGACGTAGAAACCCTCGCCAACCGCTTGCAGGAAGACGGTTTGAAACAGTTTGAAGAAGCGTTTGAAAAACTGCTCGCACCGTTGGTTTAAACTTTTCATCCCCGATGCCGTCTGAAAGGCTTTCAGACGGCATCGCCCTTTTGACCGGACGCAGTGCGGCATATCGGGGGTTCGCCCTAAAAATATTAACAAGACAACATTACCCACCGACACAAAAGGAAATAGAATCATGGCAAAAGCACTCGAAATCATTTCGCCCGATGAAATTTATTCAGATCTGATTTTTAAGGATCCGGCACCTCCCCATACGTATTTCGTCATTCCCACTGCTTTCGTCATTCCCACAAAAGTGGGAATCCAGAACCCCGAGGCGGCAGGAATCTATCGGAAAAAACCGAAACCCGACGGACTGGATTCCCGCCTGCGCGGGAATGACGGAAAAAACCGACTATATATAAAGAATTGACGAAACCGGTTGATAGAAATGCAAGTAATGAGAGAATTGCAAATAGAGCCCTCGATTTTTTCTCATCCGGCCTGATGGATGATTCAGCTACCGAAGAGCAATATAATGCCCTATATGATTTAACCTTGCTTGAAGAGCCCGGGATGGAACTGGATAAAGATGAGATAACGGCTTTGATTAATAGTCTTAAATAAAGGGACTGTACCGGATATGTACACAGGACGTTTCGCCCCCAGCCCGACCGGGCTGCTCCACATCGGCTCGCTGCTGACCGCCGTCGCTTCCTATGCCGATGCGCGCTCAAACGGCGGCAAATGGCTGATCCGCATGGAAGACCTCGATCCGCCGCGCGAAATGCCGGGGGCGGCAAGCCATATTCTGCACACGCTTGAGGCATTCGGATTCGAGTGGGACGGAGAAGTCGCCTATCAGAGCCGCCGTTACGCCCTGTATGAAGAAACCCTATGCCGTCTGAAAACCGCCGGACTGGTCTATCCCTGCCATTGCAGCCGCAAAGACTGGCAGGCCGGGGCAAGGCGGGGCGCAGACGGGTTCGTCTATAACGGACGCTGCCGCCACCCCGACCAACGCCCTGCACTGCAAGGCAAACATCCGGCGTGGCGCATCCGCGTCCCCGACCGCGTTATCGGTTTTTCAGACGGCATCGTCGGCGGTTACGCCCAAAACCTCGCCCGCGACATCGGCGATTTCGTCCTGCTTCGTGCAGACGGTTACTGGGCATACCAACTCGCCGTCGTTGCCGACGATGCCGAACAGGGCGTTACCCACATCGTCCGCGGGCAAGACCTGCTCGTTTCCACGCCGCGCCAAATCTATTTGCAACAGTGTTTGGGCGTTCCGACACCGCAATATGCCCACCTGCCGCTCCTGACCAACGCACAAGGGCAAAAGTGGTCTAAACAGACGCTCGCCCCCGCATTGGATTTAAACCGCCGCGAACAGCTCCTCCGCCAAGTGTTCCGTTACCTCAAGCTGCCCGAAGCACCGGAAACCGACCGCCCTGCCGAACTGCTCGACTGGGCGGTGGCACACTGGGATATGGGCAAAGTGCCGAGACACGCCGTTACCGCCCCCTAAACACCGTCCGACAAACGCACAAATGCCGTCTGAATCCTTCAGACGGCATTTCACACATACAACCCCGCCCTATTCGCGCGTATTTGCCCGTTCAACTTCTTTCCACGCTTCAATAATCAGGCCGCCGTCGTTGTCTTTCAAGAGCGTCGCGTCGGAAAGCATACGCCGCCAGGTTCGCGCGCCTTTCAAACCGTGCATCAGCCCGAGACTGTGGCGGACGATGTGGCGCAAGATTGTGCCGCGTCCGGCTTGGATTTGGGCTTGGCTGTACACAAACAGCCGCTGCACCAAATCGGCGTATTCGATCGGGCCGCGGGTATCGCCGTAAAACAGCCTGTCCCATTCGCGCATCACCATCGGGTTATGGTATGCCTCTCGCCCGACCATCACGCCGTCAACGTGTTGCAGGTGTCCGGCGATTGCTTCGTTGGTGGTGATGCCGCCGTTGATGATGATTTCCAGCTCGGGAAACTCTTGCTTGAGGCGGTAAACGTAATCGTATTTCAAGGGCGGAACATCGCGGTTTTCTTTGGGAGACAATCCGTCCAGCCAAGCGTTGCGGGCGTGGACGATGAAGGTTCTGCAGGCGGTTTTGTCGCGCAGCGTGCCGACGAAATCGGCAACGGTTTGGTATTCGGTCTGCCTGTCCACACCGATGCGGTGTTTGACGGTAACGGGAATCTTGACCGCGTCCTGCATGGCGTTGAGGCAGTCGGCAACCAGCATGACTTCGTTCATCAGACACGCGCCGAACGAGCCTTTCTGCACGCGCGGACTGGGGCAGCCGCAGTTGAGGTTGACCTCGTTGTAGCCGTATGCTTCGGCGGCTTTGGCGGCTTTCGCCAAATCGGACGGGTCGCTGCCGCCCAGTTGCAGGGCGACGGGCTGCTCACCTTCGTCAAACATCAAAAAGCGGTCTTTGTCGCCGTAAACAATCGCGCCGGCGTTGACCATTTCACTGTACAGCCAAGTATTTCGGGTAATCTGGCGGGCGAGATAGCGGTAGTGCCGGTCCGTCCAATCGAGCATCGGTGCAACGGACAGGCGGCGCGGGGGAAGGGTGTGTGTATTGTCGTTCATTATCGGTATGGTGAAATAAATTAGAGAATACGGCCGACCGGGAATACAGTCAGAACAGCCTGCCGGAATCCAGCAGTATGGTTACCGGCCCGTCATTGCAGAGCGATACCTGCATATGCGTCTGGAAACGTCCCGTTTCGACATCAATCCCGTGCCCGCGCAACAGTTCTGCCGTATGCAGATAAAGCCGTTTCGCCTGTTCTGCGGGTGCGGCTTTCGAAAACGACGGCCGCCGGCCGCTTGTCGCATCGGCATAAAGCGTAAACTGCGACACCAGCAGCACGGAGCCCCCGACATCTTTCAAAGACAGGTTCAGCTTGCCCGCGCCGTCTTCAAACACGCGCAAATGGGCGATTTTGTCGGCGATATAGCGTGCGTCTTTTTCTGTGTCGCTATGCGTTACACCGAGCAGCACGACAAATCCGCCGTCAATTTTGCCGCAGGTTTCCGTGCCGGCTTCGGACACGGTATCCACCTTCGCACCTGCCGTTTTCTGTATCACCGCACGCATAAGCCGTCCTCCTTACCTGAACGTGCAATGCCGTCTGAAAAGGATTCAGACGGCATCGGTATCGGAAATGCCATTACGGTTTGACACCGTTTTCTTCCAGAAGGGCATCGATTTTCAAGCGGGCTTTTTCTTGTTTCAAACCCTGCTCCAATTGGCTTCTGACCAACTCGAAAGGCTGCGCGTCGGGGTTTTTCCCGACCTCGCTGAGTTTGAACAGGTAATAGCGTCCGCCCAACCGGATCGGATCGCGGGTTACGTCGCCCCGGTTCATACCGGCAAACCGGGAAGCCAGCGGCTCGGGAAGCTGCTGCGCCATAATGAAACCGTCGAACGCCTGCTCGTCGTTCGGATAACGCTTCATCAGCCCTTCAAAAGACAGCCCTTTCAGCAGGAGCTGCTGCGCCTGACGCGCCTCATCTTCCGTGGCAAAACCGACCTGCTGCAATTTGACCATACGGGTCTGCCGTTCGTAAAACGCGCGCAACTCGTCTTCGGAAACCGTTTCCGAACGTTCCAAAAAGCGGACGTATTCTTGGGCGTAAAAAGACGCTTCGGCGATTTTAAAGCGGTTTTGAACGCCTTTATCCTTATCTAAACCCGCCTGCAACGCCCCGTTTTTCAAAACTTCCAAAGTTTGCAGCCGGCGGACGGCATCGTTCCGGATTGCCTGCCCGTCCGGTTTTTGGGACTGTTCCGTCTGCAAATCCGGCTGCCCCATAAGCTGCGCCACCACTTCGTCCACCAAAGCCGGATCGGCTTCGGGCGCTTTGGCTGCCGCCAGACCCGCCAACACGGCGGCGAGGACGGCAACGGTTTTTTTCGTTTCATAATACTCCCGGTTTCATACGGCGGCAGGACGCTCGCCTGCCGTCCTTGCCGCCGTACCCTGTTGTCAAATTTATTTGACAGGTTTGATATCCGCCTTATCCAACAGCGCACCGACGGCACGGTCGATCCGTTCCGCCTGAAGGTCGCCGGCAATCTGCTCTTTCATTTCATCAAAGGAAGGCACTTTCACATCGCGGCGGTCGTTGACATAATAAACGCCGTAAAAATCGCCGTTTTTCAGCGGTACCGCCGTAAACTCACCCTTCTTCAAGTCTTTCACTGCCTGATAAAGCGGCGGAACACCCTGTTCCAAATCCTTCAGCGGCACATATCCGTCCGGCTTGCCGGTCTGCTTGGTGTGGTCGTTGAGGGAATATTGTTTCAAAACGGCATCAAAACCTTTTTTCGCCTTCAGGCCGGCAACCGCTTTTTTCGCATTGTCTTCCTTATCGGTCAGGATTTCGCCCAACTGGACTTCCTGCGTGCCTTTGTAAAAACCGCTGATATTGTCATATGCGGCTTTTGCATCCTGCTCTGAAACCGGTTGGGTTTTAGCGATATGCAGCGCGTATGCCCTGCCGTTCAAACCATATTCCACCGCCTGCCAAACGGTTTTGAAGGACGGTTTTTTGTCATCGCCCGACTTCTCCGCCTCGGCGCGCAATTTGGCAAGCATATCTTTAAACTCTGCCGACCGGTCGAGTTTCAAACGTTTGACCTCCTGCGCCACCACGGTGTTGGTGATTTCCTGATTCAGCAGGGCACGGCGCAACTGCGGGGAATCTTCGGCACGGCTGTTTTCCGTACGGAGCGCGGCAACCTGGGCATCAATGACGCTGCTGTCGATTTTCTGACCGTTGACGGTTGCCAGCGTTTGTGCAGACAGGCTGCCCGAGCAGGCAAGCAGCGCAACGGAAGTCAGGATTTTTGCTTTCATAATCTTCTCTCTTTAAATTTTAAATTGAAATGTTCGGTCAGACTTCATTCAGTCCGCCGTATGGAAATACTCGTCAGGGGTAGCCGCCCTGATGCCGAGCGCGTGAATCATGCCGCCTGAAAACAAATCTTTAAGCAGCGATTTGACCGTTTTCTGACGGTTCAGACGGCTTACGCCTTCAAAACGGCCGCTGACGACCAAAACGGCATAATGCCCGCCGCCGGTATTGCCCGCGTGTCCTTTGTGCAGATGGCTTTCATCACCGATTTCCAACACCAGCGGATCAAGCGTCTGCAGGCGTTCGCGGATCAAATCGACGGTCGGCATTATTTGAACACCGCTTTAAACGGCTTGATCAGCACCTCGCTATACACGCCGGCATGAACGTAGGGATCATCTTCCGCCCAAGCCTGCGCCGCATCCAAAGACTCGAACTGCGCCACAATCAGGCTGCCCGAAACACGTTCGGGATTGTCCGGCAGCGGGTTCGGGCCTGCCGTCAGCAGCCGGCCTTCCGACTTCAGCGTTTCCAGCCGCTTGAGGTGTTCGGGACGTGCCGCCATACGCGCTTCGTGCACATCCTCCCCGTCTGTCGCCAGCAACATAAAATATTCCACAGTCAATCCTCCTTTTTCAGACAGGTACTCAGATAAATACCCTGAACAATCAAGAAAACAAGCATCAGCCCGGTCGAACCGAACATCTTATAGTTGACCCATTGCGCTTCAAACCTGGTAAACACAAACCAGTTGGCAATACCCATAAAAATCAGGAAACCGACCCACATATACGTCAATTTCGCCCATACGGCATCCGGAAGCGAGATTTCCCTGCCGAGGCCCGCCTTCAAACCGTTTTTGCCGGCAAGGTGGCTGCCCAGCAGGAATAAAGCCCCGCACCAGAACAATACCGTCGGCTTCCACATAATGAAGCGGCTGTCGCCAAAAACAATGGTTGCGCCGCCGAACACGACAATCAGCAGCAGCCCGACCCACTGCATCGTATCCAGCCTCTTATGCTTCCAATACAAAAACCCCGCCTGAACCACACCGGCAACCAAGGCGGCCGCCGTGGCGGCAATCATATTTTTGGTAACGGTATAAGTGACGAAAAACAGGATGACGGAAAAAAGGTCGCTGACAAATTTCATATCCGGACGGCAAAGCAAATCAATAATCGCTAATCATACAGGCAGAACCCCGTTCTTGCACCTGCAAACCGACAAATTTTATTTCGGACGATGCAAATATGCACAGATGTTTTTGAAAAAAGATGAAGATATGACATAATTTGTAAAATCGGCTTTAAAATACAGCTTCGGCCGGGCCTCTGCCTATCCGCACCCTATCGTCCGTATTGCCGATGCCTGATGACGAAATTTACAGACTGTACGCGGCAGGGCCGCATCCCGCCGCCGAACCACAGGGGATAAATCTTGAAAAACAACAGACGAATCAAACTGATTGCCGCCTCCGTTGCACTTGCCGCATCCTTGCAGGCACACGCGGGGCTCAGCGGGCTGGATGTCCGTTCCAACCTCGACGAACCTTTTTCCGGCAGCATTACCGTCACCGGGGAAGAAGCCAAAGCCCTGCTCGGCGGCGGCAGCGTTACCGTTTCCGAAAAAACCTGACCGCCAAAGTCCGCAAGCTCGGGGATAAAGCCGTCATTACCGTTTCCTCCGCACACGCAGTCCGCGAGCCCGTCTTGGTATTCCGCGTCGGCGCGGGCGCGCAGGTTCGCGAATACACCGCCATCCTCGACCCCGCAGGCTATTCGCCCAAAGCCGGGCCCGCTTCTTCAAACAACGGCGCGGCAGCAGCGCCGGCAGAAAACCAAAGTGCCAAAACCGCACGCAAGGCCGGCAAAAAAGATGCCGCCGATGCGTCGGGCAAGGCCGGGGCGCAACACGGCAAACCGGCGCGCAACGGCAAAACCTATGCCGTCCGCAAAGGCGAAACGCTCAAACAGGTTGCCGCCTCCCTCCGTCCGAAACACCTGACCGCCGCACAAACCGCCGACGCGCTGCTGAAAGCAAACCCGAACCTTCCCGCACACGGCAAACTGCGCGCGGGCAGCGTTATCCAAATCCCGGACTTCGGCAAAATCAAAGCGGAAGCCCCTAAAAAAATCAAGCCGGAACCTA
>AEPI01000025.1 GCA_000193795.2 Neisseria lactamica NS19 | reverse complement strand
TAGAGAGATAACCGATAAGGACGGTAATCTGCTGTGGTTCGGAGATTATTACGGCTGGGGCAAACTGAAGAGCGAAACGAACGTAACGGGAACGGCGCACCAGCCATTCAGGTTGCAGAACCAGTATTGCGACCGTGAGACGGGCTTGCATTATAATTTCTTCCGCTACTATGAGCCTGAGTGTGGGCGGTTTATCAACCAAGACCCGATTGGGTTATGGGGTGGGGAGAATCTGTATGCGTTTGCACCGAATGCAACTAAGTGGATAGATTCATTGGGTTTATATAATGCTCAAAAATGTGCATCTATTGCTTCTAGAATTCAACATCTTAAAGATGAAATATATAAAAAACGTATCCCTGCTCTCGAGAGTAATCCATTAAACTTACCTTGGAGAATTGGTCCAGGAGAAACTCTTCGAGATACAGTCAGAGGCCATGTAACGCTATTGAATTCTGCATATAGTAAATTAGCTAAAGCCGAAAAAGAGTGGGTAGATAATGGCTGCGATAAGCCGCCCCCACCTTCCGCTCCTGCCACACAGTGTTCAAATTGCTCATCTGAACAAGAAAAAAGTAAATCTAATAAGAATTACTTATTGATTGGTGGTCTTAGCATTGTAGCAGCAGTAGCAATTATTAGCCCATTTGACGGATCTTTGGGTGATGCAGCTGCTCTTGGAACTTTAGGTACTGCTTTAGCACAGTAAAAATTAGATTCTATCTGAAAATATTAAAAGATAATCTTTAATATATTAATTTAGGAGTTTATGATGTCAAAAAATGATTTAACAATAAAAAATCATATGGAAAACCTTTTAGAGGATGAGAATATTGAACAATTAATAATATTTATTGATACTATTCCCATTGAAAAAATTCGTAGGTATTTATATATTTTATCAGAGATATTTCCTAATAAAATTATAATTTCTCAAAAAGAATTTAAACTTATTCAGCAAATATTAGCTCATAAAAGATTTTTAGAAGTTGAAAGCATATCAGACTTTATTAGAGCAATAAATATTATTCATTTTGATGATTTACAACAAATACAACTAGCTGATTTAATTTTTTCAAATATTGATATATTAGCTAAATATTGTCATTTTGAATTGAGCATGTTAATTACAAATATAATTAACCCAGAAGATTTTATTAATCGAGTAACAAAGGCAGTTCAAGGCTGCTTAAGTGTTTATTTAAAAACATTTTTATTAAGTTTTATTTCAAGCGAGTCAGAATTTCTACAAAATTGTTCTAAAAATAAAATGGATGATTTGAAAAGATTATTAAACAGCTAGAAAGCATAAGTAAATCTTATCCTGCCTGCCGGATTTGTAAGATGTATGTCTTTATATCTCTACAAATCCCTAAGAGTCGTCTGAAAAA
>AEPI01000026.1 GCA_000193795.2 Neisseria lactamica NS19 | reverse complement strand
TTGAGACGGGGCTGCATTACAATTTACTTAGATACTATTCTCCAAATTTAGGCAGATTTATTCATCAAGATCCAATCAAATTACATGGAGGAATGAATCTTTATCAATTTGCTCCTAACATTTCTAATTGGATTGACCCTTTAGGTTTATCTAAATGTGAGGATCCATGTACAGATCCTGTTAATCCAAAAAGTTCTAAACAATTTGGACATACATTTACACAGCATGGAGCACAGAAAAAAATAATTTAAAAGGCAGAGCTGCTTCTACACGACAAGAACAAGGCTACTGGACAAATAATAATGATGCCGCTCAATTTTTGAGCCCTTACAGAAATATAGATAAAGTTACCACTGTACCCATTCCAGATGGATTAGGTGAAGTTGTATTACCAGATGGAAGTGTCAAAAAAGCAAATTGCACAATAATAGTACCTGACAAGAAACCTCCTAAGGGAAATTGTTTAAAAACTGCTTATCCTATATATTCAAAAAATGGTTGCTGAGAGGAAATATGAAATGGTAACGTTTAAACTTATAACTTCTCAACTTCCAGAAAAGAATATCAGAACAGAAAGTGAGATCTTGAAAGAACTTTATGAAAATATAGATTTTTATGATGATTATGATTATAAAAATTATAAAAATAATTTTATGGAGGCTTTCATGATTATAGAAAATGAGTTTTTATCTATAAAGACAAATGATTTTATTATAAATGGATATAATTTAAAGTGGGAAAATTATAAATACTATATAAATAATATATTCCCAGAAATATTTGATGTTATTAATGATTTAAAGAATAATAATTCTACAAAATTGGTATTCTATGACTCTGAAAGTCAAAGAGTGATAAATTTTCACTTGAATACAAAGAATTTCCCTGAAACTATTTACTCGAATTGCACATCATTGAAGGATAACAAAATTATAGGAAGCTCGGAAAAAATTGACAAATACTGTTTATTAAATCAGCTTACAGAAATAATTAATAACTTTTCATTTTTTGTAAAATTAAACTACCCATTAATCTACAATTCTTTCTTACTACCATATTTAACAAGCAAAGGTTTATTCAAACTACAATAATCACTGAGTCATCTAAAATAACTTTTTAGCAAGCCGTAGCCCATATGAAACCTCCAATCCCGACGT
>AEPI01000027.1 GCA_000193795.2 Neisseria lactamica NS19 | reverse complement strand
TTGAAACCGAACGGACCGGATTCCCGCCTGCGCGGGAATGACGGGGTTTAAGTTGCTGCTTTTGATTTTCTGTTTCTCGGGAATGACGAAGTGGCGGGAATCCGGACTTATCCGTTCCGGCAGTGTTTGCAAATAAAAGAAAACTTAGCCGTCCCGATTCCCGGCCGCGCGGAAATGACGGCACGGGAAATCTTATTTGGATTTGCCATAGCCTGCTGCCGATTCCCGGCAGGGCTGTTCACGGATTTTGCAGCGAGGGCGAGGGGCGGTCTTGCGCCTGTTTGGTTTGCAGGGTCGTCAGTTTTTTCGTCAGCAGATTCAGAATCACGCCGTATGCAGGCAGGAAGAAGAAGGTGCAGACGGTGAGTTTGAACAAGTAATCGACCAAGGCGATGCCCTGCCAGTTTGCCGCCATAAATTCATCGCTGCCGGCGTAAAAGGCAACGGCGAAAAATACTAATGTATCCAAGGCGTTGCCGATGACGGTTGATGCGGTCGGGGCAACCCACCACGCTTTCAGACGGCGTAATTTGTCGAATACAAAAATATCAAGGATTTGTCCGAGCGCATAGGCGGCAAAGCTTGCCAGCGCGATGCGTCCGACAAAGGTGTTGAATTCGGACAGTGCGCCCAAGCCTGTCCAACTGCCGTTGTGGAACAAAACGGAAAAGACGTAGGAAAGCAAAAGGGCGGGGAACATGACCCAAAAGATAATCCGCCGCGCCAGGTGCGAACCGAAAATGCGGACGGTCAGGTCGGTGGCAAGGAAGATAAAGGGAAAGGAAAACGCGCCCCAAGTGGTGTGGATGCCGAAAATTTGGAAGGGGAACTGCACCAGATAGTTGCTGGCGGCGATGATGAGGATATGGAAAAGCACCAGCCGGAAGAGTGCCTTCTGCTGCTGTGCGGCGGTAAATGCGTACATGAAAACCTTTCGGAAAGGCGTTCAGACGGCATATCAAAGGAATGCCGTCTGAAAGTGGGAAGGACGGGTTATTGGCTGTCGTGCTCGAACAGGCGTTTGCGTGCCAATGCTTCAAACTCTGTGCCTGCTTTGCCGTAATTGGCGAAAGGATGAATGGCGATGCCGCCGCGCGGTGTGAACTCGCCGAATACTTCGATGTATTTCGGATCCATCAGTGCGATCAGGTCTTTCATGATGATGTTGACACAGTCTTCATGGAAATCGCCGTGGTTGCGGAAGCTGAAGAGGTAGAGTTTCAGGGATTTGCTCTCCACCATTTTGATGTGCGGGATGTAGCGGATGTAGATGGTGGCGAAGTCGGGCTGCCCGGTCATGGGGCAGAGGCCGGTGAATTCGGGGCAGACGAATTTGACGAAATAGTCGTTGTCGGGATGTTTGTTGTCGAATGCTTCGAGAATTTCAGGCGCGTAGCAGGTCGGGTATCGGGTTTTTTGATTACCCAAAAGAGAGATGCCTTGCAGCTCTTCGGTATTGCGGGACATAGGGTTTCCTTAGTTTTTTAATGTGGGAGGTTTGCGAACCACGGGCGGCGATTGTAATACAAGCGGCGGTATCTGTGTAGCTTCCCCGCCCGGCACGGAATGGCGCGCTTATCCGATTATTTTTGAACATAAATTAATTTTGCGGAGCACCGGTGTGGCGGTTTATTTGAATATTCATTCTAAATCATTAACTTGATTGGGTTATTGCCGGGGTATAGAATCCGAGCTGCCTTTGATCGGCTTTATTTATATCGTATTAAAAATATTCGGAATTGGAATAATGGCAACACACGGAAACGAAGTGAAAATTCAAAACAGACAAGAAGCCGATGGTGCGAAAGACAAACGCAAACGCCGCCTGCTGGTGTTAACGCTGCTGTTCGCGCTTGCCGCCGCAGCCGCCGGGTCGGCGTTTTTTTTATGGTGGCAGCACGAAGAGGAAACGGAAGACGCTTATGTTGCCGGGCGCGTGGTTCAGGTTACGCCGCAGAAGGGCGGCACGGTGCGGAAGGTGTTGTATGACGATACGGATGTTGTGAAGAAAGGCGACGTGCTGGCGGTGTTGGACGACGACAATGATGTGCTGGCGTATGAGCGGGCAAAAAACGAGCTGGTTCAGGCGGTGCGGCAAAACCGCCGGCAAAATGCCGCCACTTCGCAGGCGGCAGCGCAGGTTGCTTTGCGCCGGGCAGATTTGGCGCGCGCGCAGGACGATTTGCGCCGCCGGTCTGCTTTGGCGGAATCGGGCGCGGTGTCCGCCGAAGAGCTGGCACACGCCCGTGCGGCTGTGTCTCAGGCGCAGGCGGCAGTTAAGGCGGCTTTGGCGGAAGAATCTTCGGCGCGTGCGGCTTTGGGCAGAGATGTTTCTTTGCGCGAACAGCCGGCGGTTCAGACGGCAATCGGCAGCTTGAAAGATGCGTGGCTGAACCTTCAGCGGACGCAAATCCGCGCGCCGGCGGACGGTCAGGTGGCAAAGCGTTCGGTACAGGTCGGACAGCAGGTGGCGGCAGGTGCGCCGCTGATGGCGGTGGTGTCGCTGTCGGATGTGTGGGTGGATGCCAATTTTAAAGAGACGCAGTTGCGGCATATGAAAATCGGACAGCCTGCCGAGCTGGTGTCCGATTTGTACGGCAAACAAATTGTTTATCGCGGCAGGGTGGCAGGGTTTTCGGCAGGTACGGGCAGCGCGTTTTCGCTGATTCCGGCGCAAAATGCAACGGGCAACTGGATTAAAGTGGTGCAGCGCGTCCCTGTCCGTATCGTGCTGAACCGTGAAGATGTGGACAGGCATCCGTTGCGTATCGGTTTGTCGATGACGGTTAAAGTGGATACTTCCGCCGCAGGCGCGCCTGTTTCAAAAACGCCGGGTGCGGCATTGCCGGAAATGGAAAGTACCGACTGGTCGGAAGTCGATCGGACGGTCGATGAAATCCTCGGGCAATCCGCGCCCTGATGCCGTCTGAAACGGAGGACACAATGGATTATCCACCGCTTAAGGGTGCGGCATTGGCGTGGGTTACGCTGTCTTTGGGGCTTGCCGTATTTATGGAAGTTTTAGATACGACTATCGCCAATGTCGCCGTTCCCGTCATCGCCGGCAACCTCGGTGCGGCAACCACGCAGGGGACGTGGGTCATTACTTCTTTTGCTGTGGCAAACGCCGTTTCTGTGCCGTTAACGGGATTTTTGGCGAAACGTATCGGCGAGGTCAAATTGTTTACCGCCGCCGCTGTCGGTTTCGTCATCACATCATGGCTGTGCGGCATCGCGCCCAACCTTCAGGCTTTGGTGTTTTTCCGCATCTTGCAGGGTTTTATCGCCGGGCCGCTGATTCCCCTGTCGCAAAGCCTGTTAATGGCATCCTATCCGCCCGCAAAACGGACGCTGGCACTGGCATTGTGGGCAATGACCGTCGTTGTTGCCCCTGTTCTCGGGCCGATACTCGGCGGCTGGATTTCCGGAAACTGGCATTGGGGTTGGATTTTCTTCATCAATATCCCCATCGGGATCATATCGGCCCGGATAACCTGGAAACATTTGAAACATCGGGAAACGGAAACCGTTAAAATGCCGACCGACTATGTCGGGCTGACATTGATGGTAACCGGTGTCGGCGCGTTGCAGATGATGCTGGACAGGGGTAAGGAGCTGGACTGGTTCGCCTCTGGAGAAATCATTATCTTGGGCGTAGTCGCGCTGGTGTGCTTGTCGTATTTTATTGTTTGGGAATTGGGTGAGAAATACCCGATTGTCGATTTATCGCTGTTTAAAGATCGGAATTTTACCGTCGGCATCATTGCCACATCATTGGGTTTTATGGTGTATATGGGGACGCTGACCCTGCTGCCGTTAGTGTTGCAGACCAACCTGGGCTATACCTCCACGTGGGCGGGGCTTGCCGCCGCACCCGTCGGCATCCTGCCCGTCTTCCTGTCTCCGTTAATCGGCAGGTTCGGCAATAAAATCGATATGCGCCTGCTCGTAACCGCCAGCTTCCTGACCTTTGCCTTCACTTTCTATTGGCGCACCGATTTTTATGCCGACATGGATATCGGCAACGTCATCTGGCCGCAGTTTTGGCAGGGGGCAGGCGTTGCCATGTTCTTCCTGCCGCTGACGACCATCACCTTGTCGCATATGAAGGGAGGGCAGATTGCCGCTGCCGGCAGTTTGTCGAATTTCCTGCGCGTGCTGATGGGCGGTGTCGGCGTATCATTCGTCAGTACCCTGTGGGAACGGCGCGAAGCGTTGCACCACACGCGCTTTGCCGAACACATCACGCCCTATTCCGCAACATTGCACGAAACGGCGGCGCAGTTGTCCCGATACGGCGTTTCCGACAGTCAAACCCTAGGCATCATCAACAACACCATCACGCAACAGGGCTTCATTATCGGATCGAACGAAATATTCCTCGCCGGCAGTATCTTGTTTATCGCCCTGATTCCCATTGTTTGGCTGGCGAAACCGCCGTTCCACAGCAGCGGCGGAAAGAAGCGTTAACGCTTTTGCAACATCCGCAATGCCGTCTGAAGATGTGCGGGCCCGGCCGGACGGCATCCCGGATGCGGAAACCTTTAAAACCCGCCGCCCATCCGCCCCCGCAAACGTTCCGCAGATGCGACACAATCGGGCGGATTACCCGCGCAAAACACCTGTTTTTCTTTAAAACACTTGAAACGGCATTGTTTTTCGTGGTATAAATCGCGTTTTACTATTTTAGAAGTTTGGAGACTGATTATGGCACGAGTTTGCAAAGTGACCGGCAAACGCCCGATGTCCGGCAACAACGTATCGCACGCCAACAACAAAACCAAACGCCGTTTTTTGCCCAACTTGCAATCACGTCGTTTTTGGGTAGAAAGTGAAAACCGCTGGGTTCGCCTGCGCGTTTCCAACGCCGCACTGCGTACCATCGACAAAGTAGGCATTGATGTCGTATTGGCTGATTTGCGTGCTCGCGGCGAAGCTTAATTTAAACACTATTTAATTAAGGATTACTGCAATGCGCGATAAAATCAAACTGGAATCCGGTGCGGGTACCGGTCACTTCTACACCACTACCAAGAACAAACGCACTATGCCCGGCAAACTGGAAATCAAAAAATTTGACCCGGTTGCCCGCAAACATGTAGTGTATAAAGAAACCAAACTGAAATAATTTCCGTTTGGCAAACAAAGCCCCCGATTGTTTGGGGGCTTTGTTTTTAAGTATTGTGAATTTCTTTTTTTCAGTCGGTGCAGATGATATTGTGTAATCAGTCAATTTATAGTGGATTAACAAAAATCAGGACAAGGCGGCGAGCCGCAGACAGTATAAATAGTACGGCAAGGTGAGCCAACGCTGTACTGGTTTTTGTTAATTCACTATATACAGGGTAAAGGAATTTGTCTGTCGAACTTGAACGGCAATATAGCGGGCAGTCAAACAAAATGCCGTCTGAAATATGTTCAGACGGCATTTTTTATATGATTTTCAACCGGTCAGTTGTTTGGTAATCAGTTTCTTCAGCGGCGGGAAATTGTTGCCGGCACGCAATACCAAGCCGCGCAACAGTTTTGCCGGTGCGGTTTCGTTGGTAAACAGCTTCAGCATCATATTGGTCCCGTGATAAAGCGGATGGGCGTGCAGCATATGTTTGTTACTGTATTTTTCCAACAAGGAAGATGCGCCGATGTCTTGTCCGCGCTGTTCGGCTTCGAGTATCAGTTTGGCCAGAATATCCGCGCTGGACAGACCCAAGTTGAAACCGTGTGCCGTTACAGGGTGCATACCCACAGCCGCATCGCCAATTAACGCACTGCGTTTGCCGTAGAAACGTTTGGCAATCATGCCGACAAGGGGGTAATGGTGGATGCTGCTGACCAATTCCATGTCGCCGAGCCTGCCCTTGAGTTGTTCTTTTACGCTTGCCGCCAATTCTTCGGGCGAAAGGTTTTGAACGCTGTTGATTTTATCGGTATCGACGGTAATGACGGTATTGGTCAGGTGTTCTTCCAGCGGAAGCAGTGCGATGGTGCGTCCGTAATGGAAACATTCGTAAGCAGTGTGCCGGTTGGAAAGGGTGTGTTTCATGCGGCAGACGAACATAGTCCGGCTGTAATCGTGCATATCGGAGGAGATACCCAGTTGACGGCGTGTTTGTGAGAAACGGCTGTCTGCTGCCAAAAGGAGACGCGCGGTCAGAATGTCTCCGTTTTCCAAAATGACTTGTGCTTCGTTGTCGGATGCTTTGACTTCTTTAACGGCCGTATCGGTCAGAATGCTGACATTGTCAAGTTGGGATACGACTTCATAGGCGGCGCGCCGGATATTGTGATTGGAAATCAAATAGCCCAGGCAGTCGGCAGGCTCGCCGCGCGCCTCGGTCGGTTGGGGAAAGTGGAGTTGGTAGTCGGAACGCCCGTTCAGCACTTTGGCATCGCGCAAAGGGTAGATTTCGTTTTCAGGAATGTTGTCCCACATACCCAAACGCCGCATAATTTCTTTGGAAAAATGGGTCAGGGCGATTTCGCGTCCGTCATAAGGAGGGTTTTGTAAAACAGACAAGGGGCTGCGTTCGATCAGGGTAACTTTCAAACCGCTGCCGGCAAGTTCTGCTGCAAAACTTAAACCTGCCGGGCCTGCGCCGACGACGAGGATGTCGCTGTGTAAACTCATGGAATGTCCTTTGTATGAGACGAATGCCGATGATTTCAGACGGCATTTGTGAGGATTTGAATGCCGTTTGAACGATTTGTAACAGATAGGCGATTATATCAAAACCCACTGTTGAAGAAATATGCAGGGGAGGGTGTATGCGGATTTTTACTTTCAGCTTAATGTGTATCAAATCGGGTATGGGGTATGTAAAAAGCCGCATCATAAAAAGATGCGGCTTCGGGTATCGGTTGGATTATTCTTCAGAACCGGTGTAAGGACGGATGCTGACAGTTTTACGGTTCAGCGCGCCTTTGGTTTTGAATTCGACATAACCGTCGACTTTGGCGAACAAAGTGTGGTCTTTGCCCATACCCACATTGTCGCCGGCGTGGAATTTGGTACCGCGTTGGCGTACGATGATGGAACCTGCGGGAATCAGCTCGTTGCCGTAGGCTTTAACGCCCAAGCGTTTGGCTTCTGAATCGCGACCGTTGCGGGTGCTGCCGCCTGCTTTTTTACTTGCCATTTGTAATACTCCTAAGTTTTAAGGTTAGGCGATTGCCACGATTTCGATTTGGGTGAAATTTTGGCGGTGGCCTTGGCGTTTTTGGTAGTGTTTGCGGCGGCGCATTTTGAAGATGCGGACTTTTTCGCCACGACCGTGTGCTACTACTTTAGCCGTTACTTTTGCACCTTCGACAAAAGGTGCGCCAACTTTTACAGATTCGCCGTCAGCAATCATCAAAACTTCGGTCAGTTCGATTTGGCTGTCGAGTTCGGCTGGTATCTGTTCTACTTTCAATTTTTCGCCAACGGAAACTTTATACTGTTTGCCGCCGGTTTTTACGACCGCGTACATACTCAACTCCATAAGGGTTATGGTTAATATCCGCACACCATTGTGCGAAATTCGGCATTGTATTGTTATTTGCCTGTTTTGTCAAAGTTTGCGCGGTTCGGGTAACCATATGCCGTCTGAAAATATGTACCCTGATGGCTTTGCTGATATAATTGCCCACTATTTGAATCAGCTTTCAAGCGGTATCTGCCGTTTGACGGAAACGTAAACCTGAGAGTCTGCCATGCTCGAGAATCTGCCCTATTTCCAGCGACATCTGCCTGAAGACCTTGCCAAAGTCAATGAAGTCATCAACCGTGCGGTGCAATCCGATGTCGCGCTGATTTCGCAAATCGGTACATATATTATCAGCGCGGGCGGCAAACGCCTGCGTCCGATTATGACGATTCTGGCAGGTAAGGCGGTCGGTTATGATGACGAGAAACTGTATTCGCTGGCGGCGATGGTCGAGTTTATCCACACTTCCACACTCCTGCACGACGATGTCGTCGATGAAAGCGATTTGCGCCGGGGAAGGAAGACGGCAAACAACCTGTTCGGCAATGCCGCTGCGGTTTTGGTGGGCGACTTTTTGTATACGCGCGCCTTTCAGTTGATGGTTGGTTCCGGCAGTATGCGTATTTTGGAAGTGATGGCGGACGCAACCAACATCATTGCCGAAGGCGAAGTCATGCAGCTGATGAATATCGGCAATACGGATATTTCTGAAGAACAATATATCCGGGTGATCCAATACAAAACGGCAAAATTGTTTGAAGCGGCGGCGCAAGTCGGCGCTATTTTGGGCAATGCCCCGCCCGAATACGAGCAGGCGTTGAAAGATTACGGTATGTATGTCGGCACGGCATTCCAAATTATTGACGATGTGCTGGATTATTCGGGAGAAACCGAAGAAACAGGTAAAAACGTCGGCGACGATTTGGCGGAGGGGAAACCGACCCTGCCTTTGATTTATTTGATGAGGCAAGCGTCTGAACAGGTTGCAAACGATGTGCGTTCGGCTTTGGAAAATGCCGACCGCAGTTATTTTGCAAAAATCCATGAGTATGTCGTCCGTTCGGATGCGTTGGCATATTCGATAGGGGAAGCGCGCAAAGCAGTCGATTGTGCCGTTGCCGCCTTGGATGCCCTGCCTGACAGTGAGGCGAAAGAAGCGATGATCCGGTTGGCGCGGGAATCTTTAGTCAGGGTGTCTTGATCCGATGAATGTCAGTTTTGTTTCCCTATTTTTAGTTGCGCTGATTTTTTTGGGAGTAATCAGCCAAAACAATTCGATTACGATTTCGGCAACCATATTGCTGCTGATGCAGCAGACGGCATTGGCGCAGTTTGTCCCTTTGGTTGAAAAACACGGTTTGAATATCGGCATCATTATATTGACCGTGTCCGTTTTAAGCCCTTTGGTTTCAGGCAGGATTCAGATACCGTCTGCCGCCGGATTTCTCAACCTTAAAATGGCGGCAGCCGTCTTTGTCGGCATTTTTGTAGCGTGGATTGCCGGGCGCGGTGTGCCTTTAATGGGTCAGCAGCCTGTTTTAATGACGGGGCTGTTGATCGGGACGGTTATCGGGGTTGCATTTATGGGCGGCATCCCTGTCGGCCCGCTGATTGCGGCCGGCATCTTGTCTTTTGTCGTCGGAAAGGGTTAAAATCCCCATCTTCATTTTGGCTCGCCATAGTTCAACGGATAGAACGTATGCCTCCTAAGCGTAAAATACAGGTTCGATTCCTGTTGGCGAGGAACAAGCCCTAAAAACTGGGTTTTCAAGCTGATGCAATGCGTAACAATCAGCAATAACAAACCAAAGTAAAACAAGCCTTTCAGTAAAACGGAAGGCTTTTTTATTGTCCAACGCGTTACAAGCGGCTACTATCCAAGCCGAAAAATTTTAGTAGTAAATCCAGTAGTAAAAAATCACGTTTCAGCCGAAAACGGGCGAAAACTGTTTTTTCAGTAGTAAAAAATGGTTCGCCTTGTATGGAGTTTGTGCCGCAGGCTGCTTTGTAATGCTTTATCTGTGAGCGTTTCGTCTTTTTTGCTGTTGGTGTTTTTAATACTAAATTCCTCTTTTCGCTTTTTTAGGCTTCTACCTCTCATACTTTTTTGCGCTAGGAGGCGCAACGATGTTTACGGACAGACAGATAAGAAATGCCAAACCAGACGCAGGAAAGAAAAAGCAGACGATAAGCGATAAGGCGGAAAACGGTTTGTGCCTTGTCCTGACAGAGGGGAAGAAAGGCACAGCTAAATATTTCATTATGCGATACACCTACAAGGGCAGGCAAACATCCATCCATATAGGCAGATACCCTAACACCAGCCTGGCAAAGGCGCGTGAAGAATGTGAGAGATTCCGCCGTTTGCTTGCTGACGGTATAGACCCGTCCGATTATCGGAAACGGAGTAGGGAGCAGGAATTGATAGCGGCTGCAAATACGTTTGAGGCAATGGCCGCACGTTGGTTTGAGATATGGGGGAGGGATAAGGCGCAAAGCACGAAGCGAAACCATACGGCAAGGCTGAACAATCATCTTTTGCCGCTTTTTGGGAATATGCCCGTGTCGGATATAGGGCGGGGGGATATTGCCATACTATGCGGCGGATTGGTTAAAAAGGGGTTAACGGCAGAAGCCGATAAAGTCATTCAGACGTTGCGGCTGGTGTTGGATTACGCCGTCCAAATCGGCGTATTGGAAATAAACATTGCACGGGCGGTTAATGTGCAGACGGTATTGCCGCGATATGTGGAAACGCACCGGCCGACAATCAGGCAGGCGGAAACAAAGGACTTTTTTAAAGCCTTCCGGCAGGCGGGCGGCAGTGAGGTTACACGTTATGCGCTGCTGCTGCTTATGCTGACCGCCCAAAGGAATAAGGCTTTGCGCCTTAGCCGGTGGGAAAATATAGATTTTGACAAGCGCATATGGCGGTTTCCGGTTGGGGATATGAAAACAACGGCGGCAAACAGGGACAGGCAGGACGAAGATATACCCATAGCCATATCAGATTGGGCGGTGGAACTGTTGGAGGAGTTGAGGGGGATTACCGGGCATACGCCGTTTTTATTCCCGTCCAAAGGCGGCAATAATCCCGTTATTTCCACGGCGGCAATCGGTTTGCTGATAAACCGTATGGGGTATGACGGCAACACGGAGGGCAAGAGCAAGGCAGTCCCCCACGGCTTTAGAAGCTTTATGGCGGGGGTATGCCAAGAGGCGGGATACTCAAAGGAAATTACCGATAGGGTGCTTACCCACGAGCGCATAGGCACTGATAAAGCCTATTACAGGCAGGATTTACTAGAACGACAGCGCGAAATGCTGAATTATTACGCGCAATGGTTAAGGGAACGATACCGCCAAGCGGAAAAAGAGCTTGCAGGAGATACCGCCAAGCCGTAGGGAACGAGTGGGAAACCGTCCAAGATGGGGGCGGTTTTTTGTTTTTTGAAAACGCCTATATTAGGAATGCACTACCCTAAATTGTTACCTTGTTACCGAGAAAAAGTTAGATAAATAAATATATGAAATTTAATAAAAAAAGTACAAAAAAGCGGTAACAAGTGCGGTAACAAATGGTAACAAGTGGTAACAACTGCCCCGCATTTTCGGCTTTTTTCCTGCCTTGGCAGTTGTGGCGTAGCGGAATGAAAAGCTAAAACGCACGGAAACGCGCCAAATTTGAGCAGGAATGGCGGTTAAACCGCTTGAATATATCACGGCATAGGCAGACGGCAAAACGCGCTAAAAACGCAAATTTGAGCCATTGGAAGCGATTGATTAAAAAATAGTCAGATTAGCCGCCGGTGTTTCAGACGGCATAAGCGGAGAAATTGCAGGGCATTTTTTTGTTTACGCCTTTGCTAAGAACGACCGGGAAAACATTTCAGATAAAGAACCGGCAGCACTGAAAGACTTGGCGCGGTATGCCGCCAAGTGCAACGCACAGGAGCTTGAAGCCCTGATTGTCAAAATGGATTTACAGGAGATTTGAAAATGGAACGGAAATATAAAAGCGAATTAAGCGGCGTGATTCACGAAATGGCAAGCGCATTGCACGACATCGGCACTATCGCAAGCCGCCTTTGCCATCTATCTCAACGTGGGAAAAAAAACACGTTTCGGCTTGGGAGCGGGGCGTTAAAAAACCGAGCGGCGCGGCGTTGAAGCTGCTGACTATCGTTAAAAACAAGGGTATCGAAGCCATCGCATAGCCGATTGTATGGGGTTAATCCCAAACCACGCAGAGCCGCCGATAATGGCGGCTTTTTTATACCGTGCAGAAACTGACCGACATAAAAAGCCGCTTGCCGTTTTCTTGCCGTTTATGTGCCGTTTTCAGATACCGCATAGCGGCGCATTGACTGTAACAGGCGCAGCCGATAAAATAAACCAGTACCAAAAAACAGTATCATTTATGAAAGCCAAGCACAAGAAAACCCTAGCCCTGATATATAACCGCCCCGTATCGGGCGGTATCAAATGGAGAGATATAGAAGCCCTGTTTATCGAACTTGGCGCAACCGTGCAGGAGCGCGAAGGCAGCCGCGTAGCCGTGGTGCTTTTCGGACAGGTGCAGGTTTTCCACCGACCACACCCCGCCCCCGATACAGATAAAGGGGCAGTGGCGGCAATCAGAAAATGGTTGGAAACAAACGGAGTAAAACCATGAATAACATCATGACGATTGACGGGCATAAAGCCCTGATTCAATACGACCCCGAAACCGAGCTTTTCAGGGGGGAGTTTATCGGCTTGAACGGCGGGGCGGATTTTTACGCCGATACCGTGGCAGGACTGCACCAAGAAGGGGCGGCAAGCCTTAAATCCTTTTTGCTGGTGTGCAAAGAGCAGGGCATAGAGCCATACCGCCATTACTCAGGGCGTTTTAATATCAGAATCAACCCCGAAACACACGCGGCGGCGGCACATGCGGCGGCGGCTGAAAATATCAGCCTCAACGAATGGATAACAAGGGCGGTAAACCAAGCCGTACAGACGGCATAAGCAATATGAAAGGCGCGGCGCAAACAGGCGCGAAAGCCGCCGAAAACATCCCCGTATGACCGACAGGCGCGGGGATTTTTTTGCGCCGATATGTACGCAAAATCTGATTTTGAAAACATATCTTTCCGAGTTGTTTAAAAATAAATTACATCCCAAAATGGGAAACCGTGTTATACTTTTCCCAAAATGGGAAAGATAAAAGATGAAAGTTTTAGGCAGGGATAAAATCCAACAATTCAGCAAACGCCATGCAGACAGCAGAAAAGCACTGACAACGTGGCTGGCAGACGTAGAGCGGGAAAATTGGCAGACCCCGAACGATATCAAGGCGGTTTACCAATCCGCCGATTTCCTAGCCGATAACCGCGTTATCTTCAACATACGCGGCAACAATTACCGCCTTGTCGTCAAAATCCGATACATTAACGGCGTTGTATTGATTGAATGGATAGGCACACACGCGGAATATAGCAAAAAGGACTTTTTAAAATGACACAAATTAAAATCATCAAAACCCACGAAGACCACGCAGAAGCCCTAAGCCGCCTGTCCGCCCTGATGGATACCGACCCCGCCCCCGATACTGACGGGGATTTAGAGTTACAGGCATTGGCGGCACTGATTGAAGCATACGAAACCAAACATTTTAAAATTGATACGGGCGGCGTTATCCCTTTGGACATTATCAAGTTCAGAATGGAGCAAAACGGCTTGACCCAAAAAGACATGACCGTCTATTTTGGCAGTCCCGGCAGAACAAGCGAAGTATTGAACGGTAAACGCCCCCTAAGCTTGGCGATGATAAGGCGGCTGCATTATGGTTTAAAAATCCCCGCCGATTTACTGATAGGCGCGTTATAGCCTAAATCCAAAACATCCCCGTATGACCGGCAGGCGCGGGGATTTTTCACACCCGCACCGGCTAAAACGCGCTTACGGCGCAATCGCGCCCTATTTTTTCCATAAGGCCGGCAAAGACAGGCGGGGCGGGTAATTTCAAGACCAATACGCGCGCGCGTAATAATGCAGCATAAGAATACAGCCATATTTCTTAACGTTTTTTTATACCAATACGCGCGTAATAATGCAGCCCCTTGAATTTTGCGAGCCCATAAAAAAGGAGGGGCAAAACACGCGTTATACAAAATTATTGACCGCATTAATAATTAGCTTTATGGCGTATAAAACCGCATAAGGCGTGGGGGTTTCCAAAGCGCTGGGCGCAACCAGTGTTAAGACTGGAGAAAATGCAAATATCACAATACAATGTCCAAACCGCAACAATGCGGTTTAATTTATTGTAATTGGGAAATACAAACGTATGAAAGACGTTTCACTGATTGCCATTTTTGAAGGTGTTGGCAACCTTGGAAGTTTTGAAGAAAGTTTTGAACGCAAACAACCGTTAAAGATTATGGGGCGTAATGGAAGGTTTAAAGAAATACGCCAAGATATGATTGAGCGGCTAATTGGGCATTTAATGGAGCTAACCGCACATTTCGACATTGAGGGCGTGCCGGATGAAAGAATAAGGGATTGTGCCTTATCCCTAATTAGGGCGGCTTTAAACGCTGCACGAATCAGCGAAACGGCAAAACAGGCAATCGGGCGGTACAAAAAAGGCTGGCAGATGGAGAAGCGGGGGGTTAGGTTAAGGCGGGGGTTTTCAAGCAAAGAAGATGAGCAACGATGGCAGGAAATGGCAGACAAGAGCATAGAGGAGGAGCGGAACAGATTGGAATATTTTTACTGCTACCCTACACACGGGCGAAGCGGCAAAGCACAAACATTAATCAGGCGGATTTATCAGATTATCCGATATTTTTTAAATATCGACATAACCGCCTATAAAATAAACTGGCTGATAGAGCTATACGACATACTGAAACCGCTGGCAGGCTTGGATGATTATCCCGATAAACAGACATTCAGGAAATATTTAAAACCGGAGGCAAGGCAGAACATAGACAAATGGCTTAACCAATGCCGCGCAGAAAAACAAAACCGCGTGAACCGCCCAATCGAAGAAAGGACGAAACACGCGGCAACAAATTAGATTAGAACGTTAGCGGCGGAATATACCGCCCAAACAGTAAGCAGCAAACAAAGAAACGCGCCTATTTCGGGCGCGTTTTTGCATAATACGAAAACATAACGGAAAAAGGCTTTTTCACATTGTGCGAAAACGTGGGAAAAAAGGCTTTTTCACATAATACGGAAAGGGCGCAAAAAAAAACCGTTTTCATGGCTATCACGTAATAAGTCGGTTTTTTCATAATACACGCCATATCAACGCAAACCGACAGGAGGCAAAAAATATGAATCAGTCAGTATTACGGATTAATCAGGTAGCCGGGCGTTTAGGTGTCAGCCGTTCGAGCATACGCGGCTGGTGCGACCCCAAAAGCCGCCATCACCGCGCCGATTTTCCCAAACCGTTCAAGGTATCCGCAAACGTCGTGGGCTGGCTTGATACCGAGATTGACGACTATATCGGCAGGCTGGCAGCCAAACGCGGAGAGCAGGAGTTTTCGAAGCAATACGCGCCCGCGCATGCACGCGCGCGCGAAGAATAAACGGGAATATCCCTTTAGTCAAAACAAAGCCGCCCGAACGGACATTCAGGCGGCGGAAAGGGGAATCAACGATGAAATTGGATTGTACCGGCGGCAAACCCAAAACGCCAAACCAAAGACAGCGCATTTTAGCCCGATTGAGGCATGGCAGCGTTACATCGTGGGAGCTTACCCAAATGGGGATACTTGGCTACAACACGCGCATTATGGAGCTTCGTTAAGCGGGGCATAACATCGTTACCACAATGGAAGAAATCCAAAACCAATATGGCGAAACCGTGAAGCGCGGGCGGTTTTCGCTGGTGTCGGAAAGGAGCAAGTCATAACACCATCTAACCCGTAAAAATCATTTGACAAATCGATCCTTGAGAAGCAGAATTTAGTTTCTCTCTAAAATACAACTAGCCGAAATTCCGCACGGCTTGCGGGATTTTTTATCGCCATTTCCCCTATGCTGTTTGCAGTCTGTTCAAGGCTTCAGACGGCATATCAAGTTATGGCGGTGTGTGGTAGCGGCAACGCCCACGCCTGACTAGTTGCAGGAGAGAGCACCGCCCCCTTTTCGGGCATTCTCAAATCTCAAACAACTAGGAACATTCCAAATGCAACGCAATTTTTCTCAAGCAGCACCATCAATTCAAAACATTCAAAACCAAGCCGCTGCTATGGCTTCCTCTTGCCGTGCTTCAGGCTTTGCCGCCATCGTTCACGAGCCTACCGCCTACCATTACGACGTTGACGCATATTCATGCGCCGCCCGCCGTCTGGGGACTTACCCCACACACGCCGCCGCCGTTTCCGCCTGTCTGTCTTTCATCGCCGCCATTGCGGGCGACGACTTCAAAGCATGGGCAAGTTATCAAGTCGTCCCCGCTGTCTAACCCTTTAAAACCCATCAAAACCTAAACCGCCATGCCGCCTATTTTTAGGCGGTACGGGCAGACTCAAACCTATGCTTTAGATAACACATTGATTTATCTATGTTTGATGGTTGCGGTTTAGGCTTATTCCAAACATCGGCACAGGAGAAAAAGCCATGAGACAAGACAACAGACCGCGCAAAACGCCATACGCAGGGGCGGCGGTTTTTCTGATTTTCGGTTTTGCCTTTGCAGGCATGACGCACCACACCCCCGAAAACCACGCGGCGGATATTCCGCCCGCCGTTGAGACGCAGCCGCAAACACCCGCGATATGGGAGACTGACCCGATGGCTGGTGTCGTTTTAGAGCCGGTATCAGAGGAGGCGGAAAAATGAAAACCATCACGGAGAAGCTGGCAAACCAGTTAAACAGCAGGGAAAAGGCAAACGCGGCGGCAGATACATTGACCGCGCTGCTGCTGTTGGTAAACGACGGCGTAAGCCGAAAAGCCGCGATTAACGCCGTTGCCGCCATCACGCGCGAAGCAATGGAGAGATATAGGGAGGCGGAAAAATGAAACCGAGATACAGGGAAGTCAAGGAAGCGGCGCGTTACCGCTGGCAGGAGATACACGCCGCCATCGGCATAGACCCTAAGTTTTTACGCAACAAACACCAGCCTTGCCCCGCGTGTGGAGGCAAAGACCGATTCCGATACGACGACAAGGACGGCAACGGCACATTCATTTGCAGCCATTGGCAGAACGGCGCGGGCGACGGTTTCGGGTTAGTTATGCACTTTCTAGCTTGTGATTTTCAGACGGCATTAGGGCAGGTTTCGGGCATTTTAGGCTTGAGCGGGGCAAACCCCTTACCGATACCGGCAACGCGCCCACAGCCCCAATCGCGCCCCGAAAAAGACCGCATCGGCAAACTTGCCGCATTGTGGAACGAAGCAGAGCCCTTAACGCCCGATTGCCCCGTTGTGCAGTATTGGGCATCGCGCGGCTTAAGTGCGGCATACCTCCCCGAAAACATCCGCCATCATTCATCAATGGAATATTGGACGCAGGGGGAGGACGGCAAACCGCTGTTCATCGGGCGTTTTCACGCAGCGATAGCGGCATCTTTGCGCGGCGGCAGATTATGCGGCTTGCACATTACCTATCTTGAGCCTGCCTATTCCAAACCATACGGCGAAGACGGCATACACGCCCCGATATGGCAGAAGGCACGCATTACCCACCCCCAAACGGGCGAAGCATTGCCCGCCAAGAAAATGAGAAGCCGCAAACAGGGCGCAATGACCGGCGGGGCGGTTTGCTTGTTCCCCATCCCCGAAAGCGGGCGGCTGATGGTAGCGGAGGGCATAGAAACCGCCTTAGCCGCGCGTGAATTGTTCCAAGCCCGCGATTGGGGCTTATGCGCCGCCTTGAGCGCACACGGTATGAAGCGGCTGGAGCTTTCAGACGGCATTAAAGAGCTTGCCATTGTTGCAGACCACGACACGCCGCGCCCCGTAGGGGAAACGGCGGCATTAAGCCTTGCCAAATGCGCCCAAAGCATCGGGACAGCCGTCCGATACTGGATAAGCGGCACGGCGGGCTATGACGCGCTGGACGAATTGAACGACCGCAAACGCAGCGGCAAGGAGTAAAAACGCCGTCCGAGGCAGTTATCAACTTTTACTTGACAACTGAATCAGACGGCGCAAAACAACATTCAGCCGCAGGCTACGACCCTAAGCAGGAGATTTTAACATTATGGACAAAAACACGAAAGACGTATTTTTACCCGAAAACGGCGCAATAGCGGAATTTGCCGCGCCGTTTGCACAACCGCGCTATGACGTGGACGGCGCGGGCGTGTGGTATATCGGCGTAAAGACCGACAGGGAGGGCAACTATCGCCGCCCCTGTTTTTTGACGTGGGGAAATGTGGAAAAAAGCCCCTAGCGTTTAAAAATTAGTAGTATATTCAGTAGTAAAAAAGATTTTTTGAAAAATAAATCACAATTTAACAGTAACTTATATTCCTAGTTAGACCTTTGTTGTCGAGGAACAAGCCCTAAAAACGGGGTTTTCAAGCCGATGCAATGCGTAACAATCAGCAATAACAAACCAAAGTAAAACAAGCCTTTCAGTAAAACGGAAGGCTTTTTTGCGTCGTATGGAAACTTTTTGCCGGGAAACGGGGGGTGTTTTCGGGGTGCATTTTTTAATGCGGATGATATGGCAGAAGAAAATATCAATTTTGATGATGACATAAAAAAGCCCCTTTTACTTGGCCGTCAGAAGGGCTTGTTAAGAAAAGCAATGTGCCCTTTGACGGGACGCAATATATAAGGGAGGGAAGGCGTATGCCGTTCCGTGTGTCGAGATATAAATATGCTGAATTTGCAAGACGGTTGTTTTTTTGATAATCTGTTCGCCGATAATATTCAATAACAAAAGTTATATTGGCATAACAATGAATGAATTTGGGGAAAAGGCCGTATGAGCGTAGGTTTGCTGAGAACCTTGGTTCAAAACCAAGTGGTTACTGTCGAACAGGCCGAACATTATTATAAGGCGTCGCAGGCGGGTAAAGAAGTGTTGCCGATGCTGTTTTCAGACGGTGTCATTTCGCCTAAATCCCTTGCGGCACTGATTGCGAGGGTGTTCAGCTATTCGGTTCTTGATTTGCGCCATTATCCGCGCCACAGGGTGCTGATGGGGGTGTTGACGGAAGAGCAGATGGTGGAGTTCCACTGTGTGCCGGTTTTCCGTCGGGACAATAAAGATTTTTTGCGGTTTCCGATCCGACACAGATGCCGCAAATTCAGAAAACCGTTTCTGCCGCAGGGATTGAGGTTGAATTGGTCATTGTCGAGGATGACCAGTTGGCGGGTTTGCTCGATTGGGTGGGTTCGCGTTCGACATCGCTGCTTCAGGAGCTTGGGGAGGGGCAGGAGGAAGAGGAAAGCCACACCCTGTATATCGACAACGAGGAGGCAGAAGACGGCCCTGTTCCGAGGTTTATCCATAAAACTTTGTCTGATGCCTTGCGCAGCGGGGCATCCGACATCCATTTCGAGTTTTACGAACACAATGCCCGTATCCGTTTCCGTGTGGACGGGCAGCTCCGCGAGGTGGTTCAGCCGCCCATTGCGGTAAGGGGGCAGCTTGCTTCCCGGATTAAGGTAATGTCGCGTTTGGACATTTCCGAAAAACGGATACCGCAGGACGGCAGGATGCAGCTGACCTTTCAAAAGGGCGGCAAGCCTGTCGATTTCCGTGTCAGCACATTGCCGACGCTGTTTGGCGAAAAGGTTGTGATGCGGATTTTGAACTCCGATGCCGCGTCTTTGAACATCGATCAGCTCGGTTTTGAGCCGTTTCAGAAAAAATTGCTGTTGGAAGCGATTCACCGTCCTTACGGTATGGTGTTGGTAACCGTCCCGACGGGTTCGGGTAAGACGGTGTCGCTCTATACCTGTTTGAATATTTTGAATACGGAGTCGGTAAATATTGCAACGGCGGAAGACCCTGCCGAGATTAACCTGCCGGGCATCAATCAGGTCAACGTCAATGAGAAGCAGGGGCTGACTTTTGCCGCTGCTTTGAAGTCTTTCCTGCGTCAGGATCCGGACATCATTATGGTCGGTGAGATTCGGGATTTGGAAACTGCCGATATTGCGATTAAGGCGGCACAGACAGGGCATATGGTGTTTTCCACCCTGCACACCAATAATGCGCCGGCAACGTTGTCGCGTATGCTGAATATGGGTGTCGCGCCGTTTAATATTGCCAGTTCGGTCAGCCTGATTATGGCACAGCGTCTTTTACGCAGGCTGTGTTCGAGCTGCAAACAGGAAGTGGAACGTCCGTCTGCCTCTGCTCTGAAGGAGGTCGGCTTCACCGATGAGGATCTTGCAAAAGATTGGAAACTTTACCGCGCCGTCGGTTGCGACCGTTGCCGGGGTCAGGGTTACAAGGGGCGTGCGGGCGTGTACGAGGTTATGCCCATCAGCGAAGAAATGCAGCGTGTGATTATGAACAACGGTACGGAAGTGGATATTTTGGACGTTGCCTATAAGGAGGGTATGGTGGATTTGCGCCGGGCCGGTATTTTGAAAGTTATGCAGGGCATTACTTCATTGGAAGAGGTAACGGCAAATACCAACGATTAGGTTTGGGAATGAAAATGCCGTCTGAAGCGTGTTTGTTTCAGACGGCATTTGATTTTCAGGGGTTTGCCGGAGGACGGGGCGGGGCGGTCAGCGGTATGCGCCGTCCGGTTCGGATATTTCCGGCAAACTTTCCGTTTGGTCGGAAACCGTATATTTCCCGTCTGCCCATCCGCCCAAGTCGATCAGTTTGCAGCGTTGCGAACAGAAGGGGCGGAATGCGTTTTTGGGTTCCCATACTACTGCTGTTTGACAGGTCGGACATTTGACTTGAAGGCGTGTTTGCCGCGACTCAGTCATTGTGTTTTCCTTGTGTTGGTTTTGAGGCGAAAATCCCTGAATAAAACGCGTGCAGGCGCATTGTTTTCTCACGCAGGTTTTTGAGGCTGCCGTTATTGAGCAGCACATCGTCTGCAAGCAGCAGGCGTTCGGATTCGGATGCCTGATGGCTGATGACGGCAGCCACTTCGCCGCGCGTCAGTCCGCTGCGGGCCATCACCCTGCGGATACGTTTTTCCAAAGGTGCGCTTATGGTCAGGACACGCCGTATCAGGCTGATAAATTGACGCTTTTCCGTCAGCAGCGGAATTTCGACAATGCCGTAAGCCGCATCGGTAAAGGTTTCTTGCTGTTTTTTGATTTCTGAGAAAATCAGCGGCAACATCACGGATTCGAGCAAGGCTTTTCGCGATGGGGAGGCAAAGATTTCTTTACGCAATATGTCGCGCCGCAACAAACCCTGTGTGTCGAAAACGGTGTCGCCGAACAGCCGCCTGATTTCCGGCAGGGCGATGCCGTCTGAAGCCGTCAGCGAGTGCGCCGCCGCGTCCGCATCGATGCGCGGCACGCCCAAATCGGCAAAACATTGCGCGGCTGCCGATTTGCCGCTGCCGATTCCGCCGGTCAGTCCGACCCATACCGTCATCTTACAGCACCGGATGGGTCAGCCACCAGTTGACCGCCCGCCATACGGAATCGTTTGCCGTAAAAATTATCCAGCCCGAAACTGTCAGTGCGGGACCGAAGGCAAAATGCTGCCCCTTGGCGACGCGCATAACGATTGCCGCGACCAAGCCAATCAGCGAGGAAACAAAAATTAGCACGGGCAATGCGGATATGCCGAGCCACGCGCCCAATGCGGCAATCAGTTTGAAATCTCCGTTGCCCATACCGGTTTTTCCTGTGAGCAGTTTATACACTGCACATAAGAGCCATAATGAACCATAGCCGGCAACCGCACCTAAAACGGCAGACTGCAAAGGCACGAAGCCGCCGTCCAAATTAAATATCAGCCCCAGCCAAATCAAGGGTAATGTCATCGAGTCGGGCAGATATTGGGTGTCCGCATCGATAAAGGTCAGGGAAATCAGAAACGCGGTCAGTACCAATCCGCCCAGCGTAATCCAAGACCAGCCGTATTGCCAGGCGACCAGCCCGAACAATACGCCGGTCAGCAGCTCGATAGAGGGATAACGTATGCTGATTTTGGTTTGGCAGGAGGCGCATTTGCCGCGCAGGAGCAGGTAGCTGACAATCGGGATGTTCTGCCACGCGCGTATCGGCACGCGGCATTTGGGACAGCAGGAATCCGGCTTCATCAGGTTGAAGGTGCGGCTTTCCTCGTCGGTCAGCGGCAGGTTTAAATGTTCTTTGGCAAATACCGTCCAGCCGCGTTCCATCATAATCGGCACGCGGTAAATGACGACATTCAGGAAACTGCCGACCAGCAGTCCCAACACCGCTGCCAAAGGCACGGCAAACGGCGACAGTACAGACAAAGCAAACATATTTTGTCCTTGATATATATATTCAAAGCAAAAACAAACCGGCGCAGAACCAATCCGCGCCGGATCCGTATGACGGGTCAGCCGACCACGTTGCCCAAGTTGAACAGCGGCAGATACATAGCGACCAGAAGCGTACCGATGACCAAGCCTAAAATCACGATAATGATCGGCTCCATCATAGCGGACAGCCGACCGACCGCATTGTCCACCTCGTCTTCATAAAATTCGGCGGCTTTGTTGAGCATATCGTCCAAAGAACCCGATTCCTCGCCGATGGAGGACATCTGCACCATCATATTGGGGAACAGTTCCGTCGCACGCATCCCCGAAGTCATAGACAGACCTTGGATGACGCGCGTACGGATTTCCCGGGTGGCTTCTTCATAGATTAAATTGCCCGCCGCGCCTGCGGTGGAGTCCAATACATCGACCAAAGGCACGCCTGCCGCAATCAGTGTCGCCGTCGTCCTGCCCCAGCGGGCAATCGTCCCTTTGCGGACAATGTCTCCGAAAATCGGCATACGCAGCAGTATGGCATCCATACGCCGTTGGATTTTAATCGAACGCGCCTTCAATTTAAGGAAGCCGTATATGGCAAAGCCCAGTGCGATCAGTACCATCCAGCCGTATGAGACGAAAAAGTCGGACATATCCATCACTGTTTGGGTCAGTGCGGGAAGCTCCGCGCCCATATTGGCGTAAACCTCTTTAAAGGCGGGCAGTACGAAAATCATCATCACGAATACCAAACCGATGGCGACGGCGATGACGGATACCGGATAGGTCAGCGCGGTTTTTACCTTTTTGCGGATGGCCTGGGTTTTTTCCTTGTAAACTGCCAATTTGTCCAACAGGCTTTCCAACACGCCGCCCGTTTCGCCCGCCGCAACCAGGTTGCAGTAGAAGCGGTCGAAATATTTCGGGTGGTTTGAGAATGCGCGGCTCAATGTGCTGCCCTGTTCCACATTGCTGCGGATTTCCATCAGCATTTCCGTCATAGACGGGTTGCCGTGTCCGCGTGCCACGATTTCAAATGCCTGCATCAGCGGCAGGCCCGCTTTAATCATCGTGGACAGCTGGCGGGTGAAGACGGTGATGTCTTCTTGTGTGATTTTGCGCTTGGAGCTTGTTTTCACACGGGTAATCTGCAGCGGGCGGATGCCGCGTTTGGCGAGTTTTTTGCGCGCCTCTTCTTCGGTAAACGCGGATACTTCGCCGTTGACCAGTTTGTCGGAGGCAGAATGCCTGCCTTCAAAGATAAAGCGTTTTTCTTTCTTTGCGAACAAAGAAAATCCCCCATTTTTAGCCATATTCTAGCCCCGTAAAGTAATTGGAATAAAATGTAAGAAATATCGTTAAAAAACAGTATCGGCGTGTTCCCGGTAAGATGGAAACCGCCGACATCCCGCCTGCGGGCGGCAAACGGGACGGAATCGGGTGCGATTATACCTTATTAAACGGCTGTCCGGCATCTATGCGCACGCAATAAATCTTGCAGGATATTGTTGCGGGTCAAATTCCGGCCGGAGGGTATTTCGCTATATGGAAATAAGGTGCTGTCGGACGCGGAGTGCGGTGTTCCGGAGATTCGCCAAAGCAGCTTTCGTTTGTTACACTGCATTCTGTTATATTTTTAATCCGAATCTGGAATCAAGGAAAATCATGGATGCTTTTGCCCAGGCGTGGCGGGTGCTCGAACAACATCATCAGGATACGCGCCACATCCTTTTGCGCGACCGCTTTGCCTGCGAACCGGACCGCTTTGACCGTATGCACGAACGGCTGGGCGGTATGTTGTTCGATTACAGCAAAAACCGGCTCGGGGAGGATACGCTGCAACTGCTTTGCAATCTTGCCGAAGCGGCGGGGCTCGGACGTAAAATCTATGATTTGCGGACGGGTGCGAAGGTGAACGGCAGCGAGAATCGTGCCGCGCTGCATACGGCTTTGCGCCTGCCCGATGATGTGGAAATGGTTTGTGCGGACGGTAAAAATGTGCTGCCCGAAATCCGCCGCGAGTTGAATCGTGCTTTGGATTTTGCGCGCAGTTTGGACGATGGTTCGTATCAGGGGATAACCGGGAAACGGATTACGGATTTTGTCCACATCGGCATAGGCGGCTCCTACCTCGGGCCGGCGATGTGCGTTCAGGCACTTTATCCCTTCAGACGGCATATCGGCGTTCATTTTGCCGCCAACGCCGATCCTGCCTGTCTGGATGCGGTTTTATGCCGTCTGAACCCCGAAACGACGGTGTTTTGCGTTGCCAGCAAGTCCTTCAAAACGCCGGAAACCCTGCTCAATGCACAGGCGGTAAAGGCGTGGTATGGCGGTGCGGGTTTTTCGGAACAGGAAGCGGCGCATCATTTTTGCGCGGTGTCTGCCGACACGGCGGCTGCGGCGGCTTTCGGTATCGCGCCGGAGCGCGTGTTTGCGATGTACGATTGGGTGGGCGGACGTTATTCCGTCTGGTCGCCGGTCGGTTTGCCGGTAATGGTTGCTGTCGGCGGGGCGTGTTTCCGCGAGTTGTCGGCGGGGGCGCACGTGATGGACAGGCATTTTTTCAGTACGCCGCCGCGTCATAATATCCCCGTTTTAATGGCGCTGATTGCCGTGTGGTACAACAATTTTCAAAACGCGGACGGGCAGACCGCCGTTCCGTACAGCCACAACCTGCGCCTGCTGCCGGCGTGGCTGAACCAGCTCGATATGGAGAGTTTGGGCAAAAGCCGCACTTCAGACGGCAGCCCCGCCGCGTGCAAAACGGGCGGCATCGTGTTCGGCGGGGAAGGGGTTGATTGCCAGCACGCTTATTTCCAGCTTTTGCACCAAGGCACCCGGCTGATTCCCTGCGATTTTATCGTTCCGATGACGGCGCAGGGCAGGGAGGACGAACGCGGCCGGTTTGTCGTTGCCAACGCCTTTGCACAGGCCGAAGCCCTGATGAAGGGCAAAACCTCGGACGAAGCCCGCGCCGAACTGGCAGGCCTGCCCGAAACGGAGCGGGAACGCCTTGCGCCGCACAAAGAATTTCCGGGCAACCGCCCCAGCAACAGCATTTTGATTGACCGCCTTTCGCCCTATAATTTGGGTATGCTGATGGCGGCTTACGAACACAAAACTTTTGTACAAGGCGTAATCTGGAATATTAATCCCTTTGATCAGTGGGGGGTTGAGTATGGCAAACAGTTGGCAAAAACCATAGGCGGCGAATTGCAGCACGGCGCATCGGCACACGATTCCTCGACCGAAGGGCTGATGGCGTTTTATCGGGAATGCCGTCTGAAAGGCGGCGGCGCGGCATGAAGGTGCTGCCGTTGTTTTGTATTGATTCGGGAGAGGAAAAAGGCATATGCCTGCCGCCCGCCGATTCCGGAACGCTAATGGTGTCGGATCTATTGTTGCTGGTGTTTGGTTTCTCGCAGATACAGGAACTTTACTATTCAATCTCGCAGTTTACCAAGAGAACAAGAGCTTGGGTGATATCATCGATCAGAGTCTTGGATACAGCGTGAGTCTATACTGATTATGCAATTCCCTATTTACAATATAGATGTAAGTTCATTAGGCAATAATTATTGCTTGCTTAATGAGATTATTCGATATGATGGTATTTATATATCAGATGATGAGGAAATTTGGCGGAATCTCTTCTTACATATGAGATTTATTGATGGTAAAGGAGATGTCTATAAACTTATTGATAAAAGGAGAATAAGAAAACTCTGGGACTTCATATTCCGCATAGTTAGATACGAATGCCATTTTGTAGCTACAGGAGAAAGATTGAGTATTGAAGAGCTACGCCAAGTAATGGAAAAGCAAGTTAGAAACACCCATGAAAAATATAGCCAGGAACTTATTGAGGGATTACAGAAAGCAAAGACCCTTACGGAGCTAATTTTATGGGAAACAGTCGATATGAAGTTTACTCATTCCTCTTAATTCGTACAGGAAAGTACAACTTTAGATAAGGCTCCAACTTCTAAAATCCCAATAAGGTCGCTAAAAACATATTATGTCCACAGAAATCCGTTGTTCGGCAACCGCCTGCGTATTGCTGACGAATATGCGTTTGCGTGGCACAATAGTGCATTAATTCCCAATAAACGTACTGCCCCTGAAAATAACGGCAAACGTTCCGAAACATTTCAAATAAGTAAGGAAATACCATGTCTTTGCAAAACATCATCGAAACCGCCTTTGAAAACCGTGCGGACATCACCCCGACCACCGTTACTCCCGAAGTCAAAGAAGCCGTGTTGGAAACCATCCGCCAACTCGATTCAGGCAAATTGCGCGTTGCCGAACGCTTGGGCGTGGGCGAATGGAAAGTCAATGAATGGGCGAAAAAAGCCGTGCTGCTGTCCTTCCGCATCCAAGACAACGAAGTCCTCAACGACGGCGTGAACAAATACTTTGACAAAGTGCCGACCAAGTTTGCCGATTGGTCTGAAGACGAGTTCAAAAACGCAGGCTTCCGCGCAGTTCCGGGTGCGGTTGCGCGTCGCGGCAGCTTCGTTGCCAAAAATGTCGTGCTGATGCCGTCTTACGTCAACATCGGCGCATACGTCGACGAAGGCGCGATGGTCGATACTTGGGCAACCGTCGGCTCTTGCGCGCAAATCGGCAAAAACGTCCACTTGAGCGGCGGTGTCGGTATCGGCGGCGTACTCGAACCCCTGCAGGCCGCACCCACCATCATTGAAGACAACTGCTTCATCGGTGCGCGTTCTGAAATCGTTGAGGGCGTGATTGTCGAAGAAGGCAGCGTGATTTCTATGGGCGTGTTCATCGGTCAATCCACCAAAATCTTCGACCGCACCACCGGCGAAATTTATCAAGGACGTGTGCCGGCCGGTTCGGTCGTCGTGTCCGGCAGTATGCCTTCCAAAGACGGCAGCCACAGCCTCTACTGCGCCGTCATCGTCAAACGCGTGGACGCGCAAACCCGCGCCAAAACCAGCGTCAACGAATTGCTGCGCGGCATCTGATGCCTTAAACCGTATTTGAAACGTCCGATGCCGTCTGAAACCCGATTCAGACGGCATTGCCGTCTGCACGCTGCAACGTGAAAACACAGAAACAGGGACAATTTGCTATAATCAACGGTTTAGAACGAACCGAACACTATTTGAAGGATACAAAATGGGTTTTCTGCAAGGCAAAAAAATTCTGATTACCGGTATGATTTCCGAACGTTCCATCGCCTACGGCATCGCCAAAGCCTGCCGCGAACAAGGCGCGGATTTGGCGTTTACCTACGTTGTGGACAAACTGGAAGAGCGCGTCCGCAAAATGGCCGCCGAATTGGATTCCGAACTCGTGTTCCGCTGCGATGTCGCCAGCGATGACGAAATCAACCAAGTGTTCGCCGACTTGGGCAAACATTGGGACGGCTTGGACGGTTTGGTGCACTCTATCGGCTTCGCACCGAAAGAAGCCTTGAGCGGAGACTTCCTCGACAGCATCAGCCGCGAAGCGTTCAACACCGCACACGAAATTTCCGCATACAGCCTGCCCGCATTGGCAAAAGCCGCTCGTCCGATGATGCGCGGCAGAAACTCCGCCATCGTCGCCCTGAGCTACTTGGGCGCGGTACGCGCGATTCCGAACTACAACGTGATGGGTATGGCAAAAGCCAGCCTTGAGGCAGGTATCCGCTTTACCGCCGCCTGTCTGGGTCAAGAGGGCATCCGCTGCAACGGTATTTCAGCCGGCCCGATTAAAACGCTTGCCGCATCCGGCATCGCCGATTTCGGCAAACTTTTGGGACACGTCGCCGCCCACAATCCGCTCCGCCGCAACGTTACCATCGAAGAAGTCGGCAATACCGCCGCCTTCCTGCTGTCCGACCTGTCGTCCGGCATTACCGGCGAAATCACTTATGTTGACGGCGGTTACAGCATCAATGCCTTGGGCACCGGGGAATAATCCGCCGTTTTCAAATCTGTACGCCGTCCGTGCCGCAAGTCTGTTTCGGGCGGCGTTTTGCCGTCTGAAACATATTTTCAGGGAAATGCCCGACTTGCGGCAGGTGCGGCGGAAACGGTCCGGACGCGAAAATGCCGTCTGAAACGCCAAACGGGTTTCAGACGGCATTTTGTATTTAAAGCATCAGCACACTTCGACCAGCCAGCCGTATTTGTCTTCCGCCAAACCGTATTGGATGTCGGTAATCGCCTTACGGATGGCGTAGCCGCGTTCTTGGCTCTTCACTTCGATTTCTTTGCCATCAATCACGAAAGAAGTTACCGGAGAAATAACCGCAGCCGTACCGGTCAGAATGGCTTCCGCACCGTTTTCTACCGCAGCTTTCAGTTCGTCAACTGTGAAATTGCGTTCGCTGACGGTATAGCCCAAATCTTTGGCAACCGTCAGTACGGAATCGCGGGTTACGCCGTGGAGGAATTCGTCGGTCAGCGGTTTGGTAATGATTTCATCACCGTTAATCAAGATAAAGTTAGATGCGCCGGTTTCTTGGACGTCGCCGTTCGGGCAGAACAGGACTTGATTTGCGCCGTGTTCGGCTTTTGCCTTCAGCACCCAATGCATGGCGGAGGCGTAGTTGCCGCCGCATTTGACGCGGCCCATATGCGGGGCGCAGCGGATGTGTTCGGTTTCCACCAAAATTTTGACGGGCGAGCCGACTTTGAAATAGTCGCCGACGGGGGAAGCCAAAATATACAGCAGGGCGGTTTCGGAAGGAGAACCGGCTTTGCCGATAACGGGATCGGTACCGATTAAGGTCGGGCGCAGGTACAGCGCGGCAGGCGCATCGGGAATTTCGTCGGCGGCGCGTTTGACCAATTCAACCAGCGCATCTAGATAAGCTTGGGTTTCGGGGCGCGGCAGGTGCAGGATGTCCGCACTTTGCCGCATACGCGCGATGTTGGCGGTCGGGCGGAACAGTACGATTTTTCCGTCTGCCTGACGGAAAGCTTTCAAGCCTTCAAAGCATTCGCTGCCGTAGTGCAGGGCGTGCGCGCCCGGTGCGAGGGAGAGGTCTTGGGAAGATTGCCATTCGGTCGGCTGCCATTTGCCTTCGCGGTAGGCGAGGACGGGCATTTGGGCGTGAAAAACGCTGCCGAATACGGCGGGTACGGGTCTGCTCATAATGTAAAGCCTTTCTTGTTCGGATATGTACCTGGACATTTTAATCCGTATCGGGGACGGATGACAATCTGCCCGGGCGCGCTCATTCGGGCAACAGGTATGCTTCGGACGTATGGTGCGGTTTCCGTTCTTCTTCGGGCGGCAGCCGCATATAGTCGCCGTAATATTGCGTCAGGTGTTCGTGGTAGCCGTTCATCACTTGAAACTGCCTGCCCTCGAATGTTTTATAGACGACGCTGTCGAAATATTTTTTGGGCATATAGGATTTCCGCCAGCCGCCGTAATCAGATAAAACCAAGCCGATGAAACCGCATTCCCGAATGGGGTGGGCGGCTCGAAATTGTTGAAGGTTTTGCGTCATTTTGTCAAACAGAAAACGACTTAAAAACGGCAAAAAATTTTGTGTTTCAGGCTGCCTTCTTTTGCTTTCAACCATCTTTTTTTGCAGGAAGAAAAACGCAGCTTGATGCGGCGGTGTCTTTTCATCATACGGAAAATGGTTTTGGGTTCATCAGGTACGCCGTCATAAATGAAAATGTCGATAAATAAAGGGCTTTTTTTGCCGTATGCGTCGATGAGTTCCGCACGGGGATCGAAGATTTTTGCCATTTCGCCGCTGTGCCGGGCGCGTATGTCTTCGATGGTTTCCAAAAAATAGTGCGGGTGCGCGGTTTTCTGCCAGACACCGACAAATTTTTGGTATTCGTCGAAGTGCATATAAACGTCGATGTCGTCGTCCCAAGGGATGAAGCCTTGGTGGCGTATCGCGCCGATCAGTGTGCCGCCGCCGAGCGAATAGCGGATGCCGTGCCGTTCGCACAGGGCGTGGAAATCGTCCAAAATGTCGAGGCAGACAAGCTGTTGTTCCCTGAGTGTCAGTTTTTTCATCTAAATTCCTTTCCGGTTGAAACGCCGTCATCTGCAGCGGCAAACCTGTCCGGGCAATACGGCAGGGGCGCGTTTTATGCACCGCCTTGCGCGTCGGGGCATTGCCGTTCTTTAAGGGGGGGAGAGTTGCCGTAAGATGGCGCGGTAGTCTTCTTGGTCGTCCATTTCAAATATGTCGCCGCTGCCGAGCAGCTCGGTGCGGATGTCCAGTTTGCCGAGGTGTTCCATCGGGATGTTGTCCCAATAGAGTTTGGGGTTTTCCAAGCGTTCCGCGCCGGCGTATGCACCGAGCAGGTTTAAGACGGTGCGGCAGTCCTCCGCCGTCCAATAAGACACGCCCGACAGGCTGGGGCGGGGTTGGGATCCGATGTCGATGCGGACGACCCGTCCGGTGCCGTCTGAAACAGGCAGCCATTCGTTGTGCGTGCGTGCGCGGACGACGGTGAAATAGGTGCTGTGCCGAGGGCGGTTTAAAAAAATATTGCGGCCGAGCACCACGTCGGCATCGATGACGTAGCAGCCGTTGAAAAAATCACGCGCCAGCGAAAAGGAATAGATGCTGTTGTATTCCCGATATTTTTCGTTGTGAATCAAAATACAGCCGTATTTTTCTTGAAGATAATCGAATTGCCGGTGCAAATGGCCGGTCACGACGGCGATATTGCTTATGCCGGCTTCGCGCAGGAAGGACAGCGTCCTTTCGAGGTTGGGCGTGCCGCAGATGTCCAAAAGGGCTTTGTGGACGGTTTGCGTCATTTCTTTAAAGCGGCTGCCCAGCCCCGCCGCCAAAATAATGGCATTCATATTTCACCTTTCCGCCCGCACAGGCTCAATGCCGCGCCGGTTCCCAACAAAACCGCCCACATTATGGCGGACGGCGGAACCGGGTGGCGGTAAACGAAGAACCCCAAAACCATCGCCCAAACAGGGTAGGTGATGTTCAAAGCCATCGCCTTGAGGGGTTTCAACAGATAAATCGCCTGATAATAACAGGCATAAGACAACGCGCCGAAGGCAATGATGCCGATGATGCGCGCGTCGTACAAATCGGAGGGATTTAAAGAAAACCCCCGGGCAGACAGGCAGACAAGGATCAGCAGGTAGCCGCATACCGATCCGCACAGGCGCAAACAATAAACCTGAAGGCCGGAGAGCGTACGCATCGTCCGGGCAGACAAAACAACCTCGAGCGACCAGCCCGAAACGCACACCGCGATACAAACCAACCCCAAGGCGTTCAGTCCGCCCCGTCCGCCCGCATCCGCAGCCAAGCCCGCCGAAGAGAGTACCGCCAGCGCGAAACCGGCACGCGCCGCCGTCCCTGTGCGTTCCTTTAAAAACCAAGCCGACAAAGCCGCCGCCAATACGGGGAACAGGGACGATAAAGGCGCGGCGTAATATACCGTCAGGTAATGGATGCCCAAAAGGTATGCCGACATACCGACCGGCCCGCCGAGCAGCCCCGACAACGCGGGCCGCCAAAAAACGCCGCGAAACCCCGGCCGCCCGCCGCTCCCCAAGCCCGCCCACACTGCCGACAAAGAACACAAATCAATCAAAAACAGCAAAAAAACCATCTGTCCGAATGCCGCGCCGCGCGCAAACGGCAAACGGTCGAACAACAGGCCGGAAGCTGCCCAAAATACCGCCGAGGCCGCTCCGAACAGATAGCCGCGCATCACGGCAGCACCGCCGACAGTTCAAACGCCGCCGCCAGCCGCCGTGCCGCATAACCGCCGAAATCTTCGCCCTGTTCCTCTTTAACCTTCGTCCACAAAAACCACAGCACGTTTTGGCAAAACCGGTGGATGTTCAGGCGCGCCGCCGCGTCCCGCGCCGAGATGCCGTCTGAAGCCCCGCCGGCAAGATAGGCCTCCAGCAGGCAGCCTGCCGCTTCAGACGGCATCCGCCCCTCCTCGATAACGGCGGCAAGGTCGAACAAGGGGTCGTTCATACCCGAATACTCCCAATCGATAAAAAACAGCCCCTCCCCCTGCAACAGCATATTTTCCGGTACCAAATCATTGTGGCACGGGCGCAGGGGCAGTTTCCGGCATACGCCTTCCAGCCGCCAAAAAGCATCCGCAAGCCTGTCCATACGCGCGTCCGCCTTCAGGAACAAATCCTTGTCCTGCAATAAGGAAAAATACCGGCGGAATGCGTCAAAGGCATTGAATGTGTTGCGGAAGGCAAAGTTTCCGCCGTGCAGCCGGCACAAGTTACCCGCAACCAGGCGCAGGCAGCGTTCGTCTTGCAGTTGCGTTTGATTTAAGGGCGCGGAGTTTTCCAGATAACGCGTCAGCTTCACACCGCTTTGCACATCCAAAACAGGCGTTTCCACATTCAAACCGGCGCGGTACGCCAAATCATTGTTAAACGCCTCGTGCCCCCGGTCGATCAAGGCGGCGCGGGCGGAATGGGGCAGGCGCAGGACAAATTTCCCGCCGGGCAGATTCAGCAGGATATTTTGGTTGGTCATCCCCCCGATGGGGGAGAAGGGGACGGCGTGGCGCGTGAGAAAATCAAATACTTCGTCAGGCTTGCGGCAGGTTAGGGCAAAGCCTACAATTTTGTTGATTGATTGATTGATTGATTGATTGATTGATTGATTGATTGCATGGCAATTTTGTATCGGCGCGGGGAGTTTGTCTTTGCATATGTTAGCATTGCGGACTGCCCGTGTCAGCGGCTTCCCTATCCGGAAGCGTCCAAATCGTTTAAACTTGCACAATCCGGCTGCCGCACCGTTTGGGTGCGCCGCCCGTCTGTCTTACCTGCGGAACGCATATGAAACTTATTTATACCGTCGTCAAAATCATCATCCTGCTGTTCTTCCTGCTGCTTGCCGTCATTAATACGGATGCCGTTACCTTTTCCTACCTGCCGGGGCAGAAATTCGATTTGCCGCTGATTGTCGTATTGTTCGGCGCGTTTGTCGTCGGCATCGTGTTCGGAATGTTTGCCCTGTTCGGGCGGCTGCTGTCCTTGCGCGGCGAAAACAGCCGCCTGCGTGCCGAAGTGAAGAAAAGTGCGCGCTTGAGCGGACAGGAATTGACTGCACCACCGGCACAAAATGCTGCCGAATCTGCCAAACAGCCTTGAGAAAGCCGATATGGACAACGAATTATGGATTATCCTGCTGCCGATTATCCTTTTGCCCGTTTTCTTTGCAATGGGCTGGTTTGCCGCCCGCGTGGATATGAAGACCGTGTTGAAGCAGGCAAAAAGCATCCCTTCGGGGTTTTATAAAAGCCTGGATGCTTTGGTCGACCGCAACAGCGGGCGCGCGGCAAGGGAGTTGGCGGAAGTCGTCGACGGCCGGCCGCAATCGTATGATTTGAACCTCACCCTCGGCAAACTTTACCGCCAGCGCGGCGAAAACGACAAAGCCATCAACATACACCGGACAATGCTCGATTCTCCCGATACGGTCGGCGAAAAGCGTGCACGCGTCCTGTTCGAGCTGGCGCGGAATTATCAAAGCGCGGGCTTGGTCGATCGCGCCGAACAGATTTTTTTGGGGCTGCAAGACGGTGAAATGGCGCACGAGGCCCGCCAGCACCTGCTCCATATCTACCAGCAGGACAGGGATTGGGAAAAAGCGGTTGAAACCGCCCGGCTGCTCAGTCATGACGAGCAGACTTATCAATTTGAAATCGCGCAATTTTATTGCGAGCTTGCACAGGCTTCATTGTTTAAGTCCAATTTTGATGTTGCACGTTTTAATGTCGGCAAGGCCCTTGAGGCCAACAAAAGATGTACCCGCGCCAATATGATTTTGGGCAATCTCGAGTACAGGCTGGGCAATTTCCCCGCCGCCGTCGATGCCTATGCCGCCATCGAACAGCAAAACCACGCCTATTTGAGTATGGTCGGCGAAAAACTTTACGAGGCCTATGCCGCGCAGGGCAAACCCGAAGAAGGCTTGGACCGCCTGACCGGATATATGCAGACTTTCCCCGAATTGGATTTGATTAACGTCGTGTACGAGAAATCCTTATTGCTCAGGGGGGAGAAAGAGGCTGCACAAACTGCTATCGAGCTTGTTCGGCGCAAGCCGGACTTGAACGGTGTTTACCGCCTGCTCGGTTTGAGAATCAGCGATATGGATCCGGCCTGGAAAGCCGATGCCGATATGATGCGTTCGGTTGTCGGGCGGCAGCTCCAACGCAGCGTGATGTACCGTTGCCGCAACTGCCACTTCAAATCCCAAGCCTTTTTCTGGCACTGTCCCGCCTGCAACAAATGGCAGACGTTTACCCCGAATAAAATCGAAGTTTAACCACCACCAAGGAAGTCATAAAAGAGTGCCAAGAGGAAATTGAAAAAAGGGAGAATATGGAAAAAATGAATCATGAATTTTTTGGAGAATTAGATTTAAATGGATCAGATGATGGTTTGGGATTTCGTGACGGTGTTATTGTACTGTGGGAAGAAGAGGTAAATGGAATCAATACAACACTTTGGTATGATAAATCATTTAAAATTACGACAGAAATGTTAGATGTCTTTTCTAATTTTTTAACGAACTTTGGTAACAATGATGAAATTGCTAGGAAAGCATTAGAAGCATATTTATTAGAAGATAGTGAATACATAGATTTTCATAGAGAAGAGATAGAACTTGATTTACCAGAAGATGTAAAAGAATTTGTACAGTGTATGAAAGTTACAAATATAGGAATTTGGGCAGATGGAGAAAATATAATTATTGTAGACTATATGATATCTCCTGAAGAAAGTGATGAAATACTCGCAGTTAAATTTAATAGTAATTTTGAAATTATGGATATTGCATGGGAAAGTTAAATTTTAAAATAGAGAAGCTAAAATGGAAAATATACTAGAAAATTTAAAAGCAAATTTGAGACTGTTATCCTAATGAAAATACTGAAAGTATTATATCTAAATTAGGTAAGCCGATATTTAGAAGAATGGGAAATACAACTTTATTAACATATACAGAGCATATCATTGACTATGAACATATCTTAGATATTGAATTTGAAGGTTTGTATGAAGATATTTTTGATGTAGGAATTGATGGGTAAAATCAAAGATATTGTATTAAAGGTAAATAATTTACTTTAAAGAATATAATATTAAAAATGTCGAAGTCTATATGAAACTTAGGGGGATAAAATGAAAAAATTTGATACAGAATACATCAGCAATAAAAAAGCTGATTTAGAGGGACTGAAAGTAATTATAAAAAATCTGTTTACAGAAGATAGTGAGGAGTGGATTTCACTTTATGATACTTCAAAAAAAAATCCTAATTACATACAAGTTCACTATGATATAGGTATATTAGATGATTTAGAACCTGTAGTGAAGTTTATTAAGTCTAATTTAAATTATGAAGCAAGTGCTCTTGATGAAAGAGCTTTTTATCTAATAGAGTATAGAAAATATGAGAACGAAAATAAATTTAAGCATTATCGTGCATTCTTTAATAAAGTAGAAACTATTATTTCTTTTATTGAAAGATATATGAATGATAAAGAAATAGATACAGAAAAATGGATAGATGTAACAAGTGAATTTACAGAAGAGATTTAAACTGTAATGAGGGAGAATATGGAAAAAATGAATTATGAATTTTTTGGAGAGTTAGATTTAAATGGATTAGATGATGGTTTGGGATTTAGTGACGGTGTTATTGTATTGTGGGAAGAAGAGGCAAATGGAATCAATACAACACTTTGGTATGATAAATCATTTAAAATTACGACAGAAATGTTAGATGCCGATGAAGAAGCAGGAAAATTGCTATCATTTATATCCGCAATCGCATCATAAGCGAAGTTTAACTACCACCAATGAGGAACACGAAAAATGCGCTTACTCCATACTATGCTCCGCGTGGGCAATCTCGAAAAATCCCTTGATTTCTACCAAAACGTTTTGGGGATGAGGCTTTTGCGCCGCAAGGATTATCCGGAAGGCAGGTTCAGCCTTGCCTTTGTCGGTTACGGCGACGAGGCGGACAGCAGCGTTTTGGAACTGACCCACAACTGGGACACGGCGCAATACGATTCGGGCAATGCTTTCGGACACATCGCCATTGAAGTGGACGATGCCTACGAAGCCTGCGAACGTGTGAAGCGGCAGGGCGGAAACGTCGTCCGCGAAGCCGGTCCGATGAAGCACGGCACAACCGTCATTGCCTTTGTCGAAGACCCCGACGGCTACAAAATCGAGTTTATCCAAAAAAACAGCGGTAACGATTCGGTTGCCTATCAGACTGCCTGATACCCCGATACCGCCGCCAATGCCGTCTGAAGCCTTTTGGGGTTCAGACGGCATTTTGCTGCCGGCGGTTTGCGCGCGGACGGGAAATCCGGTTATCGGATAATCAGGTGTAAGGGATTTGTGATACGGAGGGGCAGGCGGCAAGTCGTCCGATTGAATACCTTGAAGGCCGGGTATGCCTGCCGGCGCCACATTAAAACAACATCACTTCAAATGATAAAATAATGCCCGTCCGGCATTCCATATAAGCAAATCAACACCATTTTAAACGCAGCCAAGCAAAAAAGATGCCGTCGGAAACGGCATCTTTTTGTTTGCGAAGGGCGGATTCGGATTAAATGCCCAATTCCTGTGCCAACGTTTGGGCGCGTTTCAATACATCGCCTTCGGCTTCTTCCAGCAACTCTTTCACGGTTTCGGCAGCGGCATCGCGGTCGCCGATTTCGAGATACATTTCGGCAAGGTCGTATTTCGCTTGGGCAGGCGTATCAGAACCCGCAGCTTCCGAAGCAAATCCGGCACCCGCATTGCTCGGGATATTTTCTTCCGCAAGGGAAATGCTCCAATCTATCGTTTCTTTTTCCCCGTCTTTCAGAAAGTCGGGCAAAGCGTCTGCCTCGGGGGCGTTGGAATCAGGTGTTTCCAAAGTGATTTCCGCCGCATTTTCTTCAACGGCCGGTGCTTCAAAAGGCTGTATCAGTGCGGACAAATCGTCTGCGGCGGTATGGAAATCGGGCGTTTCGGCAACGGTTTCCGCTGCATTTTCTTCAACGGCCGGTGCTTCAAAAGGCTGCATCAGTGCGGACAAATCGTCTGCGGCGGTATGGAAATCGGGCGTTTCGGGCGCGTTGTCTGAAACGGTATCGGTTTCATATGTTTTCAGGAAGTCGTGCAACTCTTCCGGCGTTTGGACTTCGCCAACGGTTTTTTCTAAGATGATTTCGGGAGAGGAACCTTTAAGGAATCCTGCCAGTCCGGAAGGTGCCTGCGTGCCTGAGAAGAATTGGGCAGGCGTTGCCTCTTCGTGGCAGGCAGGGATGTTGTCGGAATCTGCACCGGCGGTTTCCGGCTTGCCTTCGGCAAAATCCGGCTCGGGTGTATCGGTAACGATGGAGACCGGGTTGTACGGGTTGGGGGTTTCGGGTTCGTACACGCTGTCTGTGGATTCGACGGTGTTCCAATCGGTATCCGCGCGTTTTTGGGTTTCTTCATCCTGCGTAAGCGCGCCGGATACGATGCCGTTTTGCGCGGTTTCCAAACTGCCGAAATCCAAATCGATATGGCCGGAAGGGGTGTCTGCCCCTACATCGAACGTTTGTTCTGCCGACAAGGTTTGTTCGGCCTCTTCATCCAAGGCAAGCGGGGTATTTCCGTCCGGTTGGGGCGCGGTTTCGGACGCTGTCGGGATTTCGGTTTCGGAGAAGGTGATTTCTATGCCGTCGTCCGATGCGCCGTCCGGGCCGGATTCCGCACTTTCTGCAAGGTCGGATTCTTCCGTGCGGCGCGCGCGTTTGGTTCGGGCAAGGCGCACAAGCAGCAGGGCGATAATCAGTGCCGCCCCGCCGCCTGCCGTCAGCATCGTGTATGAATCGTCAAACAGTCCGTCCCCGCCTTCTTCGGCGGCTGCCTGTCCGGCGGGTTCTGCAACGGGTTCGGGTGCAACTTCGCCGGCGGGTTCTGCAACGGGTTCTGCGGCAATTTCGCCGGCAGGTTCTGCGGCGGTTGTGTCTTGAGGCGCGGATTCGGCA